>CALGGM010000072.1 GCA_937915925.1 uncultured Clostridia bacterium | reverse complement strand
ACTTGCATGTGTTAGGCACGCCGCCAGCGTTCGTCCTGAGCCAGGATCAAACTCTTGAGTTCAATCTCTTCAGTGTCTCTCAACACTGTTGCTCACTTATTTTTTCGCTTGGTCGTGTTCTTTTTTGCGTCCGTAATTCATTATGAATTGACTTGGCTTGTTTGTTGATGCACTATATAGTTTTCAAGGTGCTTCGCTGTCCGTTTTGCGTGACAGCTTTGTTATTGTACCGCAACTCTCTTCGTTTGTCAACACCTTTTTTCAAACTTTTTGAAGTTTTTTTCGCGGCCCGTTTCCGTCCCGCCCGGTGCTCACGCTCGTTTTCTGTCGCGAACGTGCCTTATATTACTCCCCTTTCCCCACTTTGTCAACCCCCTTTTTGACATTTTTCACTATATATTTTTGTCCCTCTCAAAATCATTTCGGTCTCTCCACGTGCGTCAGCACATTTCATGTCGAAGACAATTCATGTGCGCAGGCACATTTCATGCCGCAGGCAATTCATGTGCGCAAGCACAATTCATTCTATACCCCACATGTTAATCCAGCGGACGGGCATTGCCCGTCCCCACCGGTTTGCATATGTCTTTCGAATCGTCAGCGTCTCAGCAGGGCGTCGGGGACGACGCCCCTACAGAACGTTTGCACCGGCTTGCGCAGGGAATTATGCCGGATTCCTGTAAACGCAATATGGTTGCTATTCAATGTAACAGTAATAGAATTCACCGTTGTATTCACACCAATATGCGTTGTAGATGACAAGCACATTTCCGTCATCATCAGTCAACGTCAGTTTTGTTTCGTTTAGATTCTTCTTGGCAGTCGCATCTGTGAATGTCATTGAACAGTCACCGTTAGACCATGTCGCTTCCAAAAAGAATCTATACCATCGATCCACATCAGCCTCAACGCCGATTGCGTCAAGCGCTGCTTGAAACAGTTGCTTCTCCGCTTCAGTGTCTCTTGACCGTTCATAGCTGTACATGCTTCCGTATTCCGCTTGCACCGATTCGATCCGATCCTGTCTTTGCTTGATCTCGTCCCATCCGTTCGGAAGCGGATCGCCTTCCTTGCACAGATAAAAATCGTAAACAAGCACGGGGATTCCGGATGTTTCGATCTGAAACGTCTCTCCGGTCGTCAGCCGTTTTGTTATTTCCGTTCCGCTTCTGTCGTTATATGACAGTACACAGCCGTTTTGCTTCCATTCAACGCGGAAGCCTCCCCACGGATCTTGAATGTCGCCTTCGTTTCTTTGCCGGTAACTGATGTAACCGTTGTTCCGTATGACCAGTGTATCACCCTTTGGCTCGCAGCCCAGAGCAAAAATGACCAGCAAAAGTACAAGAATCAGCCTTGCCGCCGTTTTCCGCATTCCGCATTCCCTCCGTCATTTCAAAATTGATGCTTTTTCTATTATTTAGACAATCCGGGAGGCAAAAGTGTTACATCGTTGTGCATGTTCTTGACGGGGCGTCGGGGACGACGCGCGCTGCGATTCATAGGCGCAGGCATGAGCGTCAAAAAATCGGAAGCACCTTGCGATGCTTCCGATCCGAATGTTTCTTAATTAGGAAATCATGTCGCCCTGATGTGCGATCAGCGTTGCGTCGTAGACGCCGTCGACGCGCAGGAACTTGTCGACAAAGCCGGTCTCGCTGGAGCGGACGCGGAGCTCGACCGCAAGCTCAATGCCCTCGCGCTGAACGGTCTTGGACTTGACGCGCGCATAGGGGATCTGCGCGACCATGGACTTGATCTGCTTCGAAGCACGTTCTTCGTAGTGCAGGATCAGAAGGTACGGCAGGGACGCCTTTTTCTTGGACGAAGCGAGCAGCAGCATGAACACGCCGATCAGAATCGCGCCGATGATCGCGGCAAGATAGAAGCCCGCGCCGAGCACGATGCCCTCTGCGATCGCCCAAAACATGAACACAGTGTCGATCGGATCCTTGATCGCGGTACGGAAACGCACGATGGACAGCGCGCCGACCATGCCCAGCGACAGCTTGACGTTGTTCGACATGATGAGAATGACCAGCGTGGAAACCATCGTCAGCATGACGAGGCTCATGTTGAAGGTCTTCGAGTAGATCACGCCGGAGAACGTGAGCCGGTAAATGAGGTATACGAAGAGCCCGATCACGAACGCGAGCGCAACGGTCACCAGCACCGGCACGACCTGGTTGGTAGAGAAGTTAAAGACTTCCTTGAGCGAGTTGGTAAAAGATTCCATATGATCCTCCAATAATTCCTTTCTTCCTTATAACATCAGCAGTCATATTGTCTGCAAAAGAGGTACTTACTTGCCGCCGTTTTGAGCGAGGCAGGAAGCTGCACGAGCGCAGCGATATGCGGGTCGAGGTAATTGTTGAACTTGACCTCGAGCACGCATTGACCGACCAACTCCGTCGCGGGATAAGTGATCGCGTGCGGGTTAAAGAGATCGGTCGAGAAGTAGCCCGTTCGAATGTTCCGGTCGAGCGTGATGCGTACGTCCTCGAGCGGAAACACAAACGGCTGTCGATAGTAATCGACGAGGACCTTCGGTTTCAGTCCCTCGGTGCGAAGCGCGGCGTACGCCTCTTTCGCAAACGGGTTATTCTGATACAGAAGGAAGGTATACGCGCCGGAGATCAGCGCTTCACACTGGTTGCGGGTCAGCGACATGCTGTCCTTTTTGATGAACTGTCCGTTCTTGTGCTTGCGCTCCAGCTTGATCACGCGGTCGGAAAAGTTATAGATGCGGATGCGCCACTTGTCGCGGTACTGCACGCCCGCGACCTTTTCCTCGACCGCGACGTCATAGGGATCGTCGAAGTACAGGCTCCGGATATGATACCCGCCGCCGGTCTTTGCCGCATACGGATCCGGCGTCATGGCGGCGCCGAGGCGGATCGCCAGAAGCTCGGCGTCCGCGTCGGAGATCACGTATTTCAGCTCATGCCGGTAGCCCTTGGCGTTCGGCTTGATCTTCAAGGTCATGAAATCTTGCCCACCTTTCCGAACAGTTGGATCATCTCTTCGTCGCTGAGATGATAGTTCGTATGCTTGTTGATAAAGTTCTGGCAGTAATAGAGATACCAGTTCTGATAGTTGTTCGCGTACTGGCGGATCTTGTCGACGTGCGAGTTCCAGCCCTTGGTCGAAAGATCGTGATACGGTCTCCAGCGAACGAGGTCGTAGGTCTCCATCTCCTTGCGGATGTTCTCCTGCAGCACGTTGACCTTCGCGTTGATCTTTTCCGGCGTGTAAACCTCGTTATAGAAGTACGCGCAGTACTTTAAGAAGATCTTCACAAACTCGTTGTTCGACAGCATCGAACGTCCGAGCACGGTCGAGAAGCCCTTCCCCGCGCCGTGACCCTCGGGATCGAAGTACCGCCAGAAGAAGTCTCGCCGATAGCCCGTGGACTTGTCCGCATCCTGGCTCGGATTGTCGCCGTTCATCGCCCAGCAGTAGTCGTACTGGATCCAGCGCCACTTGTTGTCCTTTTCGCTCGAGCGCCACCACTTGATGTTGCCGGTGTCCGTGTTGCCGATGATGATCTCGAACGCGCAGTACATTGCGAACTGGTCCGCGTCGACCTGCGAGCAAACATAATCGTAATCCGCCTGATTGGACAGGTTGCAGTTACGGTCCTCACAGTACTTGATCAGATCCTGATAATCCTTGAGCCCCTTGCTCGCGCTCTCATAGGCGTTGCTGCAGACGATGCACTGTTCGTTGTTGCCGTTGCCCTTTAAGATATCGATCGTATCCTCGTCCTCGACGCCGTAATGCTGCGCGATGTAATGCTTGCTGATCTTCTCGCGCAGGTTGTAGACGCCCCAATACTGTCCGTTGATATACACGATGCACTGGATGAACGCCTGGTTCGCGATATCGACGTTTGCGTCGTCAAGCAGGCTTTGCACCAGTACGTCGCGGATGCGCGACAGCGCCGCGTCCTGTCCCGATGCGCGCAGCACCAAAGACTTATAGGACGTGAACGGACGGTTGTCGAAGAAGGAATACTCCATCGGCGAATCGCCGACGCCCTTTCTCGTGACAAGTGCAATGCCCTTCTGCGCAAGCTTTCTTGAGAACGCGCCGAACACGCGGATGTTGAGATCGGTCTCGTAAAGGACCGTGTTGCCGCCCGCGTCCATATAGGTAAAGGTTGCGGGCTTTTCCCACATGAGACCGCGCATGTTGAAGTTGGCGTACTTGCCCATGGTCTCGTTGATCTCGATCTCGTCCGGCCCGCCCTTTCCGGTGTAGTCGTTGCCCTTGACGTACATGCCGTACTTCGTGTCCCAAAGGTTCTCCGGATCGGTGACGAGGAACACGACGGGCAGCGTGGTGTTGTGCGCCTCGGGCGTTTCCTCGTTGCCCACGATCACGTAGGTATAGGACTTGACGTCGCTCGGGTATCGGCTGTTGTCGTCGGAAAACGTGCGTACGCGAAGCACGGTGTTTTCCTTGATCGCGATCGGTCCCGACACGCGCGTGGACGTTTCGGTCGGCGCCGTGGTCTTGACCGGGTCGTTCTCCTTGCCGCACGAAAGCGTATAGGTCGCATAGCACCCCTCGGGAACGGTGATGTTCACCGTCTGCACGCCCTGGTAGATGCCGCTGTGCGTATCGACCGCCGCCGCTTCGCAGTACAGTCCGCGGCCGTTCGTGTCGTTCGCCGCGCCCTCAGTGGGCTTATCGAACAGCTTCCATGCGCCGCTCGCGTCGCGCCCGTAGGAGACGCACGCGCGGGACGCAGGCACCGCAACGCGATCGATCAGCGTGCCCGCCGCGTCGTAAAGATACAGGGTCTCCCCTGCCGCGGCGATATCAAAATTGACCTCATACAGGCGCTGCTCCGCCGTCACGTCCTTTTCGGACTGTCCTTCGCGGGGCAGGCTGCCGTTGAGCTGCAGGACGAGATATCCTTTTGCGGCGATACTCGTTCCGTCAGGAAAAACCCATTTCCTCGGCTTGCGTTCGTTGTCCGTGATCGAATACCCCGAAAGGTTCACGGTCGCGTCGGACTTGTTGTACAGCTCGATCCAGCTTCCGAGATCGTCGTCATAGGGACGCTCGCTCTTGGTGCTGTTCGAATATGCGTAGACCACGCGGTAGCCGTTTACGAGAATCTCGTTTAAGGAGATGTCGTGAACGCCCATCGGGCCGTTTTCCTTCTCCTCGAACAGCGCGCGTCCGTTGACGGTGTTGTCATAGCCGGGGGTCGGCTTGTCCGATTTTTCAAACGCCGCATAGGGATCGAACTGTCCGTTCGTGTAGATGCGCGCATAGGAGCAGTTCTTTTCCTGCGGACCGAACTCGATCAGATCGACGATCAGGTCGTTCTTCGTGGTGAACAGCAGCGTTTCGTTGCCCTGCGAGGAAAGGCCGAAGTCGAAGCAGTATACGCCGGAAACAGGCGTCGCCGTGTGATACAGCACGAGATACGAATATGCTTCGATGCGCGAGCCCTCGGGGAACATGAACTTGCCGGGCTTCGAGATGTCGTCGGACAGGCAGTAGCCCGAAAGATCGAACGCGCTGCTGCCGGAATTGTACAGCTCGATCCAGTCGCAGTAGGTTCCGTCGGGCGCCTTGTGCGCGGTCCCGTTCGACGCCATGAACTCGGTCACGCGGACCGGACAGTCCGTCGTTTCGGCAATGCCCGTTTCGGCGTCCGCCTGACGCGTCGCAAGGTATGCGTTCAAGCCCTCTTCCGTGTTCGGGAATCCGGGCGTCGGCTTCATCAGGATCCAGCCGCCGTCGTCTTCATAAATGAACGAATTGCCGTCGGCGGCGATCGTTTCGCTGACCGTGCCGTCGCCTGCGCCGTAGGCGTTCGCGTTGCCGCGCTGTCCGGAATAGAACCCGGAAAGATCGACCGCCACGAGCGTATTGCCCGCGGGATCGACGAAGCGGAGCACGTCGTTTTTCGACAGCGCAAAATCGGCGACGATGACCTTGGTCGACGTGCCGTCGTCGTTGTGCTGGATCAGATAATGGTTGCCGCCGGTCGGATCGTCCTTCATGCACCACACGACCAGATAGTCGTGCGCCTTGATGATGGACTCGCTCGGGAACGTCCAGATCGACGTCTCGTCGTCGGTCAGCCCGTAGCCGAACAGATCGACGTCCTTGTCGCTTCTGTTGTACAGCTCGATGTAATCGCTGTACGTGCCGAGCGGATCGCGAACCGTCTGCTTGTTGCTCGCCAGGATCTCGCTGACGATCACGTCGGACTTGCTCTGTACGCCCGCCGTCGAAGCGGAGGCGCACTTGCTCGTCCCGCAGCTCACCGCGACGGAGATCGCCACGATGACCGCGAGCAGGATGATCAGTATGACCGCGAGCGCCGCCCGTTTTTGTTTTTGCCTGTTGTTCATATCAAATCCTCATATTACCGTGTGCATTCTGCATCAGCATCATCATAACACATTTTTTCCCATCCGCAAGGCAGAATCGGAATTATTCACAAAAACCACACAGAAATGTTGCTTACGCGTAGTCGTGCATGCGGCGCAAAAGCGCATCCCTGCGGTTCTCCTGCGGGTGAACGGCGCAGTGCAGAAGCAGCTGACGTTTGATTCGCCCGACGCGCTCGCCGGGCAAAAGTCCGAGCTCCTTCATAATATCCGCGCCCGTAACGGCGAGCTCGTTTTCCGAGAACGGCGCGTGCTCAGAAAGCATCCGCTCATACACGTCCCGCCAGCGTTCGGCGACATACGCGGTTTTGTAGCCGCTTCCGCGAATGTCCGCCTCGCGGATCATGATCAGATCCTCCGTCCGCTCGCGTCCGAGCACAGCGAAGCGCTTTCGAAGCGTCGCCTCCGAAGCTGTTTCGCAGAGATCGAACATGTGGACGCGGATCGCCGCCGTGACGCGCCCGATCAGCGCGTTCGGATATTTCAGCCGTTCGAGCGCCTTCTTCGCGATCGCTTCGCCGTACACGTCGTGCGCGTACAGGTTCCCGTCGCGGCGCTTCGCCTCCGGCTTGCCGACGTCGTGCAAAAGCCCGATGAGCCGACAGCCGAGCTCGTTTGGCGTGTTCTCGCATGTATGGAACATATGCGACAGCACGTCGTATTTATGGTGGTCCTTTCGCTGCTGCACGCCGTCGCACGCCGTAAGCTCCGGCAAAAGATACGGCAGCGCGCCGACGTCGCGAAGCATCGAAAGCGCTTCGTAAACGCGCGGTCCCGTCAGGATCCGGTCCAGCTCCTGCCGCTTACGCTCCCACGCGACGTCCTCGAGCAGCGCGGCGTTCGCCCTTGCCGCGTCCCACGTTCTCGGATCGACGGCAAAATCCAGCGCGGCGGCAAAGCGCACAAGCCGCAGGATCCGCAGTCCGTCGTCCCGCAAAATAATCTCCGGGTCCGCCGTCGCGGTTCTCAGCAAGCGGCGTTCGAGGTCCTTCAATCCGCCGGTCGGATCGACGAGCGTGCCGTCCGAAACGGATTCGTACAGAGCGTTGACCGAGAAGTCGCGCCGAAACGCGTCCTCCTCCGGCGAAGCCGCAAACCGTACCGCGTCCGGTCGGTGCGTGCCGCCCGTGCCGTAGGATTCGGTGCGAAAGGTCGTGTGCTCGTACGCCGTGCCGTCGACGGTGAGCAGCACGGTGCCGAGCGTTTTCTGCACGGTCCGCGCTTCGATTCCGAACGCCTTTGCGCGCTCGATCAGCTCGTCCGGCTTCAGCGAACTCGTCAGATCGACGTCGTGTACGGGGCGGTCGAGCAGCGCGTCGCGCACGCAGCCGCCGACCGCATAGAGCGTCACGCCCTCATTCTTGAGCACGTCTGAAAACGCTTTCAATGCAGTCGGCAGTCTTAACATCCTCAGTTTTCTCCTTCGGGCGCGTCGGTATTCGTCTGCGCCGGTTCCGTCGCTTCCCCTTCCTCATCAGGCAGGATCTCCTGATGCGGTAAAAGCGCGACGCTTGCGATCTTCGTTTCGCCATCGAGCGACATCAGCCGCACGCCCTGCGTGTTTCTGCCGATGATCGAGATCTGATCGACCGGCATGCGCATGATCACGCCGTCGTCGCGCACGAGCAGCAGATCCTCGTCCTCGGTGGTCATCTTGAGACACGCGAGTCCGCCGGTCTTTTCGGTCGCCTTCATGGCGAGAATGCCCTTGCCGCCGCGTCCCTGCACGCCGAACTGGCTTTCCTCGGTGCGCTTGCCGAGACCCTTTTCGGTGACGGTCAGCACCAATCCGCCGGGCTTCACGAGCACCATATCCATGACGACGTCGTCGCCGTCCAGCTTGATCGAGCGCACGCCCATGCCGCCTCTGCCGGTGGCGCGGACGTCGCTTTCGCGGAAGCGGATGCACTTGCCGTTTCTCGACGCGATGATGAACTCGTCCTCGCCGCTGCTCATCTCAACCGAGATCAGCTCGTCGCCCTCGCGCACGGTCTGCAGAACGAGACCGCCCTTGCGAATATTCATGCATTCGGAGATGCGCGTCTTCTTGATCAGACCGTCGCGCGTCGCGGTGACGAGATACCCCGTCTCCTCGACCTCGCGCGGCACGATGAACATTGCCGTGACCTTCTCGCCGGTTCGCAGCTGCAAAAGGTTCACCACGGGGATGCCCTTCGAAGTGCGGCTTGCTTCGGGGATCGCGTAGCACTTGATGCGGAATACGCGGCCGAAGTTCGTGAAGAACATGATCGGCGCATGCGTGCTCGAAACCAGCACGCGCTCGACATAATCCTCGTCCTTCGTCGCCTGTCCCTTGACGCCCTTGCCGCCGCGGTTCTGCGCGCGGAACGTCTCGGACGAGGTGCGCTTGATGTAGCCGAAGTGCGTCATGGTGACCGCCATCTCTTCTTCCTGAATGATGTCGTCCAGATCGATGTCGTCCAGCGCCTGCGTGATCTCGGTGCGGCGAGGGTCCGCAAGACGTGCCTTGACGTCCAGTGCTTCGTCCTTTACGACCTCCAGAAGCTTATGCTCATCGGAGAGGATCGTGCGTAAATATGCAACGCGTTCGCGAAGCTGCCGATCCTCCTCCATGAGGCGGTCGCGCTCCAGGCCGGTGAGACGCTGCAAACGCATATCGAGGATCGCCTGCGCCTGCCGCTCGGAGAATCCGAACTTTGTGCACAGACCTTCCTTTGCCGCCTGTCCGTTCGGCGACGCCTTGATGAGCGCGATGATCTCGTCGATCACGTCGAGCGCGCGCAAAAGGCCGTCTAAGATGTGCAGACGCTCCTCGGCGCGGTTCAGATCGTAGCGCGTGCGCCGCGTCACAACGTCCTTCTGATGCTCGAGATAGTAGTGCAGGATCTCCTTGAGGTTCAGAATCTTCGGCTCGCCGTCGACCAGCGCGAGGTTGATCACGCCGAACGTGTCCTGCAGCTGCGTGTGCTTATACAGATTGTTCAGAACGACGTTCGCATTGACGTCCTTCTTGAGCTCGATGACGATGTGCGTGCCGTTGCGGTCGGTTTCGTCGCGAAGGTCTGAAATGCCCTCGATCTTCTTTTCGTGTACGAGGTCCGCAATGCTCTCGACGAGCCGCGCCTTGTTGACCTGATACGGGATCTCGGTCACGACGATGCGGCTGCGGTTCTGGGAAAGCTGTTCGATCTCGGTCTTTGCGCGAACGATGAGCTTGCCGCGTCCGGTGCGGTACGCTTGCGCGATGCCGGATCTGCCGAGGATCGTGGCGCCGGTCGGAAAGTCCGGACCGGGTATGTACTGCATCAATTCATCCACGGAGATGTCGGGATTGTCGATCAAAGCCACAAGCCCGTCGATCGTTTCACCGAGGTTATGCGGCGGCATGTTCGTCGCCATGCCGACCGCGATGCCGTTCGAACCGTTCACAAGCAGGTTCGGGAACCGCGCGGGAAGCACCGTCGGCTCCTGCTGCGTGCCGTCGAAGTTCGGCTGGAAATCAACCGTGTCCTTGTCGATGTCGCGCATCATTTCCATTGCCATCTTAGAAAGACGCGCTTCGGTATAACGCATTGCCGCCGCGCCGTCGCCGTCGGCGGAGCCGAAGTTGCCCTGCCCCTCGACGAGCGGATATCGGGTGTTGAAGTCCTGCGCAAGGCGCACCATCGCGTCGTATACGGACGAGTCGCCGTGCGGATGGTATTTACCCATGCAGTCGCCGACGATACGCGCGGACTTACGCGTAGGCTTGTCGGGCGTAACGCCGAGCTCTTCCATGGAGTGCAGAATGCGGCGGTGTACCGGCTTCATGCCGTCGCGCACGTCGGGGAGCGCGCGGCTCGTGATGACCGACATTGCGTACGCAATGAAGCTCTTCTGCATCTCGCGTTCCAGATTGATCGGACGAATGCGTCCGTTGTTAGTCGTTTCGCTCATAGTCTTACCTCATCAGATGTCCAGATCGGTGACGAGCTTCGCGTTCTGCTCGATGAATTCGCGCCGCGGCTCGACCTTGTCGCCCATCAGCAGCGTAAAGAGGCGGTCCGCCTCCACCGCGTCCTCGACAGTGACCTTCAGCATCAAACGCTGTTCGGGATCCATCGTCGTTTCCCAAAGCTGCTCCGGGTTCATCTCGCCGAGACCTTTGTAGCGTTGGATCTCCGGCTTCGGATCGGGTCCGATCTCCTTGAGCTTCTCATCCAGCTCCTCGTCGGAATACAGGTACCATTGCTGCTTGCCGCGCTTCACGCGATAGAGCGGCGGCTGCGCGATGTACACGTATCCCTCGTCCACCAAGGGACGCATGTGCCGATAGAAGAAGGTCAAAAGCAAAATCCGAATATGGCTGCCGTCGACGTCCGCATCGGTCATGCAAATGATCTTGTGATAACGAAGCTTCGATACATCGAACTCGGTATCAATGCCCGCGCCGAACGCCGTAATCATGTACTTGATCGCGTCACTACTAAGCATCCTGTCAAGCCGCGCCTTTTCGACGTTCAGGATCTTTCCGCGAAGCGGTAAGATCGCCTGATACTTCGGGTTTCTGCCCATCTTCGCGGAGCCGCCTGCGGAGTCGCCCTCGACAAGGAAGATCTCGCAAAGCGACGCGTCCTTTTCCGTACAGTCGGAAAGCTTTCCGGGCAGCGCGGTCGAATCCAAAGCGGTCTTTCTGCGGGTCAGATCCCTTGCCTTTCTTGCCGCCTCGCGCGCACGCGACGCCATCAGGCACTTATCGACGATCATTCTGCCGATCTGCGGGTTCTCGTCCAAGAACTCCGAAAGTCCCTTATAGACCGTGTTAGAAACCAACGGACGGATATCGGCGTTGCCGAGCTTCGTTTTGGTCTGTCCCTCAAACTGCGGCTCCTGAAGCTTGACCGAAATGACCGCGGTCAAGCCCTCTCGGATGTCCTCGCCGGACAGCGAGCTGTCCTTTTCCTTGAAGAGGTTCGCGCGCCTTGCGTAATCGTTGATCGCGCGGGTCAGCGACTGCTTGAAGCCATCCAGATGCGAGCCGCCCTCGTGCGTGTTGATGTTGTTCGCATAGGTGTAGATGTCCTCGTTATAGCCGTCGTTGTACTGCATGGCGATCTCGACGGTCGCGGTCTCCTCGCCGTTCTCCATGCGCTTTGCGGAGAAGTAGATCGGATCCGGATGCAGGACCTCTTTGTTCTTGTTGTAGTGCGAGACGAACGAACGGATACCGCCCTCAAAGCAGTAGTCGCGCTCCATGTGCGGCTCTTCGCGCTCGTCGATCGCCGTGATGCGTACGCCTGCGTTCAAAAACGCCAGCTCGCGAAGACGGGACTTGAGCTTGTCGAACTCGAACTTCACCTCGTCGAAGATCTCCGCGTCCGGCTTGAACGTGACGCTCGTGCCGGTGTCGTTTTCGGCGCACTCGCCCACGACCTCGACCTTCGTCATTGGAATGCCGCGCTGATACTTCTGCCGATGGATCTTTCCGCCGCGGCGCACCTCGACCGTAAGGTCCTCGGACAGCGCGTTGACGCAGGAAAGCCCGACGCCGTGCAAACCGCCGGAAACCTTATAGCCCCCGCCGCCGAACTTGCCGCCCGCGTGCAGGATGGTCAGCGCGACCTCCAGCGCGTCCTTGCCGGTCTTCTCGTGATAGCCCACCGGGATGCCGCGCCCGTTATCGCTGACGGTCACGGTTTCGCCCTCGTGGATTACAATGTTGACATGGTCGCAGAACCCTGCCATCGCTTCGTCGATCGAGTTGTCGACAAGCTCATAGACAAGGTGGTGCAGACCTCTCGCATCGGTCGAGCCGATGTACATGCCCGGACGGCGGCGAACCGCCTCGAGCCCTTCCAGTACCTGAATTTGTGATGCGCCGTAGTCCGCGCTCACTTCATGCTGCAGATCTTCCATTCTATTCTCCGTTTCTATGTTCAATCTGTGATTGCCTGTTTTGTTTATGTAGGGGAAGATACCATCTTCCCGTTCTGCTGCTGCGCGGGCGGATGATATCCGCCCCTACAGCGGTTCATTCCCCTTGCCTCCCCAGTGCAAGGAGCGGAGGGGGTGTTGCGTTCATTCCCTTGCCTCCCCTGTGCAAGGGGAGGTGTCAGCCATCTGGCTGACGGAGGGGTTGTCTTGCCTCCCTGTGCAAGGGGAGGTGTCAGCCGTCTGGCTGACGGAGGGGTTGTCTTGCCCCCTGCCAAGTGACGGTGGGGTTGTTACGTCCTTCCCTCTTGCCTCCCCTGTGCAAGGGGAGGTGTCAGCCATCTGGCTGACGGAGGGGTTGTTACACCCCGACGTCGTGCAATCGCTCTTTCAGCGTCTCCACCGCGGTTGCGGCGGCATACACATAGGTCGTGTTCTCGCGTGAGCAGATCACGTACGCCTTCGGTCTGCCGTAGGACGGGTAGTAATGCCCAGCCTCCACGCAGTCGCGGATGATGCGTTCCGTCTCCGCGGTCGCCTTGTCCGCCGGCTGGATCGCAATCACGTCCGCCGTCGGCACGAAGCGGTTCTCTCCGATGTGCAAAAGCATTATTCCTCCACCACCCTTCCGTTTCTCACGCGATACACCTGCATCGAAAGCGCGCCCGCCTTTACAAATTCTTCAAGATGCGTGCAGGTTACAAATGTCTGACAGTCGGAAACGACCTCCAATAGCCTTGCCTGCCGCTCTGCGTCGAGCTCCGAAAATACGTCGTCCAGAAGCAGGACGGGCCGTTCGCCGCGCACCCTTCGCACAAGGTCGATCTCCGAAAGCTTCAAGGAAAGCGCCGCGGTCCTTTGCTGTCCCTGCGAGCCGTAGACCCGAAGATCTCTGCCGTTCAGCAGCAGACCCAGGTCGTCCCGATGCGGACCGACCGATGTGAAACCGCGGAACACGTCGCGTTCCAGCCGTTCGCCGAGCTGCACAGTCAGTGTCTCGCGCATGGTGTCATAGTCCTGCACCGGGATCGTCGGCTCGTAGACCGTTTCGAGGATCTCCTTCGTGCCGCTCATCTTCGCGTGCAGCGTGTGCGCGTTCGCGGAAAGCTCCTCCACAAATCCGGCTCTCGCCTGCATGATCGTAGCGCCGAGCTTAGAAAGCTGCTCGTCCCAAAGCTCGATCATATCGTACGGAACGGGCTCCTCCTTCAAAAGCAGGTTGCGGCTTTTCAACGCCTGATTGTACTGCTGCAGCGCGTAATAGTACGAAGGCTTCAGCTGCGAGAGCTCCATATCGAGAAACCGCCGCCGCTCCTGCGGTCCGTCCTTGACAAGCGACAGATCCTCCGGCGAAAACATCACGACGTTCAGGCACCCCATCAGCTCGCCCGAGCGGTTCAGCGGCGCTTCGTCTAAAAACACGCGCTTGCGCTCGCCGCGCATCAGCTCGATGCGGATCGAACGTGACCCGCCGCGCGTCTCCAAGGAAAGCGCAACGCTCCCGCTCATCTGACCTTCCATCAACAGATCCGCGTCGTGCGGCGTGCGATGGCTCCTTCCCAGCGCGCATAAAAAGATCGACTCGAGCACATTGGTCTTCCCCTCGGCGTTCAGCCCCGAAAGGATATTCAGCCCCGGCTCCGGGTACAGCTCGAGCTCGGTATAATTGCGAAAGCAATGCAATTCGATTCCCTTGATCCGCATGTGCCTAATCTCCTCACAATTTACCATAAGAGTATACCATATCCGCTCTGTTTTGTAAATAATAATATAGAAGAAAAAGCATTTCTTTTCATATATTTTACATAGCATCTTTCGCCCGATCCGTCCGTTTTCGGGCACGAAAAAAAGCCCGCAAACGCGGGCTTTTCAGGCTGTCGCAAAAGGGGTCAGACCATTTGCGGCGAGATATTATAAATGAATACTAGCAGGATGAAAGGGCGCAAGGACGCCCTTTCTTTCTATTATTTCGCCGCAAACTATCCGCGTTTTCGCTCAGTCGCATACTTTAGTATAGCTCCGTCGCGAAAACGCGAATTCTGCCACCCTTATCAACAGCCTGCTCTGCGTGTCAAAAGTTTTTTTGACACGCTGAAAAGCCCGCAAACGCGGGCTTTTTTCGTATGTCTTACGGAATATCCTGTACAATCTCTTCCGGCGGGACTTCGAGAAGTTCCGGGTGCTTCAGATAGTTGAACAGCTTTCTGCTTGCGATGACGTACTGCGAGCCGGAGCAGACGCGTTCGTCCATGACGATGCCGATCGGGATGCACTTCTCGAACTCGATCTCGCCCTTTCTTCTCTGCGGCACCTCGTGCGGAATGCCCATCGCCATGATCATGGTTGTGGTGCCGAAGTTATAGACATGGTGATAGATCGCGTTGGTGCGGATGCTCGCGAGGTTCGTGATCGTCAGCGAGCAATGGAACGGGCTTGCATCGATGATGCTCTTCGGAAGAAGACCGAACTTGTCCATGACCTTAAAGAGGCATACGCCGAGGCGGCAAAGTCCCGGAACCTTCAGAAGCTTTCGGATGAGATCGTCGGTCGCGTTCGTGTCGCCCGTCGCGCGGTTTTCCGTAACGTACTTTTCGAGCGTTGCGTGCACGTCGTCGATCGTGAATTCCGGCTTGAAGTGCATCTTGTTCATCGTGCCTTCGCTTTCGCCGGGCTTTAAGACCACCATGCCGACCGCGATCTCGTTGCGCGCATAGATCGTTTTGTTCACGACGAAACGGTTGATGATCGGATACTCCGCGACCGTGCGCACGTACGCCGCGAGCACGAGCCCGAGATGCGAGTATTCCTTGCCCTCCGCGCGCTTCTTATTGAGGTACGTCTGCATCGGCGCGACCGGTATGTCGACCGTCATCATGTTCATGGAATCGCAGCGCTGATCCATGATGTGCGCCGCGACCTGATACATCGGCTGTGCCGTCTTGACTCTTCTGCCGTCTTTTCTCACGGTTGTTCTCCCCCTGTGGATCGGATTGTCGGTACGGTATCGGGTTCCCCTTTTCTTGCAAAGCGCTGCACGCCGTAGATCCCGACGAGGATCACCGCGCAGAACAGCGCGCCGAGCCATGAAAACGGCTCCTTTAAGATCAGCGCGCCCGCGATCACCGAGACGGCGGTCGTCAGGTTCGCGTAAACGGTCGAGCGCGTCACCGTCATATACGTCGCCATATAGGACAGCAAGAAGTAGCTCACGACCGAGCAGCACACGGACAGAAACAGCACGGGCAGCAAGAACTTCGGTTCTTTGAGCGGCGCGAAGAACGCGCCCATCCGAAAGCCCGTGCGCACCAGCGCGATCGGCGTAAAGCACACGGCGCCCATGCCGATCATGAGATACGTGCGTTCAAACGCCGTAAACTCGGCGGACAGCCCGCGATCGAGGATCCCGTACGCCGCCGCGGACAGCACCGCAACGATCAGCCCGACCACGCCGATCCAATCGAGCGCGCCGTCGCTTTTGGTCAGCAGTCCGATGCCGATCACACCGCCGACGGAAAGGAAGCTGAACAGCACCTGCCCGAGCGTCGGCGTTTCATGCAGGATCGGGATCGCCGCAAAGATCGACACGATCGGGATCACGGCAATCATTACGCCCGAGAAGATCGTGGTCGAATGGATGACGCCGAGCTCCTCGCCGATGAAATACACCACCGGCTCCATAAATCCCATCAGCAACGGCAGCCAGATACGCTTCCACTTGCCGCGAAAATCGATCTTGACGACGCGAAACAGAAGCAGCAGGTTCATGATCGCAAACGCGATCAGAAACCGGTGGCTCAAAAGCAGATACATGTCCGCCACATCCAGCGCCGAGCGCGTTCCGAGGAAGCTGAACCCCCAGAACACGTGGCTGACGACGGCAGCCAAAAAGAGCGTGATCTCCTTCTTTTTCATAACCCCCGTTTTCGCAGGTCCTTATTCCTTCATCATGCGTGCCGCAAGCTTCATGCGCTGTTCCTTACTGAGAATGCGCTTACGCATACGAATGTTCTTCGGCGTGATCTCGACGAGCTCGTCGTCCGCGATGAACTCAAGGCACTGCTCGAGCGTGAAGACCGTGGGTGGGGTCAGACGAAGCGCTTCGTCGCTGCCCGCCGCACGCATGTTGGTGACATGCTTCTTCTTGCAGACGTTGACCACGATGTCGTCCGCTCTCGCGCACTCGCCGACGATCTCGCCCTCGTACACCGGCACGCCCGCGCCGATGAACATGCGGCCGCGATCCTGGGCGTAGAACAGCCCGTACGAGCAGGATTCGCCCGTTTCGTGTGCCACGAGGCTTCCCGTCTTGCGCTCGGAAATTTCGCCCTTAAAGGGCTCGTAGCCGTAAAAGATATGGTTCATGACGCCGTTGCCGCGCGTGTCGGTCATGAGTTCCGACCGATAGCCCATCAGTCCGCGCGCCGGGATCAAAAACTTCAGACGCGTGCCGGTATCGCCGAGCGTCGTCATATCGGTCATTTCCGCCTTGCGCATGCCGAGCTTCTCCATGACCGCGCCGACGTATTCCTGCGGCACGTCGATGGTGAGCTCCTCGATGGGCTCGGTCACGACGCCGTTCTCGTCCTTGTGCAGAATGACCTTCGGACGCGACACCGCAAACTCGTAGCCCTGACGGCGCATCTGCTCGATGAGGATCGAAAGATGCAGCTCGCCTCTGCCGCTCACGCGGAACGTATCGGTGGATTCCGTTTCCTCCACGCGCATCGAGACGTTCGTCTTGACCTCGTTGAAGAGGCGATCTCGAAGATTACGGCTGGTCACATACTTTCCTTCCTTGCCGGCAAACGGGCTGTCGTTGACGATGAACATCATCGACACGGTCGGCTCGTCGATCTTGACAAACGGCATCGGCTCGACGCACGTCGGATCGCACGCCGTTTCGCCGACGTTCAGATCCTCCACGCCCGCAACGCACACGATGTCGCCCGCCTGCGCTTCCTCGACCTCGACGCGCTGCAAGCCCTCGAAGTTATAAAGCCGCGTGATCTTCGTGTCGCGTCTGCGGTTTTCCTGACCGCCGCACAGCGTGATCATCTGACCGCGCCTCGCGACGCCGCGCTCGATGCGTCCGATGCCGATCTTGCCGACATAATCGTCGTAGTCGATCGTCGAGAACAGGATCTGCAGCGGCGCCTCGGTATCGGTCGAGGGCGACGGGATCTCCTTTAAGATCGTGTCGAACACCGCCTGCATGTTGTTCCCCATCTGATCCGGTTCATAGCCGGACTGACCGTTTCTTGCGGAGGCGTACACGATCGGGAAATCGAGCTGCTCGTCCGTTGCGCCGAGCTCGATGAAAAGCTCCAGTGCCTCGTCCACGACCTCGTAGGGACGCGCTTCCGGACGGTCGACCTTGTTCACCACGACGACCGCCTTTTTGTTGAGCTCCAGCGCCTTGCGGAGTACGAACCGCGTCTGCGGCATGCAGCCCTCGAACGCGTCGATCAGCAGCAGAACGCCGTCGACCATCTGTAAAATGCGTTCGACCTCGCCGCCGAAGTCCGCGTGACCCGGCGTGTCGACGATATTGATGCGCGTATCGCCATAGGTGACCGCAGTGTTTTTGGACAGGATCGTGATGCCGCGTTCGCGCTCGAGGTCCCCGCTGTCCATAATGCGCTCAGTTCCCTGCTCGCTTCTGCGCAGCGCGCCCGCGTCCTTCAAAAGCTGATCGACCAGCGTGGTCTTGCCGTGGTCGACGTGTGCAATGATCGCAACGTTGCGAATATTCATAAAATCTCCTCTTTCTTTCGGATTCGTTGGATTCTCTTAAAAAATGAACCAAAATATTATACATCGCTTTTCTTTCGATTGCAAGCATGTTATAATACAAACATGGAAAATACGGATCTTTTTTCGGCAAATGCCAAAAAACAGGCGCCGCTCGCAGAGCGCATGCGCCCGCATACGCTCGATCGGTTCATCGGGCAGGAACATATCGTCGGCAAAGGGCGGCTGCTTCGCCGCGCAATTTTGACCGACTCCCTTTGGTCGTCCATCTTTTTCGGACCGCCCGGCACCGGCAAGACGACGCTCGCAAACATCATTGCGGAAACAACCGACGCAAACTTTGTGCGCATGAACGCGGTCAGCAGCGGCGTAAAGGAACTTCGCGCGGTTATCGATCACGCCGCGGACGAGCTCAAGTACCACGGCAAGCCGACGTATCTTCTTTTAGACGAATGCCACCGCTGGTCAAAAACGCAGTCCGACGCGCTTTTGCCTGCGCTCGAAAACGGCACGATCCGCTTCATCGGCTCCACCACCGAGAACCCGATGATCGCCATGACAAGCGCAATCGTGTCCCGCTGCCGCGTGTTCCAGTTCTATCCGCTGACCGCAAAGGACATCCGAACGGCGCTCGATCAGGCGCTGACCGATCCAGAAAACGGCTTCGGCGATCGCAAGATCGCGCTCGACGCGGACGCGTACGAGACCTTTATTTCGCTAAGTAACGGCGACTGCCGAAACGCGCTGAACGCTTTGGAGCTTGCGGTATTGACCACCGACCCCGACGAGACCGGCACGGTCCGCATCACAAAGGCGATCGCCGCCGAATCGGGGCAAAGAAAGGTCATGCAGTTTGACGATCAGCTCTTTTACGACATGCTCTCCGCGTTCTGCAAGTCGCTTCGCGGCGGCGATTCCGACGCGGCGCTCGCGTGGTTCTCGCGGCTCATCTATGCGGGCTGCGATCCGCGCATCATCGCAAGGCGGCTGATCGCGCACGCGAGCGAGGACGTGGGGCTTGCGAACCCGCAGGCGATGGTCCAGGCGGTCGCGGCTGCCCAGGCGGTCGAGCTTGTCGGGCTTCCGGAGGCACGGCTGTCGCTTTCGCAGGCGATCATCTTCATCTGCGAATCGCCGAAATCCGACAGCGTTGCGTCCGCCATGGGCGCGGCGGCGCGCGACGCGGAGACCGGCGACGTATACGAACCGGTTCCCGTGCATCTGCGCGACACGCATTACTACGGCGCAGACCGCATCGGCGCGGGCACGGGCTATAAATACCCGCACGACTACCCCGCCCACTGGGTGCAGCAGCAGTACATGCCAACCGAGCTTGTGGGCCGCCGCTACTACGATCCCTCGGATCAGGGGCAGGAAGCCAAGATCCGCGAAAACCACCTCAAGCGCGACGCGCTCCGCAATCCGAAATAATGTGAAATAGCCGACTCCATCCGTCCCTGTTCGTTTCGTCACGAAACCGCGAGCCAACGTCTCGTAGGAGCCGTTGTCCCCGATGACCCGTCCGTAGTGATACATCCGTAGGGGGCGTCGTCCCCGACGCCCCGTCAAAAAACTCGTAATCCAAAACAGTTTAGGCACGCATTGCACCATGGAACAGCATCCAATCCGAAAACCAAACCGCTTGTCAAACTATGATTACTCGCAGATCGGCGCCTACTTTGTCACCGTTTGCGTGCAGGATATGCGCTGCATTTTGTCCCGCGTTCTTCCGGATGCGAGCGGATGGGACGCCTTCGTTGAATTGACGCCGATCGGACAACGTGTCAATGATGTGCTTAGGGAAATGGCAGAGCATAGTCCGAATATCCGGATCGATCGTTTTATAATCATGCCGAATCACGTTCACTTGCTGATTTCGATTGTATCCGAACAGCCTTGCGGGGCGTCCGGGAGGACGCCCCCTACGAATACGCTCTCAAGATTGATCGGAACCTTCAAGCGGTTTACGCAAAAGTCGTGCGGACAAAAGATTTGGCAGCGCGGTTTCCACGACCACGTGATCCGCGATGATGACGATTATCGGCTTCGTTTGAGATACATCGACGAGAACCCGAAAAAATGGCTTATGGGGAAGGATGCATATTACGGATACGGCGAGCCGGACCCCGTTTAATTCTTCATATAATCGCAAATCGATTGGACATAAAAACGGCGGGCAGTTTTACCCGTCGTTCGCTGATATTCTGTTATTCCAATCCCGCCACGTGTCGGAGGATCTTGGCGGCGTCGGCGGCGCTGACCGTGCCGTCGGACGTGTAGTCCGCGCAAAGGAGCGCTTCGTCGTTCAACGTCGAAAGCTTCGCAAGATATCGGAGCACCAGCGAAGCGTCCGATGCGGTGACCGTGCCGCTGCCGTTCGGATCGCCCGGCAGAAAGTCAGGGACCTCGCTTCCGAGCGTGATGTACGTCTTGAAGATGAATGCGCCCTGCCCCGTCGCGCGGTCCATGACGAAATACCAGTTCTTCGACGCGTAGTACACATAGACCGGATCGCCCGTGTTCAGCGAATATTTCTTTTGGAAGTTCGTCGACGGTCCCTTGCGCAGGTTCGAGTCGTCCGCGTTGCAGACGCCCTCCCATTTAGGCGTCGGACGGCTTTCGTAATAGCTCACGTAATCGCCGTGCACATAGCCCCTCTTCCCGCTCGCCGTGTCAAACACCTCAAGCCAATCCCCGCTTTCGCCGTAGACGCCGAGGATCGTCCCGAGCGTCAGGACCTTCTGCGAGGTCGAGCTTGTCGTGGGCTGCGTTCTGAGGTTCAGCGTGTTGCTTGTGACGATCACCTCGTACGCAATGTCCGTCGGCATTGGCACGGGCGTCGGGGTCGGCGTGGGCGTCGGGGTCGGCGTGGGCTTGGGCGTAG
>CALGGM010000071.1 GCA_937915925.1 uncultured Clostridia bacterium | reverse complement strand
TCCGGCGCGTCGATCGCGATCCGCTGCGCAACCATGCCGCCCATGGAAACGCCCATGAGATGCACGCGCGTAAGGTCAAGCGCATCGAACGCGGCAAGCGTATCCCTTGCCATATCCCCGACCGTGTACCCCTCCGGCTCCTCCTTGATGTGATCGAACAGATACACATCGTAGTCCTTAGAAAGCGGCGCATACGCAGAAACGATGCCTTGTGCGGAGCCCATGACGCTTTTCAGCGCCAGCCCCGGCAGAATGACGAGCGTTTCGCCGTTTTCGTTCCCAAAGTGCAGATAATCCATTTCCGTTTCTCCGATCGTTACCGTTTTCACAAGCGTCTCCTTTTCCGGCTCCTTCTTTGCGCAGCCGCACGTGCTCAGCAGCACCGCCAGGATGATGAGAATGATTCGGTTTCTCATGATATTTGTTCCCTTCTCTGTTTTTGACTGCGCGTCCATAGGATAATATACGCGATCAGCAGTACCGCGGCAAAGCCGATCCCGACCGGCACGGCGATCCTTTGCGAAATGCGGAAGCCCTCGCTTGCGGTCAGAATGTATGTCATTGAGACCGCGGACATAAACGCCGCCGGGATCGCGGTGAGCAGCGAGCCGAAGCGATACTTCCCATGTTTGACCAGATACGACGTCGCCACCCACAGCGAGATCATGGCAAGCGTCTGGTTGCTCCACGAGAAGTAGCGCCAGATGATGTCGAAGCCCTCTTCGTCCGACACGGCAAACCACGTTAAGAGCCCTCCCACGATCAGCAGCGGGACCGTGACGATCAGACGGTTTGAGATCTTCTTTTGCTCTAAACGGAACGTCTCGGCAAGGATCAGCCGTGCGCTGCGAAACGCCGTATCGCCTGAGGTGATCGGACAGATGACAACGCCCGCGATCGCAAGCACGCCGCCGAACGCGCCGAGCACGCCGGTGGAGATTTCGTAGACGACATTGGACGCGCCGTCCTTCAGCGCTTCATGTAACAGCTGTGTTGTGCCGTAGAACGCCACGCCAGCCGCCGCCCACACGAGCGCGATCACCGCCTCGCTGATCATCGCGCCGTAGAAGACCTTTCTTCCGACCTTTTCACTCGTGATGCACTTTGCGACCATCGGCGACTGCGTGGCGTGAAAGCCGGAGACCGCGCCGCATGCGACCGTGATGAACATATACGGCCATACCGGCGTACCCTCGGGATGCAGATTGGACAGCGTCAGCTCCGGAATCCTGTAGGCGCCGCCGGAAAACAGAATGCCGAAAAGCACCGCGCCCGCCATAACGATCAGAAGAACGCCGAACACCGGATAGAGCTTGCCGATCAGCTTGTCGATCGGCAGCAGCGTCGCGAGCAGATAATAGGCAAGGATCACAACCGCCCAAAACGTACCGTTCATCCAGCCCGGCGTCAGCCGCGCAAGCAGCTCCGCGGGGCTCGTCACGAACACCGTTCCGCACAGCACCAGAAGCACCACCGAAAACACACGCATGATCCACTTGACGGCATTGCCGAGATACAGCCCCGAAAGCTCTGCGATCGACGCGCCGCCGTGCCGTTCGCTGATCATGCCGGACATATAGTCGTGCACCGCGCCGCCCAGGATCGAGCCGAACACGATCCAAAGGAACACCACCGGTCCGAACACCGCGCCCATCAGCGCGCCGAAGATCGGTCCCGTGCCCGCGATGTTCAAAAGCTGCACGAGAAACGCCTTCCATGTCTTCATCGGTACGCAGTCCACGCCGTCATTGATCGCAACCGCCGGCGTCTTTCGACCGTCCGTTGCAAATATCTTATCCGTCACGTGCCCGTACACAAAGTATCCTACAATCAGTACCGCAACCGCGATCAACAATGAAATCATTGTCGTCCCCTCTTTTTCCGTTC
>CALGGM010000070.1 GCA_937915925.1 uncultured Clostridia bacterium | reverse complement strand
TGGGCGTTTCCATGGGCGGCATGGTTGCGCAGCGGATCGCGATCGACGCGCCGGAGCGGGTGACGTCGCTGATCCTTTGCTCCACTGCAATGAACCCTTTGCACAGCAATCGGGAAGCGTTTGCGGATTGGATTTCGCTTGCCGAAGCGCGGAACACGCCCGCGCTGATGGAAGCGTTCGGCGAAAGCGTTTATACGCCGTCGTTCTACGCGCAGTACAGGGATGCGATCGTCGCCTCGGGCGAAGGCGCGACCGAGCGGGATTTCAGAAACTTTCTGATCTCCGCAAATGCGGTCTTGTCCTTTGACGTCTCAGACGAGATTGAAAGGATCGCCTGTCCGGTGCTGGTGCTCGGCGCGGGGGAGGATCGCGTCTTGGGCGTGCAGGCGTCTTACAATCTTGCAAAAACGCTGCAGTGCGAGTCCTTTATCTACGAGGGGTACGGACACGCCGTCTATGACGAAGCGCCGGATTTCCTTGACCGGATCGCCGCATTTCTGAAAGGATAAGATCAATTGAAAAATCCGCCCGGAGGAAGCTCCCCGGGCGGTCGGTGTTTTGGGATCCGTGATTCTCTTATGGATGCAGTCGGGGTTATGCGCCGAGCTTTGCCCGAAGCGCGTCAAGCTGTTCTGCGCTGAGCCCGAGCGAAAGAAGATATGAATCGGCTTTCTCCTGCAGGTTCGCCGTTTCGAGATCCTCGACGCCGAACAGGGCGCAAAGCGTCTTCACAAGGTTGTTTCGAAGAATGATGCCGTAGGTTTCATCCCCCTCTTCGACGTGATAGAAGTTGCGGTACGTCGCCATATAATCCGCCTTGACCTCTTCTACGGAAGCGCCCGTAAAGCATTCGAGGATCGCGCACAGCATGCCCGTGCGGTCCTTGCCCTCCTTGCAGTGGATGAGATACGGACCGTCGTTTTCGATCAGAAACAGCACGCATGCCTTGACCTTTTCCCCGAACTCGGCGCTCGAGAAATCGTAGCCCATCTCGACGTTCAGGATATTGCACTTGCTGTAGATACTGTCCGCAAACGCTGCAAACGCCGTCATGTCCGCTTCGGAATCGCTGAGATTGATCACGGAACGGACGCCGGTTTTTTCCATCGCCTGCATAACCGTTTCGTTTCTTTCGAGATCGGGATCGATCGGCGAGCTGCTGCGATAAAGAAGGTTCTCCCGCATGCCGGTGACCTTGACGGCACGGAAGTTTGCGAAGTCCTCGTCGGAGAAATCGGCATAGTCCGCGCGCGCGTTCGTCCGCGTGAGATTGCGGGCGTCGTATTCCGTTCGATAGCCCTGCTTTTCCGAAAGCGCAATCGTGACCTCGGTGACGTGAAGGTCCCATTGATAGCCGGGATCCTCATCGATTGTCCGCTTCTCGCCAATCCCGGTTTCGCTTGCAAAGGAGCCCATATTGATCGCAAGCGCGATCTCGCTGTCCTCCGTGTCGAACCGACAGATCATGCATCCGACGTCGACGTCGGTATAGGATGTGCCGACCGGAAGCGCATAGCTTCGGTCCACAACCGTTACGGTAATGATATCGCCGACCTCGATGCCGTTCGCTTTCATCTCGTCAAACGTCGTGTCCAGCATCACGTTTCCGGATTTCTTGACCTGCGTGAATCCGACGGTAAAGGGCTTTTCCGCCTTTTGACAGCCGGAAAAGAGCAGCACGGCAGACAGGACGGCAAGAAGGACGCATACGGTTTTTCGAATTGTTTTCATACTGTTTTCCTGCTCGCTCCGATTATTTCACCCAAATCGCGAAATGCGGCTTTTCGGGAAGGTATTTGATCCGGACGCGATCGCCCTCGCGGGTGCGTCCCGGCGCGTTTTCAAGCCGCGCTTCCACGCTCTTTCCTTCCTGATTGACGTAGGTGACGTAGTAGATCTCCGAAAAGTCGGCGCCGCCCTCGGAGGACGTCGTCCACTCCTCCTCGATGCGGGAGACGACGGCGTCTGCCTCCACGCCGTTTTTACGGATCTTATTGTTGCGAATGACCGTGTAGATCACGACCGCGATGATGACCAGGGCGACTCCGCCGAAAATCAGGTACTCCTTCATTTTACATTCCTCCGGATCATGTGTTTTTCGGAAAACCGCATGGCTTTTGCCCGCGGTTGAATGTCATTCAATCACGGGCTGTCCAACAGATGTCCAACAAGACGATTACGGTGATTTATTGAATCGGAATTCGGATGGTGACCGTCGTGCCCCTGTCTGGGATGCTTTCGAGGGTAAGCGTGCCGCCGCACATTTTTTCGACGCGCTCCTTGACGTTCCGCACGCCGATGTGCGTACCGTCCGCCGTTTTCAGAAGCGCGACGTCGAAGCCCTTGCCATTGTCGGAGATCACGATCTCATGAAGCCGCTCGGTCCTCTTTGACGAGACGGTGACGACGCCTTCCTTTCGGATGCGCACGCCGTGGCGGATCGCGTTTTCGACGAGCGGCTGCACCGTCAGCGCGGGCACGGAAAAGTCGGCGTCCGTCACGTCATACTCGACGCGCACGTTCGGAAACCGAAGCATCTCGATCTCGGAATACACGCGCGTGTGTTCAAGCTCCTTCGAGAAGGGGATCAGCGAGGGCTGATCGAGGGAATTGATGTTGCTTCGAAGGTAGGTCCCGAACTTTTCCGTCACGTCGAACGCCTTCTCCGGATCGATGCGGCACAGCGCCTGGATCGAAGAGAGCGTGTTGTAAAGGAAGTGCGGCTGGATCTGGCTCATCATAATGCGGATGCGGCTTTCCGCTTCAAGCGCTTTCTCATGCTCGTGCACGAATTTCAGATGCAGCCAGATGTAGTAGAACAGCGTGCTCGAAACCATCGCGATCGTAAGAAACGTGATGCCGCTTTGCGTGTGCGCGATGAAGGTATCCATCAAAGCGCCCGCGACCACCAACACGATGTTGATGGTCGGAATGATGAGCTGAAAACGGTCGCGCTTCGCCTGCGCGGTGAAGGCCAGATACAGGATATAGAGGAGAATGATCGCGCTGACGATGTGACAGCAGAATCCCAGCGGTCCCCGATGGAAGCGGTTATCCTCGATCCAGAAGCAGATATGCGAGAACAGGGCGGTCATGTTGACGGCGGTGTTCACGCCTGTGAGGATCCAGAACGGCGTATGCTTTTTATCCGGCGCGACGATGCAGCAGATCAGCAGCAGCACCAACGGGCGAACGGCATAGCCGAAGATGGCAAGAAGCGTACGCGCGGGCGGCACATCTCCGTGAACAATGAACCAATCGCTGACGATGTTTTCCGCGATCAGCGAGGCGATCAGCGCGGCGTCGAGCAAAAGCAGCCTGCGCAGCTTCTTTTCGACGTACGGGTCGAGCAGAACGACCAGAACCAGTCCCAAAAGCTGCAGGATCAGCGGGGTCAATACGATCAGATTGATTTCGGATGCAAAGTCTTTCATGCGCGGTCTCCTTTACAAGCACAGTATAGCATAGGTACATGCGTTTTTCAAAGAAAAACAGTTGCCGAGACAGCAAACAGGCGAGATCTGTTTTGCCATGTTGGACATTTGTTGGACAGGGTTTGATAAAAGATATTCTGTAAAAGTATGAGCCGAAAGGATGATGTACATGAAACCTGTTTCGCAAAAAACAACCCGCGGACTGCTGATCGCCGTATCGCTGCTGCTCGTATGCATCCTTGCTGTACAGTGCCTGTTCTGGGCGGGCGTTTTCACGCCGAAGACACGGCAGGCGCAAAGCGCGCTTCCCGCCGAAGCGGTCGGAAGTCTTTCGCGCGAAGGGTATCAGCTGGAGCAGGTCGTGATCTTGAGCCGTCACAACATCCGTTCGCCTTTAAGCGGCAGCGGCTCGGCGCTCGGCACGATCACGCCGCACGAGTGGTTTGCATGGTCGTCGAATCCGAGCGAGCTTTCACTGCGCGGCGGCGTTCTGGAAACCGAGATGGGACAGTATTTCAGAAAACTGCTCGAAGCCGAAGGGCTGTTCCCCGAAAACTATCATCCGGCGGACGGGGCGGTGCGCATCTATGCAAACGCGAAGCAGCGCACGGTCGCGACCGCGCAGTATTTTGTGTCCGGGCTGCTGCCCACCGCGAACGCGGAAATCGAAACGCATGCGGCGTACGACACGATGGATCCGGTCTTTACGCCGCAGCTGACCTTTGTTTCGCCCCGATACAACGCGGACGCCGAAGCGCAGGTCTTCGAGCTGTACGGCGATACGATCGAGGGACTTTCGGACAACTACGCCTTGATCGCCGACGTGATCGACATGGAGCAGTCCAAAGCGTATAAGGACGGAACGCAGGCGGCGTTTACGACGGACGATTCCAAGCTTACGCTGGAGCTTTTTAAAGAGCCGGCCGTGAAGGGCTCGCTGAAGACGGCGTGCTCGGTTGCCGATGCGCTTGTGCTGCAATACTTTGAAGAGCCGGACGATGAAAAAGCGGCGTTCGGGCACACGCTGACGTTTGAACAGTGGAAGCAGATCTCCGAGGTCAAGGACGTCTACGGCGACGTGCTGTTCACCGCGCCCTTGATCGCGGCAAACGTGGCGCATCCGCTTTTACAGGAGATCGAATCGGAGCTTTTGACACCCGGTCGGGAATTCACCTTCCTTTGCGGACACGATTCCAATGTGGGCAGCGTCCTTGCCGCGCTCGGAGCCGAAGCTTATGAGCTGCCCGGCGCGATCGAAAAGACGCCGATCGGCTGCAAGCTCGTGTTCTGCCGCTGGATCGGTTCGGACGGAAGCCGGTACTGCACGGTCGATCTCGTCTACGAAACGACGGAACAGCTTCGAAGCGCGTCGCTTCTCGATCTTACATCGCACCCCGCGATCGTGCCGATGCGCTTTTCGGGCATCACGCCGAACGCCGACGGGCTGTACGCGGAACGGGATTTTATGAATCTGCTTCGCAGCAGCATCAATGCATACGACCGCATCCTTGACGCCTACGCGCTGGACGAAGCGGCATAAACCGTGTAAACAAAGAAAGGCACACCCCATGACGGACAGCAGCACAGCAAAGAAAAAGAATTCCGTCTTTTTGCACGAGTATTTTATGGCGGCGGCGTGCTTTCTTGCCGTCGCCGCAAGCCTCGGCTCCTTGGTCTTCGGCTTTCGGGACGGGAATTCCTTTGCGATCTTCGAAATCTTAATAAAGCTTATCACGGCGGTCGCCATGTACCTTGCGTTCCGGTTCTATAAATGGGACGTCGCAAAGGGGCTGATGGGCGGGATCCTCTTTTGCATGCTGTATCAGGAGGCGCATCTGGTGCTCGGCGAGCTTTGGGGAGAGCAGGATTTCGACGCCTATCTCACGGCAGGCGTGCAGGGGAGCCTGTACCTCGCCGCGGCAGGCATGACGTTTCTCATGACGGTCATCATCACGGTCAATCACTTCTTTATCAGCTATGCGTCGCACGGCAATCCGAAGAACGTGATCCTGAACCGCATCGCTATCGTGTTTAAGCTGGTCGTCTATATCCTGCTGTTTGCGGTCGTCGGAAAGCTCGGGTTTCCCGCTGCGGCGCTTTGGAGAAACGCCCTGCAGTATGTGACGGATATCGCGCTGTTGCTGCTGCTCGTCAGCACGGAATCGCAGTTCGATTCCTTCAACGCCCTGCGTCGGGAATTGCAGAAAGAGAAACGGGAGGCGAGGAAGGCAAGATGAGCATCAAGGAACGGCTGTCCGGTATCTGGCTGATCGCCATGACCCTTTTGTCCCTATGCGCGTATACCGTCTTCTTTGTGGCGCAGATGTGGCTGAACCTTCTGCACGCCGCATACCTGACCTTGGCAATTTTGGAGATCGTCACGCTGACCGTGTATCTGTGGGGACCGGAGAAGCTGAAATGGAAACCGCTTCGGGTGCTGTACCGCATCCTGTACGAGTCCTCATTTTTCGTGATTCCCGCGTTTGTCTTCATCTTTATGGGGCTTGTGTCCCAGTATCATGTGAAGATTCCGGACAGCATCGACGCCACGGACATGCAGGCAACGGAGATCCTTCCCGCGGAGGAAACCGCGGTCTACAATACGGGGACGGTGTACGTGATCTTTCCGAAGTATTCCGAGGTCGGTCTTGCGTGCGAAACGCGTCCGTCCAAATCGGACGGATCCGTCACGTGGTGCAGCGGCGCGGCGTTTCAGCATACGGTGAGCCTCGGCTTTACGCAGGAAAACGTGGAGGGCGATCATGCCGTAAACGGCACGCTTTACGAAAGCCCGTACAACAAGGACAGCTTTGCGACGTTTACGTTCGCCGACGGTCGGTTTTCGTTTGACTTCGATCATCCGAAAGAAGCGATCAAGGCTGCCGCGGACGCAGGCGGGAGCGGGTTTATGCAGTATGGACTGATCCGGAACGGAGAGATCGTCATGCGCTTTGACCGACCGCGGGCGCGCTGCTATCGGACGCTTGCGGAGCTGAACGGACATCTTTGCATCATCGATTCCGTCAACATGCTGCATTTTGAGGAATTTTTGGAGGAGCTGCAGCGCATCGGCGTGACCAACGCGCTGTATATGGATATGGGCGCAGGATGGAATTATTCGTGGTATCGGAACGCGGCGGATCGGGTCGTGACGCTGTTCGGACTTCCGGTGCCGTGGTCGCATAACTGGGTCGTCTTCCGACAGTGAGACGCAGCATCATTGCTTTGACCGCGCCAAATAGGTTTGATACACATTGAAAACGGGATTACGGCTCTGACCGAAGGGGGACAGGACAATGCTTTACGAAAGAAACATCACACGATCCGATTTGATCCGCTGCGCGCTGTGTTACGACGCGCCGTGCTCCGCCGCCTGCAAAGCGTGCGATCCGGCGGCGATCCTTAGAAGCGTATGGTTCGACAATGAAAAGGTTGCGGCGCTGCGATTTCCGGCGTCCAATCCCTGTACCGTGTGCGACGCGCCCTGCGAAACCGCGTGCGTGCGCAGCGGCGAGGTCCCGATCCGTTCACTTCTGACGCGCCTGCATGACAGGGTGCGTCCGTTTTTGGACGGACCGATCCCGAAGGACGCCTCGATTCTCAATACGGATCTTTGCGGCGTCCCGCTCGAAAACCCGTTTCTGCTGTCGTCCTCGGTCGTGGCAAGCACCTACGATATGTGCGCCCGCGCGTTTGAGGCGGGCTGGGCAGGCGCCAGCTTCAAAACGGTCTGCTCCTTCGACATTCACGAGGCGTCGCCGCGCTTTTCCGCGATCACCGGCGACAACGGCAGCATCATCGGGTTCAAGAACATCGAGCAGCTTTCCGACCACAGCGTTGCCGAGAATATGGAGATCTTCCGGCGGCTCAAGCAGAAGTATCCCACCAAATTCATCCTTGCCTCGATCATGGGACAGAACGATGCGGAATGGGAGGAGCTCGCGCGGCTCTGCGAGGAAAACGGCGCGGACGCGATCGAGCTGAATTTCTCCTGCCCGAACATGACGGAAGACGGACTCGGCTCGGACATCGGGCAGGTACCGGAGCTTGTCGAACGCTTTACCGCGGCGGCACGGCGCGGAACGAAGCTTCCGATCCTTGCAAAGCCCACCCCAAACGTGGCAGCCATGAGCCCTGCGGCACAAGCCGCAAAGCGCGGCGGCGCGAACGGCGTCTCGGCGATCAACACGATCAAGAGCATCATCGGCGTCAATCCGCACACCTACGTTTCCGCGCCTGCGGTGCGCGGCAAATCCGCGGTCGGCGGGTACAGCGGCAATGCGGTGAAGCCGATCGCGCTGCGGTTTATCGCGGAGCTCGGGCAGAATCCGACGCTTTCCGGCATGCATATCTCCGGCATGGGCGGCATCGAGACGTGGCAGGACGCGCTGGAATTCATCTTACTCGGCGCGGGCAGCCTGCAGGTCACCACGGCGGTCATGCAGTACGGCTATCGCATCATCGACGATCTGAAATCGGGGCTTGCGTATTATCTTGCCGAAAAGGGCTTTTCGAATGTGCGGGAGGTACGGGGGCTCGCGCTGGATTCCGTCAGCAGCACGACGGTCGTACTGGAACGCGATACGGTGGTCTTCCCGAAATTCCACCGCGAGAAGTGCATCGGCTGCGGGCGGTGCGTCATTTCGTGCGCGGACGGCGGGCATCAGGCGCTGCAGCTCGATGAAAGCCGCAGACCCGTTCTGAACGGTCAAAGATGCGTCGGCTGTCACCTTTGCGTACTCGTCTGCCCGAATCATGCCGTCACATCCGGTCGCAAGCGCGTGAAACGAAGCTGAACGGCATATCACATCCACAAATTGCTTGCAGAAAGGAAGCGTTTATGAAACCGAGAGCTCTGAAGTTTGATTTGATCCGCATCACGGCGATCTGCATGGTGTTGTTCATCCATGTCACCGTCGTGCTCGTTCTGTTCTATCATGACGCGACGTTTACCGTTGCGAACGTGTTCAACGGGCTCGGCAGAGCCGGCGTTCCGTTGTTTTTGCTGCTGTCGGGCGCTCTGCTGCTCGATGAGGATCGCCCGTTCGACACAAAGAAGTTTTACCGTACGTCGTTCCTTTCGATCGCGCTGCTGCTGGTCGGCTGGCTGTTGTTCTATGCGTCGTGGCGCGCGTTTCTGCTGCCGCTTCTTCGCGGCAAGCCGACCGACCCCAAGCATTTTGTAACCTATCTGTTGACGTTGAAAGGCCTGTATCCGCATCTTTGGTATCTGTTCATGCTCGTCGGCGCTTACCTTGCCGTTCCGTTTCTTCGTCTGTTTGTCAAAAAGGAGAACAAGCCGTACATCCTCGGCTTCATCCTGCTTTCGGTCATCGTCGGGTTCGGCGCGACGACGTTCGGGGTCTTCACGCGGGATGCGGATGTCAACGTCGGGTCGTTTTTGACCAAATTCCATTTTGAATATGCGACGGGCTATCTTCCGTATCTGCTGATCGGCTGGTATCTGACGACGTTTCCGCCGAAAAAGGCGATGCGGTTCGTGCTGTATGGACTCGGTCTTGCGGCGGCTCTCATCTGCGTGTTCGGCGTGCAGGCATGGGTCGAAGACATCCCCGACATTCGGGATTATCTGGTGGAAGCGACCACGCTGCCGGCGCTTCTGTACGGCGTCGGACTGTTTACGCTGATCTGTGCGCTCGCGGGGGATCGGGAAACGAAGAGCCCCGTGACCCGCGCGCTTTCGCGTGCGTCGTTCGGCGTGTACATCCTGCACGTCGTTGTGCTCGATGTGCTTGTGAACATCCTGCTGCCCTACAAGGTTTTCGGGGAACAGTATCCGCTTTGGTACATTCTGACGCTGTTTGTTCTGACGGCAATCGGATCCCTGATCGTCGTTCTGCCGCTTTCCAAGGTGAAGGGCGTTCGGAAAATCTTCCATTATTGATGCTGAACAGCGTGATCGGCGACGCTTCCGTCGATCCGAAGACCGCGGACCTTTCCGTATATGCAGAGCGATTCCTCCGGAACGCCGGCATGACGGACGCGCAGATCGCCGCATTGCGGGCGGCGCTGACGGAATAAGAACAGAATACCGAGGGAGCCGTATAGGAGAGAGGAGTCAGAAATGAGCAGGAACGCGCTGCCGAACGATGCATCCGGGTTTGTTGTGCTAGCGGATTTTGTTCCGCATATCATACAGGAGATCCGATATCATTCTACCTATAATTTCATCGGCGAACGGATCGACGGGTACGAGGAGCCGATCGCGCTGCTGACGGTCGAAGCGGCAAGAGCGCTGAAAGCCGTCAGCAACGAGCTGTTTGTGCAGGGCTTCAGGCTCAAGGTTTTTGACGCCTATCGGCCGGTCTCTGCGGTCAGGCAATTCATTCTTTGGGGGATCAAGGACACGGACGTTCGCATGAAGCCGTACTTTTATCCGGATCTCGAAAAACAGGAGCTTTTTGCAAAAGGGTACATCGCAAAGCAGTCGAGCCACAGCCGCGGCAGCGCGATCGATCTGACGCTGCTCGACATGAAGACGGGCAGGGAGGTCGACATGGGCAGCCCCTTCGATCTGTTCAGCGAGATATCGCATCCGGACTCTCACGGCGTCACCGAGGAGCAGTTTGAAAACCGCATGGTGCTTCGCCGCGCCATGGTGCGAAACGGATTCTTACCGCTCGATTGCGAATGGTGGCACTTTGTTCTGAAGGACGAGCCGTACCCGGATACGTATTTTACCTTCCCGGTTTCCGCCGCCTATTTAAGGAAATGATCAAGGAGCAGAGTATGAATGAGATCAAGATTTATGTCGGGCTCAACGACGCGAAGACGCTCAGCCAGAAATTCGACAGCGCCGTGTATGTTTCGATTCTGAAAAAGGTGTGCTATAGCTACCATGTGCCGTTTTCGTTTACGCTATCGGAGGGCGGCTATTTTCACGAGAACGGCGACTATACGCAGGAGCAGACGCTGATCCTTTCCCTGATCGACGTGGAAGAAGCCACGGCAACGGAGATTGCAAAGGATCTGTGCGTCTTCTTCCATCAGGAATCCGTCTTGCTGACAACCTCCGAGATCAAGGCTGTCTTTATCAACGAACAGCTGTAGGTTTATAAAATGCGAAAAGGCTGTTGATAAGGGAGAGATGGCGACGCGCGGGAAGCGCGCGACGGCACCGCT
>CALGGM010000069.1 GCA_937915925.1 uncultured Clostridia bacterium | reverse complement strand
TGTCACTTGAACCGCAAGTCTTTTGACGGGGCGCCGAGGTCGTCGCCCCCTACAAATCGCCACGCAAAAAACGTGTGTCATTCTGGAGAACGAAGCGACGAAGAATCTTCTTCCCCATTTCAACAAAAAGCGGGCGGATGCGATCCGCCCCTACGATTCATTTTCACCTTCTTGCCTCCCCTGTGCAAGGGGGTGTCGACCGATAGGTCGACGAAAGGGCTGTCTCTACAAAAGCTATTGATCTTCTTCGATGCCGAACGCGCGGAAGCTGTTGTGATAAAGTGTTTCGGACAGGGTTTCCGGGTCCGTGCCGCGAAGCGCCGCGAGCTTTTCGAGCGTGTAGCGGATCTTCGTCGGGTCATTTCGCGTGCCGCGCAGCGGGACCGGCGTCATGTACGGACAGTCGGTTTCGATCAGCAGCCGATCCAAGGGAAGCTTTGACGCGATCTCCCACTGGTTCACGGCGTTTTTGAACGTCAGCGCGCCGCCGAACGCGATGAACAGCCCCAGGTCGATGCACTCCTTCGCGATCTCGTAACTCGCGGAGAAGCAGTGCATGACGCCCGAAAGTCTCCCGCGATAGCGACGAAGCATGTCCATGCAGTCGCCGTGCGCCTCGCGGTCATGGATGATGACGGAACGTTTGAGCTCCGCCGCCAGCGCAAGCTGCGCGTCGAAGCAGTCGCGCTGCACATCGCGCGGGGAGAAGTCGTAGTGGTAATCGAGACCGATCTCGCCGATCGCAACCATGCGTTCGTGCGTCAGCGCCGCCCTGATGTGATCGAGGGTTTCGGGCGTGAACTCGTCCGCCGAATGCGGATGCACGCCCGCGCTGCCGTAGAGGAACGGCACACGCTGCACAAACGCGACCGTCCGGTCGATCCCTGCTTCATCGCAGCAGGCTTCCATGACGTGCGCGATGCCCGCGTCCGAAAGCGACGCGACAAGCACCTCCCGATCCGCGTCAAACTGCTCGTCCAAGAGATGCGCGTGGGTATCAAAAATCCGCATCAGCGTACCACCCAGCCCGGCTCCATCGCCTTTTCGGGCGTGACGAACGCGAGCGCCTTGTCCTCGGGATCGGACGCGCACAGGATCATGCCGTGGCTTTCCACGCCGCACAGCGTGACGGGCTTGAGGTTCGCGACGAGCACGACCGTTTTGCCCACGAGGTCCTCCGGTTTATACCAGTTCTTGATGCCGGACACGACCGTGCGCTCCTCATTGCCTACGGAAACGGTGAGCTTCAGAAGCTTCTTCGAACGCTTGACCTCCTCGCACGCAACGACCTTTGCGAGTCTGAGATCAAGCTTTTCGAAATCCTCGTACGCGATCTCGTCCTTGATCGCGGGAAGCGCCGGCTTTTCGGGCTCCGCGGACGCCTTCTGCTTTTCCATGATCTTCTCGACCTGCTCCATCACGACCTTCGGATCGAGGCGGGCAAACAGGATCTCGGGCTTTTCCGCGACCGTGCTGCCGGATGCGGGATATACGCCGAACGTTTCAAGCGAATCGATCTCGCGCGGCTCGGCGCCGATCTGCTTTTGGATGCGCGCCGCGGTCGTGGGAAGGAACGGCGCCAGCATACTTGCGCCGATCGAGATGCTCTCGATGAGATTATACAGCACTTCGGAAAGACGGTCCGCCTTTTCGGGGTCCTTTGCAAGCACCCACGGCGCGGTCTCGTCGATGTACTTATTGCAGCGGCGGAAGACGTTGAAAATCTCCCCGAGCGCGTCGGCGATGCGAAGATCGTCCATTGCCTGCCGGACGCGCGCGATCGCGTTTGTCGCGACCGATTTGAGCTCGTCGTCGACCGGCTCCGCCGCGCCGGTGCGGCGAACGGCGCCGCCGAAATATTTGTTGCTCATGGCGACCGTGCGGTTTACGAGGTTTCCGAGCGTGTTTGCGAGGTCCGCGTTGAGCCGTTCGATCATCAGCTCCCACGTGATCGAGCCGTCGTTGTCGAACGGCATCTCGTTGAGAACATAATAGCGCACCGCATCCACGCCAAACAGCTCGCAAAGGTCGTCGGCGTACATCACGTTGCCCTTGGATTTGCTCATCTTGTCGCCCTGCTGTAAGAGCCACGGATGACCGAAGACGGTCTTCGGCAGCGGCAGATCGAGCGCCATCAAGAAGATCGGCCAGTAGATCGTATGGAAGCGGATGATGTCCTTTCCGATCACATGCAGGTCGGCAGGCCACAGCGCCCGAAACAGCTCGGAGGATTCCCCGCCGCATTCGTAGCCGATGCCGGTGATGTAGTTCGCAAGCGCGTCGAGCCACACGTAAACGACGTGCTTCGGATCGAAGTCCACCGGGATGCCCCACGTAAACGACGTGCGCGATACGCAAAGATCCTGAAGTCCCGGCAGCAGGAAGTTGTTCATCATCTCGTTCTTACGCGAAACGGGCTTGATGAAATCGGGATGCGTGTTGATGTAGTCGATCAAGCGGTCGGCGTACTTGCTCATCTTGAAGAAATACGCTTCCTCCTTCGCAGGCTGCACGTCGCGTCCGCAGTCCGGGCACTTGCCGTTCACGAGCTGCGAGGGCGTGAAGAACGATTCGCACGGCACGCAGTACATGCCCTCGTAATAGCCCTTATAGATGTCGCCCTTGTCGTACAGGTACTTGAAGATCTTCTGCACCGCCGCGACATGGTCGGCGTCCGTGGTGCGGATAAAGCGGTCGTACCCGGTCCCGACCAGATCCCAAAGCCGTTTGATCTCGCCGGAAACACCGTCGACGTACGCCTGCGGCGTAACGCCTGCCGTCTTCGCCTTCTCCTCGATCTTCTGACCGTGCTCGTCCGTGCCGGTCTGCAGATACACGTCGTACCCCTCAAAGCGCTTGAACCGCGCGATGGAATCCGCCAGGATCGCCTCGTAGGTGTTGCCGATGTGCGGCTTGCCGGACGCGTACGCGATCGCGGTTGTCATGTAAAACTTTTGCCTCATATCATTTCCTCTCCTTATTGCTGTCATTGTACGGATCGCGGGACGATTTGTCAATCACAATTATCCACGGGGAAAGTCCCCCTGCCGATGTGCGGCGCTTTTCCAAAAGCCTGAGATCCGGCTCCTTTTCGATCAACCGTTCCAAAAGCTTCGCGTCCGCGGTGTACAGAACCGCGACGCCGCCGTCGTTTAAAAGGTACCGAAGATGCTTCAAAAACCGCGCGTAGAGCGTTTCGTTCTCCCGGTGCGAGCCGACGCGGTTGCCGAACGGCATGTTCGAAAGCACGAGGTCCGCGCCCTCCTTCGCCGTAAAGCGCAGAATGTCGCGGCACACGAACCGCGCGCGGCTGTTGACCGCCCTTGCGTTGTCCCGCGCGATCGCGACCGCCGTCCCGCTGCGGTCGACGCCCAAAAGCGAACGGCAGCTTCCCTGCTCCTCCGCGGCGAACAGCAGCGAGCCGCTTCCGCAGAACGGATCGAACACGCTTGGACGCTCCTTTTTCACAAACGACAGCGCATAGCGTGCGAGCGCGTACGCAAGCGCCGGATGCATCGACGCGGGGACCGTGCCCCTGCGCCACGGATAGCGCAGATCGTCCACGTTCCAGACTTTCCAATAAAGGTCGCACCGCTCGTTGCGGCATTCGATGCGCAGCTCGCAGTCGTACGCGGACGGGTTGTTATGCCCGTCCAGAAGCGTTTTCAGCTTTTCGATGAACCCGCCCCGATCCTTTAAGTATCCGCGGATCTCGATGCGGTAATACGTCCCGATGCACGATTTTGCCGCCGCGGCGATCGCCCGCGGCTCCATCGGCACGTCCCTTGCGATCGGCAGCAGCGCCTCGGTCATGCAGTTTGCGCGATAAAGCGTTTTGAGATCGTCGGTAAACACGCGCACCACGTTCCCCGTGATCTCGCCCGCAAAGCCAAGCGCTTTAAGCTCGTCCGAAAGCTCCTTTGGGAACCCTTCCGGCGCGTAGCACAGGATCTCGCGCGGCTCGGAAAGCGTATTTTTTCGCTCGGTCGGGAGCGTTTCAAACTGCTGCATCGCCTTTTCGTAGGCGATCTCGATCTCCGCGATATGCTTGTCCATCGCTTCCGATTCGGAAATCGGCACGCGATACGCTTTGAGCACGTCCTTTGCGCCGAGGCGTCCGAGCGAAAGCAGCAGGCTCGGCACGGCAAACAGCGTCGTTTCCGCTTCCAGCGCGCGCGCCAAAGCCGGAACGTCGCGTTCGTCCTCGAGCGCACCGATCAGCCGGTACACGTTCTTTCGCACCTTCGGCTGCGGACTCTCCATCAGGCGATACAAGGTCTCGTGCCCGTTTAACGCCTGTTCGATCTCGGCGCGTCCCTGCTTCGTCTTCGCCGTCACGCAGAGCATGGACAGCGCTTCGACCGCGGTGTCGCCGGAAAGCTTTTCGATCAGCTCCGCCGCCGTCATGCGTTCGCCGCCTCGCGGATCAGCTTCAAAATCATATCGGTGCCGTCGACGCCCTCGGCGTGCCGCACCGTTTCGCGGTACGTCTCCCGATTCTCATAGAGCGCCGTTACCTCGCGCAGAACGGATCCCGCGCTGACCTCGTCGGCACGGAGCACGCGCGCATAGCCGCGCTTTTCAAAATAGGTCGCGTTCAGCTCCTGGTCGCCGCGCGTCGACGCGCCGGAAAGCGGCAGCAGCAGCATCGGCTTTTCGAGCGCGAGAAGCTCGAACACGGCGTTTGCGCCCGCGCGGGACACCACGACGTCGGCAAGCGCGAACAGGTCCGCCATCTCGTCGCGCACGTATTCAAACTGCACATAGCCGGGCATTCGGACGCTCTCATCGAGCTTGCCCTTGCCGCACAGATGCACGACGTCAAAGGTCTTTAAAAGCTCCGGCAGCGCTTCGCGCACCGCAACGTTCACCGCGACCGCACCGAGGCTTCCGCCGGTGACGAGCAGAACGGGCTTTTCTCCCGAAAGTCCCGTAAACGCAAGCGCCTTTTCGCGCGAGCCTTTGTACAGCTCCGGACGGATCGGCGTTCCCGTATGCACGCCCTTACTGTCCTTGACGAAAGGTACGGTGTCCGCAAACGTCACAAGCACCTTATCCGCAAAGTGCGCATCGATCCGGTTTGCGAGCCCCGGCGTATAGTCGGATTCGTGCGTGAGCACCGGGCAGATCCCCCGCGCCGCCGCAACGACCGGCACGGAAACATAGCCGCCCTTGCTGAACACGACGGCGGGCTTCAGGGTCTTTAAAATGCGCTTTGCCTGATGATAGCCCTTGAGAACATGGAACGGCATCGTGACGGTCTTGATGCTTGCGTAGCGGCGCAGCTTGCCCGAATCGATCTCGTGATAGGTCAGCCCCGGCACGTCCTTGACAAGGTCCTTTTCCATGCCGGACGTTCCGATATAATGGATGTCCCACTCCGCGCGATCCAACTTTTCGATCAGCGCGAGATTCGGCGTCACATGCCCCGCCGTTCCGCCGCCCGTAAACACGATGGTTTTTTTCATTCTCCCCTGTTCCTCTCCTGTGAATTCTCTATCCCCTATGGATGGTTACGTTTCTTTTATAATCTATTCCGTCTTTCGCGGCTCAGTTACCGGCGCTCGTGGTGGTGACAAACGCGGACTCGGAAAGCCCGGGCTCGGTGAGCTCGTCCGCCTTCAAGAGCACGCGTCCGATCATGAACTTCATCATGGCGTACTCGTCGGGCAGGTTGTTCATGTCAAGCTCCAGCATGACCAGCACGAGGCGCTCGTCCTTCGGGTCGAGCTCGGAGCCGTCCCGGTTCGCCTGCCGGAAGCCGATGAACCACGCAAGCTCCTTTTCCTTGTCCTTACCGACCTCGGCGGTTCCCGTCTTGCCCGCGATGACGTAGCTTCTCACCTTCAAATATCGCGCCGTGCCGCCGTGGTTTTCCGGCAGCGCGCACACGCCGATCATCATCTGCGCCATTCTGTCGGCGTTCGCCTTCGAGCAGATCGTCTTCCACGTCTCGCTGCCCTCGTGCTGATAGGTGGGCGTATAGTCCTGTCCCTCCGCCTGCCAGATCGAATCGACCACGTACGGGACCGGCGCCTTGCCGCCGTTGCGGAACGCCGCGATGTAGCACGCCATCTGCAGCGGCGTGACCAGCAGCTCGCCCTGTCCGTATCCGCTCATCGCGAGCAGGCTGTACGTTTCGGTGCTGCCCTCGTTCTTGATCTGCGATCTCTGCGTCGGCAGATCGAACGGGACCTTTTCGCCCATGCCGATGTAGGCAAGATAGTCCTTGAACCGATCCCAGCCGAGCTTCAACGCCGCCCATGCAAAGTAAATATTGTCGGAGTCGATGATGCTCGATTCCATGTTCATCGGCGTATGGCGGCGCGTGGAGCCGGTACGCGTGATCTCGTCGATGCCGGTGTACGCGTACTCGCCGCGCTGTACGTACCAGACGTCCTTATAGCCGGATTGGGATTTGTATCTCTGGTCCACGATCTTCTCCGTGTCGGGGAAGGTCGATTCCGTGGTCAGCGTGCCCGCCTCCAAGGAGCCGACGCCGGTGAACGGCTTGAACGTCGAACCGGGCGCATAGAGACCTTGGATCGCGCGGTTCAACATCGGGGTCTTCGGGTCTTCCTGCAGCGCTTCATACGCTTCGGTTCCGACGGCGCCGCGGGAAAACGCCTCCACGTCATAGTCCGGGAAGGAGTACATCGCCTGGATCGCGCCGGTCTTCGGGTTCATGATGATGACCGTGCCGGACATGTTCTCGTCGTACACGACGGTCTTCACGACCTCCTCAACGCGCTGCTGCAGCCGGATGTCGAGCGTCAGATGCAGGTCCTGTCCGTCCTTTGCAGGAATGTTGTACAGCGTCTGACGGTTCGTGCCGTCGATGCCCTGAATGTACGCGTAGCCGCCCTTCTCGCCGCGGAGCGTCCGCTCGTACTGCAGCTCCAGCCCGACGTATCCGATCCAGCTGTCCTTTTCGTACGAATCGAGGTCCTCCTCGGTAAAGGTCATGCCGCCCGCGTCCTCTTCCTTTTCATCGCCCTCCTCGGAGGGTTTCGCCGTCGCTTCGGGCGAGGGCGATTCCGTCGGCGTTTCCGTGGCATCGGGCGAAGCCTCGGGGGTCGATCCCGCCTCCTCCGGCGATTCGGTCGGGCTTACCGTTTCCTCCGCGCTTTTCTCGGACGACGAGCCGCCCGCGCGCGCCTCGCGCATCTTTTCGATCTCCTTCCACGTCGCCTTCCACATGACCGCCGCAAAGCCAAGGATATGGGAAGCGGAGTGTCCGTATGGATAGGCGCGGAAGCGCGTGGAGGTCATCGCGCCGTTTCGGTCGATACCGATGCCCTTGATCGAAAGCAGCCGCTCCTCAAGCGCGTCGTCGATCTGATCCGGATAAAGACGCGCAAGCACTGCCGAGGAATTGTTGCTGAAGATCGCGTCATGAATGATCTTTTCGTATTCGTCCTGCGGCGTACCGGAGGGCTTTAATACCGGGATCGCAAGGATCTGCTGCATCACGGCGTCCTTTTCTTCCTTCGGGATCTGCCCCGGCACGCAGAACACCGTGACCGGGGAGAGGTTCTTTACCAGAAGCTCGCCCTGCGCGTCGAAGATCTCGCCGCGCTTCGGGTAGTTGACGCCGACCAGCAGCTTGTCGCCCCACTCCATCGTCGGGAAGATCAGCGCCGGCGTCCATTGAATGCCCCAGCGTCCGTTTTCGTAGATCGCGTTGACCGTGTAATCGTTGGTCATGTCGCCGAGCGCGGTCTCGTAGGTCATCTGAAAATCGACCGAGCTCGTGATCGACGCGTCGGATTTGCTGCGCACGATATAGCTGACGCCGGTAAGCCCGACCGCATCGAAGATCTGGATGTACTTATCCGAGAACTCCTTCGCGGTGATCATCGCCTTGCCCGCTTCCGTGTTCGTTCCGGACGTGTTCTTGACCGAATCGGAGAGCAGGTCAAACGCCGCGCCGTAGCTTCCGTTTGCGATATATTCGATAAACTCGATGCACACCTCGCTGCCGTTTCCGTGCGAAACGGAGCAGCCCGCCGGCAGCAGCGCGCCGAAGAGCAGCAGCGAAGCGATCAGAATGCTGATTCCACGTTTCATATCAAAACACCTCGGGTGATAATAATCCGAATATCATTATAACAGAAAATTCCGTTTTGTGCGACTTTTTTGCAATCGTTTTCAAAAAAGACGCTTTTGGGACGAAAATCAAGCATATGCTGCAGCATGAACGTCGTGCTTTTCTTTCTGCTGCTCTCCGGCGCCGTCGCCATGCTCGTCTCGGGAAACGGCGACGGCGTGCTCCTTGCGCTGCAGTCCGGCGCGGACAGCGCGATCCAGACCGCGGTCACGATGTCCGGTGCGTATCTTTTATGGATGGGACTTTTAAACGTCGCGCAGGAGGCGGGGCTGATCCGCTCGCTGTCGCGTCTGCTTTCGCCCGTTTTGAAGCTCCTGTTCCCAAACGCAGGAAGCGCAAAGGACGCGATCGCTCTGAACCTTGCCGCAAACATGCTCGGCATGGGAAACGCCGCAACGCCCTACGGGCTTGAAGCTATGCGGTTGTTGAACGAAAAGAACCCGCGCCCCGGCGTCGCGACAAACGAGATGTGCGTGCTGCTTTGCGTGAACGCGTCGTGCCTTGAGCTGTTTCCGACGACACTTGTGGGACTTCGGGCAAGCTTCGGCTCGGCGCGTCCCGCCGCGATCGTGCTGCCGACGCTGCTGTCCTCCCTTCTTTCAACGGTCGTCGCCGTTGTCCTGTGCCTTGTACTGACACGCCCATGCCGGTCGCGATCCTGATAATACTGCTGCTTTTGTACGCGGTCGTGCGGCGCGTCGATTTCTTTTCCGCGTTCACCGACGGCGCAAAGCGCGCGATCCCGCTGCTTTTACGGGTGCTGCCGACGCTTGCGCTGTTCTCCGCGGCGATGTCGCTGTTTCGCGCAAGCGGCATGGAGGCGATTATAAGCCGCCTGCTCTCGCCCGTCCTGTCCCGGCTTGGGATCGACGCGCCGCTCGTGCCGCTGATCCTCGTTCGCCCGTTTTCCGGCAGCGCCGCCGTCGCCGCTCTCACAGACGTCTTCCACGCCTACGGTCCGGATTCGAAGATCGGGCTCACCGCAAGCGTGCTTTTGGGCTCGTCCGAAACGGTCTTTTACGCGCTCGCGCTGTATTTCGGAAGCGTCGGGATCAAAAAAACGCGCTTCACCGTGCCCGTCGCGCTCCTTGCCATGCTCACCTCCGTCGTCACCGGCGTGCTGTTCTCTTCGCTGTTCTTAGGATAGAGAAGGTTTTTGCGGGACGCCCCCTCATCAGTCACTTCGTGACAGCTTCCCCACCCAAGAGGGAAGCCTTTGGTTCGCGATTTCCAAAGCCTTCCCCTTGATGGGGAAGGTGGCGCAGTCAGGCGACGGATGAGGTGATACACAGAAGTTGCGCCAGTTTTTGCGGGACGCCGAGGTCGGCGTCCCCTACGGGAGCGATTCGAGCGCGCCCTTTCGGGGGAGCTGTCGATGGTGCGCGCGGAAAGCGCGCGATCTACCGCCGAAGCGAAGTGAAACGAAGCGGATCCGACAGGTGACTGAGGGGGTGCAAAAACACCCTGCCCCCTCCCGCCGTTTTTGTGGACATTTCGGACAAGCTGTGGTATGATATGTTTGAAAAAATCGAGTTTTTGCGGAGGCAATTATGCGCATCGACAACCGTATTCTCGTCGGCAAGGGCGAGACCGAAGCATACATCCTTCCCGAAATGGCGAACCGCCACGGGTTGATCGCCGGCGCGACCGGCACGGGCAAGACGATCACGCTGAAGGTCATGGCGGAATCGTTCTCGGACCTCGGCGTGCCCGTGTTCCTTGCGGACGTCAAGGGGGACCTTAGTGGCTGCACCAGACCGGGCGAAATGACCGACAAGATCGCCGAGCGCTTAAAGGGAATCGGCATCGATCCGGAGACGTTTTCCATGCAGCGCTATCCCGTGCGCTTCTGGGACGTGTACGGCGAGGGCGGACACCCCGTGCGCACGACGGTAAGCGAAATGGGCGCGGAGCTTCTTTCCCGTCTTCTGAACCTCACCGATGTGCAAAGCGGCGTGCTGTCGATCGCGTTCCGCGTCGCAGACGACAACGGATGGCTTCTGATCGACCTCAAGGATCTGCGCGCCATGATCGCGTACATCACCGAGCACGCAGCAGACCTTCTGCACCAGTACGGCAATATCTCTAAACAGTCGGCAGGCGCGATCCAGCGCGCGCTTTTGCAGCTTGAGGACGCAGGCGGAAACCTGTTTTTCGGCGAACCCGCAATCGAGCTATCCGATTGGATGCAGACCGATGAGGACGGGCGCGGCTATATCAACGTGTTCCATTGCGCGAAACTGTACCAAAGCCCGCTGCTTTATTCGACCTTCATGCTCTGGCTCCTTGCCGAGCTGTTCGAGGAGCTTCCCGAGGTCGGCGATCTCGAAAAGCCGAAGCTCGTGTTCTTCTTCGACGAGGCGCATCTGCTGTTCAACGACGCGAAAAAGGCGCTTCGCGACAAGGTCGAACAGGTCGTCAAGCTGATCCGCTCGAAGGGCGTCGGCGTGTACTTCATCTCGCAGCAGCCGTCGGATCTGCCCGATCCGGTGCTTGCGCAGCTTTCTAATCGCGTACAGCATGCGCTTCGCGCCTACACCCCCGCCGAGCAGAAGGCGATCAAGACCGCCGCGGCGACGTTCCGCGTGAATCCGAGGTTCAATACGGAAGAGGTTCTTTCGGAGCTCGGCACCGGCGAAGCTTTGGTGAGCTTTCTGGACGCAAAGGGACGCCCGTCGATTGTGGAGCGCTGCACGATCCTGCCGCCGCAGTCAATGATGGGCATGATCGACGACGAGCGCAGAAAGAGCGAGATCATGGCGGATACGCTCTACGGCAAGTACGACGAGGCGGTCGACAACGACTCCGCGTATGAGATTTTAACCGGCAAGGCGCAGGAGGAAGCGAAGGAAGCCGAAGAAGCCAAGGCGCGCGAAGCCGAGCAGAAGGAACGCGAGAAGCAGGAAAAGGAAGAAGCCAAGGCAAAGGAAAAGGCGGAGAAGGAAGAAGCCAAGGCGAAGGCGCAGAAGGAAAAGGAAGCGCTCCGCGAGAAGGCGAAGCGCAAGAGCAAGACCGCGTCCACGCTCGGCAAGGTCGCCTCCTCCACCGCAAACACGATCGGCCGCGAGGTCGGCAAGTCCCTCTTCCGCGGGCTTTTGGGCACGCTGAAGAAGCTGTTTTGAGCGGACGGCACGGGGCACCAAAAAGCCTCCCTTGTGCAAAGGGAGGTGGATCGGCGAAGCCGAGACGGAAGGATTGTCGATCGCGCGAACACCGGGTTTACAATCCCCCAGTCACCTATCGGTGACAGCCCCCTTTACACAAGGGGGCCAAGAAGTTATAACGACCTCGGCGCCCCGAAAAACATGACTGCGTAAAGAATCACAGGAGGAATCCATGATGTACTGCGAAAACTGCATGAAGCTTGTGGAGGGCGAGATCTGCCCGACCTGCCGCAATCGAAAGCTGCGCGAGCCGAACAAGGGCGATTTCTGCTTTGCCGCGGAGCTGCCCTATATGCAGGCGGAGATGCTCAAGGAGCTGTATCGCGACAACGACGTCCCGTATTCCGATCGGCTGGTGCTCGGCGCGGCGATCATGGCGGAGCTCGGCGTGAACCTCGGACGCGTGCGCGTGTACGTGCCGTTCGATCGGCTCGACTACGCAAAGGAGCTCTACGACGCGTACTTCAACGGCGAGGCGATCCTGGACGGCGACGAGCCAAAGCCCGCGCCGCGCGAGGTGCACGCGGGACAGGTCTACCGTCATTTCAAGGGAAATCTGTATCTTGTCGAGGGCGTTGCGAAGCATTCGGAAACGCAGGAGGACTTCGTCGTGTACCGCAAGCTGTATGGCGACCGCTCGCTTTGGATCCGTCCGCTTGAGATGTTTTTGTCGCCGGTCGACAAGGAGAAGTACCCGGACGCCATGCAGGAATTTCGCTTCGAGCTTGTTGAGGAAGAAAGCCCCGAAAACCCCGAATAATCGGCTTGTTTTCGTATAATTCTGCGTCCGTCGTATACCGTCGTATGCACGGATTTTGCAAGGTTTTTCAGAATATCCACTGTAAAATCCGTGAAAAATATTCATATAATGTTTGCATTTTTCGCCGCTCGGTGCTATACTCAATTTCGCCATCGAGAGTGCGCGAGAGACAAGCTTTATGACCGCACAGCAACCTGCCTCAGTAAGGTGCTAATGCTTGCACGATGGTGATTTAACGCATTCCGCTCCGACCGTAAACCGTCGGGGCGTTTCTGTTTTCCCGGGCGTTCGGAAATATATTATTTGAAAGCCGGAGAAAAACGCAACGAAACCGTACGCTGTACGGTATACTGTTAAGAGAGTATTCGATCGAGGTGTTCTATGAAGAAGAAACGCAGAGGATGGGTCCGCATCATCGTGATCCTGCTGGTCGTATCCGCGCTCGGCTTTGGCGCGTACTGGCTGTATCAGCGAGAGTCCGGCGGCGAGGAGGGCACGGCGTACGTGCAGTCCGTCGCCGACGTCACCGGCATGGGCGCGGTGGGACTTCGTGCACAGTACAACGGCATCGTGGAGGCGAAGGAGATCATCGAGATCAATCCGTCCGCCGACATGAAGATCAAGGAATGCTACGTGACCGTGGGCAGCAAGGTGAACGAGGGCGATCCGCTGTTCCGCTACGACGTGGACGATCTGAAGCTGTCGCACGCGCAGATCATGATCGACATCACCGGCATCGAAAATGGGCTTCGCACGTACCGCGAGCAGCTTGAATCGCTTGAAAAGCGGCTCGAAAAGGCGAAGGAAAAGGACCGCTACGGGATCGAACTGGAGATCCAGACCACCGAGCTGGACATCCGCAAGTCGGAGGTCGAGCTGTCCGACAAGAAAAAGCGCGCCGCCGAGATGCAGACGCTGATCGATCAGAGCGAGGTCGTCTCCCCCGTCTCCGGCACGGTGCGCTCCGTGCGCGACGATTCGAACGCGAGCGATCCGTTCGGCTATTCCGGACAGGCGAGCAACGCGTACATTTCGATCATCGCGGGAACGGACTTCTGCGTCAAGGGTACGGTCAACGAGCAGACGGTATACACGCTCTACGTCGGCATGCCGGTGCTGATCCGCTCGCGTGTGGACGACACCGTCTACCGCGGAACGGTCTATCGCGTCGATACGGATTCGACCGTGAACGATCAAAGCAGCTACTATTATGACGCGGGCATGGGCGAGCGCGCAAGCAAGTACGCGTTCTACGTTGAGCCGGAAAGCGTCGACGGGCTGCTGATCGGTCAGCACGTTCTGATCGACCTGAACGCCGACGAAACCGTGACCGACGCGCTGCTGCTGCCGGAAGCGTTTTTACTGCAGGAGGACGGCGTGTTCTACGTGTGGGCGGCGAACGCCGACAACCGCATCGAAAAGCGGCGCGTCGAGGTCGGCGCGTACCATGAGGACGTCGAAAGCTATGAGATCGTAAAGGGTCTGAGCCTCAAGGACCGCATCGCGTTCCCGGATGACACGGTCCGCGCAGGACTGCTCGCGACCGAGACCGCGTTCGTCGATCCCTCGGACAACATCGGCTTCGAGGGCGAGGACTTCGCCTACCCCGCCGACGGCGGCTTTGACGACGGGTTTATGCCGGAGGACGGCACGTTTATGCAGGACGACGGCGCATTCATGCCGGACGGCGGCTTTGACGTTCCCGAAACGGAGCCGATCGACGACGGCGTGGACGTTATCGAATACGGAGGCTGATATGCTGATCCGGCTTGAACACATTGAAAAAACATACGGCACGGCGGACCACCCGGTCCCCGTGCTGCACGACGTCAACTTCGCCATGCGCGAGGGCGACTATTACGCGATCATGGGACCCTCGGGCTCGGGCAAATCGACGCTGATGAACATCCTCGGCTATCTCGATACGCCCACCAAGGGCAAGTATTACTTTGAGGACGAGGACAACAGCCGCGCGTCCGACACACAGATGGCGCGCATCCGCAACGAGAAGATCGGCTTCGTGTTCCAGTCCTTCCATCTTCTGCAGCGCCGCCGCGCGTGGGAAAACGTGGCGCTTCCGCTGATGTACGGAAACGTGCCGAAGCGCGAACGGCGCGAGCGCGCGGAGGCAGCTCTGACCGAGGTCGGTTTGAAGGACCGTATGGAATTTTACCCCACGCAGCTTTCCGGCGGACAGTGTCAGCGCGTCGCGATCGCCCGCGCGATCTGCACCGATCCGAAGCTGCTTTTGGCCGACGAGCCGACCGGCGCGCTGGATTCGAAGTCCGGTCAGCAGATCATGGACATCTTCGACGGGCTGCACGAGCGCGGCATGTCGATCATCATGATCACGCACGAGCTCGCGGTGGCAAAGCGCGCGTCGCACATGATGCACATCTACGACGGCGTTCTTTCGGGAGGCGATGACAAATGAAGCGTGTTCTGAAGATCCTTCTGATCCTCGTTCTCTGCGTCGGGCTTTTGGGCGGCGGCGTGTTTGCGTATCTGAAATTCCGCAAGGTCCCGCCGTGCGAGGTCTACCCCGCCATGAACTGGATGATGTCCTACATGCCGAATCAGACGTACCTGTACGGCATCGTGACCTCGGACGCGTCGCAGGTGATCGTAAAGGACCTCGACCGCGACGTGCTTGAGGTGCTGGTCCACCCGGGCGACGTCGTGACCGTTGGCGATCCGCTTCTGCGCTACGACGCGACGCGGGCGCAGCTCTCCTACGAACAGAGCAAGCTCGACCTTGTGAAGCTCGAGAATAAGCTGCGCGCGGCGTACGCGGAGTACAAAAAATACGCGCGGGAGGACTACGAAAGTCCGCTTCTGACCCCCACGCCCTCGCCTACGCCGAAACCGAAGCGCGGAACGGCGCGGCGCGCGAAGACTATGGACCTTTCCGTGCGCGTGCTTGCCGATCTGAATTCGCCGACCGGCGGCAGCGGCACGGCGTCCGATCCGTATCTGTACGTGATCGGCGCGAACGACCCCGTGACCTATCCGTTTTTGCAGGGGCTTCTGGCGCTTGCGGCGGAGCATGAAACGAAGGTCTATGCCCGCATCGTTCTGCCGGAGGCGACAATCGACCTTTCCGCCGCTCCCGACGGCGCGCTGCGCTTTGCCGTCACCGTGGAGAACGATTCCGGTTCCGCGGATCTCAGCCATCCGAAAAGCGGAAACGGCAGCGCGTCTGACCCGCTCGTCTATGCGTACGGCTCCGGTGCGGCAGTGTCCGATTCGTTTTTGAAGGAGCAGCTTGCGTCCGCGTCAGAGCTCGGGCGCGACTGGTACGTGAGCCTTACGGCGAGCCGCTTCACCGTCGCCATGCGCTTTACGCCCGACGGCGCGTTCTCGTTTACCGTGAACGTTCTGCCGGTCGTTGTGACCCCGACGCCGACGGAAACCGCGGAGCCGACGCCGACGCCTACCCCGACGCCGACGCCCACGCCTACGCCTACTCCCACGCCGACCCCGACGCCCACGGCAGTGCCTACGGAAGCGCCGAGCGCGGATCCGTCCGCGTCCGCATTGCCGTCCGCGACCCCCACGCCGTATCACGGCGGAGGCGGCATGTCGCGCGCCGAGCGCGAGGCGTACGCCCGCGAGATCGCAAAGGGCATCCGCGAGGATGAGCTTCGCTATCGCCAGCTGCTGCTCGACATCGAAAAGGCGGAGCGCAGCGGGCTCGACGGCATTCTCTTTTCCGAGGTGAACGGCACCGTAATGACGGCAGCGCAGCCGGACGAGGTGCAAAACGGCGAGACGCTCATCGAGATCCGCGGCGGCACGGGACTGCACATCAGCGTGATCGTCGGCGAGGATGAGCTTATGAACTACCCCGTCGGCACGGAGCTTTCGGGCTTCTCGTACATGTCGGCGAGCACGGTCACGGCGCGCGTGTCGAAGGTCGGCACGATGCCGATCTCCACGAGCTATTCCGGCAGCGGCAATCCGAACTCGTCGGGCTATCTTCTGGTGCTCGACGTGATCGGCGACGTCACGCCGGGCGTCGGCGAGTACATCGAGTTTTCGGACTTCTCCTCGCTCTATGAGCAGGGAACGATCTATCTGCACGAGGCGTTCCTACGCGAGATCGACGGCGAGACCTGCCTGTTCGTCGCAAACGACGGCGTGCTCGAACGCCGCGCGGTGCGCACAGGAAGCCGCATGAACGAGTACGTGGAGCTTTTGGGCATGCCCATCACGCCCGAGGACCGCATCGCGTTCCCCTACGACAAGAACTGCAAGGAAGGCAGTCCGGTCGAGGACGCGAAGAGCGGCGTCTATTACGGCTGGTAAAGGAGGGATCGACGGTGCTTGAAAACATTCGCGAAGCATTTGACGGCATTCGTTCGCACAAGCTGAGAAGCGCGCTTACCATGCTCGGCATCATCATCGGTATCGCCAGCATCATCGCGATCTCCTCGACCATCATGGGCACGAACGAGCAGATCAAGCAGAACCTTGTCGGCGCAGGCTCGAACGTGGTGACCGTACGCCTGTATCAGGGCGACTACCCGTTTGAATTCGCGTGGTCGACGGTGCCGGAATACATCGCGCCGCTCGACGACGGCACGCTTGAAGAGATCCGCGCCGTGCCGGAGGTCGCCTCCGCGTCGTACTACGCAAGCCGCGACGCCTACGGACAGATCCGCTGCGGCGGCAAGAGCCTGTCGAACGGCACGATCTACGGCGTGGACAAAACATACCTGTCCGTGTTCGGCTACACCGTGCGCGCAGGGCGATGCTTTACCGACCGCGATTTCGACCGCTTCCGCAAGGTCGCGCTGATCGACGAGACCGTGTCCGCGGCGCTGTTCTCCGGCGCGAACCCGGTCGGCGAAACGATCGACGTCTGCGGCGAGCCGTACGTCGTGATCGGCGAGTTCACCCGCGCCTCGGACTTCCGCCCCACGGTGAGCACGCTTGAGGAATACTTCACCTACAACACGTCGACCGGCGGCAAGGTGCTGATCCCGTTTTCGACGTGGCCGGTGCTGTTCCGCTACGACGAGCCGCGCTCGCTCGCGGTGCGCGCCGTGAACACCGATTCGATGACCACGGCGGGCCGGCGCGCCGAGGAGCTTTTGAACGCAACGATCCTAAAGGACGAACCCGAGGTGCGCTATAAGAGCGAGGACCTTTTGGAGCAGGCGAAAAACCTGCAAGAGCTTTCAAGCGCCACAAACCGGCAGCTTATCCTTGTCGCGGGCATTTCGCTTTTAGTCGGCGGTATCGGCGTTATGAACATCATGCTCGTGTCGGTCACCGAGCGCACGCCGGAGATCGGACTTAAAAAAGCGCTCGGCGCGAGGCGGCGGCGCATCTCCGCGCAGTTTCTGATCGAGGCTGGCGTGCTGACCTGTCTCGGTGGAATCTTAGGCGTACTGGTCGGCGTCGGGCTTGCGTACGGCATCTCGAAGATGTCGGGCGTGCCGATCTTCATCAGCTGGTACATCGTCGCCGCGACCGTGGTGTTCTCGTTCATCATCGGCATGGTCTTCGGCGCGATCCCCGCCTACCGCGCGGCGCGCCTCGACCCGATCGAAGCGCTCCGGCACGAATAAACCTTTCCGATCACGCACGGCGAAATTGCGATCGCCGTGCGTTTTTGATTGCCGCGGCGACGCTCCGTCTCTCTTGATTATGCACGGCGGTTGTGTTATAATACTGTATCAAGCGTATGTCACTGTCCGGTTCGTCGGGCGATATCCGATCTTTTCATCACCCCAAGGAGGAACACACCATGGATTTCCGGAATGCCGCTGAACTTCTCTCATCCGTCAAAGCCAACATCGGCAAGGTGATCGTCGGCAAGGACCGCGTCGTGGACCTGCTGCTGACCTCGCTGTGCTGCGGCGGACACGTTTTGCTCGAGGACATGCCCGGCACGGGAAAGACCGTGCTCGCAAAGTCCCTCGCCCGCTCCGTGGAAGGCGAATTCCGGCGCGTTCAGTTCACGCCCGACCTGCTGCCCTCCGACGTGACGGGGCTGAATTACTATAACCAGAAGGAAGGCGAATTCGTGTTCCGCGCGGGTCCCGTGTTCTGCAACATTCTGCTTGCCGACGAGATCAACCGCGCCACGCCGCGCACGCAGTCGAGTCTGCTCGAATGCATGGAGGAACGTCAGGTGACCATGGACGGCGTCACGCGAAAGCTGCCCGCGCCGTTTCTCGTCATCGCCACGCAGAACCCGATCGAGACCGCCGGTACGTTCCCGCTGCCCGAGGCGCAGATGGACCGCTTCTTTATGATGCTGTCCATGGGGCTGCCCAACCGCGCGGAGGAGATCGCCATCATGGAGCGCTTCATGCGCGACGATCCGCTGTCCGAGCTTTCGCCCGTCTGCTCGCTGAACGATCTCGGCGAGCTTTCGGCGCTTCGTAAATCCGTCTTTGTCCATCCCTCGATCTTAGGCTACATCGCCGATCTCGTTTCGGGCACGCGCAACGAGGAGAACGCCGTTTCCGGCTCCAGCCCGCGCGGCACGCTTGCGATGCTGAACGCGGTCCGCGCCTATGCCATGCTGAACGGGCGCGGCTATGTCACGCCCGAGGACGTGAAGCTGCTTGCCGTGCCGGTGCTGTCCCACCGCATCGTGCGCGAATACGGCGCCATGGACCGCAGAAGCGGCGAACAGCTGATTAAGGGCCTTCTGGATCAGATCCCCGTCCCCACCGAACGGTTCGAGAACTGAACCGGGAACGCTGTCCATAAAGGAGGTGATCGCTTGCTGATCTTCTGGATCCTGCTCGGATTCGGCTTTTTGGTGATCCTGCAAAGAGCGATCTATTCCGCCTGGTGGAATCGAAAGATCTCCGTAACGTTCCGCTTCTCGAAACGCGCCGTGACCGAGGGCGAGACCGCGGAGCTTTTGGAGCGCAGCGAAAACCGCAAGCTTCTGCCTCTGCCGATCTTCGGGTATTCCTATACGCTTTCCCGCAGCTTCGCCTCCGTTTCCAAATCGAAGGAGAAGACGATCACCATGCAGCGCAGGTTTGCGCTTGCGGGGCGACACGCCGTGACGAACCGCGCCAAGATCGCCGGACTGTCCCGCGGCATTTACTGCGTCGACGTCGTGACGGCGAACGCGACGGACCTGTTCCACTTCTTGCATCTGGAATGCCCGATCCCGTTTTCCGCGTCACGTCTGACGGTCTACCCCGCGAAGATCCCCGTGCAGCGGTTCTCCTTTCCCGCGCGTCTCATTTTAGGCTCGGTGACGACCCGACGCAGGGCGTTGGAGGATCCCTTTGCGCTGCGCTCGATCCGTCCCTATGAGATCTACGACAGCCCGAAGATCATCAACTGGAAGGCAAGCGCAAGGACCGGCGAGCTGAAGGTCAATCAGTTTGAGTACACCACCGACGAGGCGCTCGTTTTTCTGCTCGACATGGAGAACGGCGACGTCGACGACAGGGAGGAGCTGATCCGCCTTGCGTCCTCGCTGTGCCGGTTCTTTCTGCGCCGCAGCGTCAGCGTCGCGCTGATGGCAAACTGCCGCGACTGCATCATCGGCAGACCGATCCGCGTCCCCGTCGGCGCGGACGCCTCGCATCAGATCACGGTGGACGAGACCCTTGCGCTCATCAAGCTGACGATCCCCGTGACGGAACCGTTCTGCGAGTTCCTTGCGGGCGTCCCCATCGAATCGCTCAAAGGCGCGCTCCCCGTGGTGCTTTCCGCCGATTCCTCCGGAAGCGCGCACGCCGCGTTTCTCAACACGCCCGGGATCCGCGACGGATATTACCTTTCCGTCAAAAAGGACGGCAGCATCCAGACGGAAAGCCGCCTGCAGCTTGACATTTCGGGCACGGCGGCAAAGGAGGCGCGTCTATGAAGGAGCTGAAAGGTCTCGAACGGCGCATTCGCCTCTGTGAATGCTTCCATCTCGCGCTGATCACCCCGTGCATCTCCCTTGTGATGGGGCTGTTCCTCAAGGAAGAAAACGAGCTGATCTGGCTTCTCGGGGTGCTCGGTCCGATCATCCCCGTGCAGCTGATCCGCTTCCTCTGCGACCGCATCAAAAAGCCTCTTCGGAAGGCGCTGCTGTCCCTTGCCGTCGCCGCCGTTGCGACGCTGCTGACGATCCCGAACGACTATTGGATGTGCTATCTTGCCTGCTGCATCCCGATCCTTGTAAGCGGGCTGATCCTGCCGCGGCAGAAGAACCGGCTGATCTTTACGACCCCGACGCTCATTGCGCTGATCCCGATCGTGCTGATCTACGCGCTCGGCAAGGTCTATCCGAAGCAGCTGCTTTGCGTCGTGTCGGTCGTGATGGCGGCGCTGGTGACGCTGAACTACTTCCTGTACATGAATCAGACGCGCCTTTTGGAGGACATCGGCACGGCGGTCATCGCGATCAACGCCGACGTTTCCGTGACCGGTATGATCCGTCAGAACCGGAAGTTCTTTCTCGGCTTCCTGCTCGCGGCGGCAGCGATCCTTGTCGCCGTTCCGCTGCTCATGCAGCCGCGGGAGCACGAGCCCCGCGAACAGGTCGTGGAATCATCGAGGTACGCGGAACCGACGCCGACGCCGGAACCGGAGCCCCCGGAGGAAAAGAACTATCGGGAATCGCCCGAAGGGAAGCCGCTCAATATCGCAAAGATCTTGGATCTGGGTCCGTATTTCATCGCCTTCCTGATCCCCGCAGGCGGCGTCGCCGGATTTATCGCGCTGATCTGGATGCTGATCACGAGCATCACCAAGCGAAAGGACGGACCGCTGGAGGTCGAAGACGGCATGACGGTCGAGCGGCTGAAGCCCGAACGCGTCACGCGCGAGAAGGAGAAGCTTTCCGGCTACGAGAAAAAGATCCGCCGCGGCTATGAAAGGCTGATCAAATCCCGCGCGCCCGCAAAGACGAACCTTGCGCCGATGACGCCGACCGAGCTCGAAACCGCCGCAAAGGTGTCCGGCGACGGCGCGGAAACGATCCACGAGATCTACCGCAAGACCCGCTACAGCGGCGAGCCCGCCGATAAGGAAAGCTACGCCGCCTTCAAGGACGCCGTGCGCACGGTTTCCGCCGCCGAACAGGATCGCTGAACGCGTCACATCCGATCGACGCATCGCAAAATATAAAAATTCGTTTCTTGACTTTTTTCGAAAATTGTGGTAAAACCTCACTTGTCGCGCAGCGGGATGCGTAAGTCCGGACAGGGCTTACGCATCTTTTTTTGCGCAATTTTCGAAACGGAGCTTTTTATGGAACAGAACCAACGGTTTATGGAATCGGAACACATCGGCAGGCTGATGGCGCGCTACGCCGTTCCCTGCACGATCTCACTGCTGGTGGCGGCGCTGTACAACATCGTCGATCAGCTCTTTATCGCAAATACGCCCGAGCTCGGCTCGTTCGGCAACGCCGCAAACACGGTCGTCTTCCCGCTCACGGTCGTCGCGCTCGCGATCGCCGTCATGATCGGCGACGGCTGCTGCTCGTTCGTGTCCATGGCGATCGGCGGCGGAAACACGGACGACGCGGCAAAGAGCGTCGGCAACGCGATCGGCGCGTCCGCGGCGTCGGGCGTCGCGCTGATGCTTGTATACCTGCTCTGCTCCGACGCGCTGCTCTCGATGTTCGGCGGACGCGTCAACGCGGAGACCTTCGCCTATGCAAAGGAATACTTCTTTTGGATCGCGCTCGGCATCCCGTTTTACGTGTTCGGGCAAGCGCTGAACCCCATCGTCCGCGCCGACGGCAGCCCACGCTTTGCGATGGTCGCCACGGTCTCGGGCGCGGTCGTGAACCTGATCCTCGACCCGCTGTTTCTTTACGCGTTCCACTGGGGCATGACGGGCGCGGCGGTCGCGACGGTGCTTGGGCAGATCCTGACCGCGGCGCTCGAGTTCGGGTATCTGTTCCGGCTGAAATCGATCCGCCTGCACCGCGTAAGTTTTCGTCCCGCATGGCGGGTATTAAGGCGCGTGCTCGCGCTGGGGCTTACGAGCTTTCTTGCGCAGATCTCGCTCGTCGCGGCGATGGCGGCGATCAACAACATGCTGCGCGTGTACGGCGCGAAGGACCCGCTGTTCGAGCAGGAGGCGTACGCGCAGATCCCGATGGCGGTCGTGGGCATCGTGATGAAGGTGTTTCAGATCGTGATCTCGATCTCGATCGGCATGGCGGCAGGCTGCATTCCGATCGCAGGCTACAACGCGGGTGCGGGGCGCTTCGATCGCGTGAAGGCGCTTTTACGCATGCTGCTCGCCTCCGAAGCCGTGCTCGGCGCGATCGCGCTGCTCGTCGTGGAGCTGTTCCCGCGCGCGCTGATCGGCATGTTCGGCGCGGCGAACGAAAGCGCGGCGTACACGGACTTTGCGGTCAAGGCGTTCCGCATCTATCTCTGCATGACGGTGCTCGCATGCGTGAACAAGGCGACGTTCATCTTCCTGCAGTCGATGGGCAAGGCGTTTCTCTCCGCGATGCTCTCCGTTGTGCGCGAGGTCGTATTCGGCGTCGGGTTTGCGCTGCTGCTTCCGCTGTTCTTCGGACTGAACGGCGTGCTGTATTCCATGCCCGTTTCCGACGTGCTGACCTTTGTGCTCTCCTGCGCCGTGCTGCTGTACCTTGACAGAACGGTGCTGAACAGCGGCAAAGCGATCCAAGCGTAACCCCCCTCCTTTCCGCTTTATGGGACAGATCCCGTGCGATACTGATCCCGAAAAGCGGAAAGGAGGGCGTTTTTATATGGCGAAGAAACCGAACGGAAAGCTGAAGATCCTGTATGTGAAGGACATTCTTTCGGAGGGCAGACCGGTGACGATGAAGGAGCTTTTGGAGCGCTTGCAGCGGCACGGCATTTCCGCCGAGCGCAAGAGTGTTTCAGACGACCTGAAGCTTTTGCGGCGCTACGGGCTTCCGATCGCGTGCGTGCGGCGCGGACGGGCGACGGTGTATTCGCTGAAAAAATCTCCGTAACCCGTGGACAACAGCGATAAAACGCGGTATACTGAAGGAAAGTAAACAAAGGAGAACGAACATGCAGGCAAGAAAAGACATGGACCCGAAATTCCAGTGGGACTTTACGCACATGTACGCAAGCGACGAGGCGTGGGAAGCGGAGCTGAACGCGGTCGTTGCGGAGATCGAAAAGATCGCCGCGATCGAAGGCACGCTCGGCGCTTCGCGCGAAAGCTTCAAGGCGGGCGTCGACGCCGTCAACGCGGTCGCGGAACGGCTCGAACGCGTCTACATCTATGCGAACCTCCACCGCTGCGCCGACGGCTCCGAGCCGAAGCATCAGGAGATGGACGGAAAGGCGATCAGCGCGTACGTGCGCTTCTCCTCCGCCGTGGCGTTCATGGACCCGGAGATCCTTGCGATCCCCGAGGAGAAGATGAACGAGTTCCTCGCGCCGGACGAGATGAAGCCGTACCGCTTCATGGTCGAGAACCTCAGCCGTACCCGCGCGCACAAGCTCGACGCGCAGCGCGAGCGCATGCTGGCGATGCTCGGCGACGCCGCGCAGACCCCGCAGGACGCGTACGAGATGCTCACGAACGTCGATATGGAGCTGCCGAAGATCCACGACGCAGAGGGCAATGAAGTGCAGCTGACCAGCGGCAACTTCGGCGTCTTCCGCGAGAGCGCGAACCGCGCCGTCCGCGAGGAAGCCTTCAACGCCATGTTCGGCACCTACAAAAAATACATCAACACGTTCGCCGCGCTGTATTCCGGCAACGTCAAGATCTCGCGGTTTGAATCCGGCGTGCGCAATTACGCAAGCTCCTGCGAAGCCGCGCTGTCGCGCAACAACATCCCCGTATCGGTTTACGACAGCCTGATCGAGGCGGTGCACGAAAGCCTGCCTACGATGCGCGAATACCTCGAGCTTCGCAAGGAAGCGCTGGGGCTTTCGAAGATCGACATGTTCGACCTCTACTGCCCGATGGTGAAGGACGTCGACTTTACGGTCCCGTTCGAGGAAGCAAAGAAGCTCGTCAAAGCGGCGACGCTGCCGCTCGGCGAGGGGTATCAGAAGCTTCTGGACAAGGCGTACACCGAGAACTGGATGGACGTTTACGAGAACAAGGGCAAGCGCAGCGGCGCGTTCTCCTGCGGCGTCTTCGGCGTACATCCGTACGTGCTTTTGAACTACACCGACGCGCTTGACGACGCCTACACCGTCGCGCATGAGCTCGGTCACGCGATGCACTCCTATAAATCCGACGCGACGCAGGACTACATGAACCATGACTACTGCATCTTTGTCGCGGAGGTCGCCTCCACGGTCAACGAGGTGCTGCTGACAAAGTACCTCTTAAAGACCGAGACCGACAAGGCGCGCCGCGCGTACGTGCTGAACCACTTCTTGGAGGGCTTCCGCACGACGCTGTTCCGTCAGACGCTGTTTGCGGAGTTCGAGCGCAAAGCGCACGAAGCGTACCAGAACGGCGAACCGCTGACCGCGGAGAAGCTGACGGCGATCTACCGTTCGCTCGTCGAGCTCTACTACGAAGGTGCCGAGGTGCCGGAAAACATCGCCTATGAGTGGGCGTTCATCCCGCACTTCTACACCCCGTTCTATGTCTACCAGTACGCGACGGGCTTCTCGTCCGCCGTTGCGATCGCATCGCATATCGTCGAGACCGGCGACGCCGAGGGCTATCTTAAGTTCCTCACCACCGGCGGCAGCGATTACCCGCTCAACGAGCTGAAGCTTGCCGGCGTCGACCTCACGAGCCCGCAGCCCGTCAAGGATGCGCTGAAGGTTTTCGGCGATTCCGTGCGCGAGCTTAGAGCGCTTTTGAAAGAGCTGAACGCGTAAATTGAACGCAGAATCATGGAGGGGGTTCCGTTGGACCCCCCTCAGGCTGTCGCAAAAGGGGTCAGACCATTTGCAGCGAGATATTATAAATGAATACTGGCAGGATGAAAGGGCGCGAGGGCGCCCTTTCTTTCTATTATTTCGCCGCAAATTATCCGCGTTTTCTTAACCACTCCGCTTCGCTCCGTTACAGCGGTGACGTCGCGCGTTACTCGCGCGTCGCCATCTTCGGTCGCATACGTAAGTATAGCTCCGTCGCGAAAACGCGGATTCTATCTCCCTTATCAACAGCCTGCTCAGCGTGTCAAAAGGTTTTTTGACACGCTGGGGGTTCCGTTGGAACCCCTTCCTATTCTTTTCTCTTTTCTCTCTTATCTCTTCTCTTTTCTTTTTCTCTTCCTCGGGGCGCCGAGGTCGTCGCCCCCTACGATTCGTTTATGCAATCGTGCGCGACGTAGCCAAAAGGCTTCCCCCCCACAGGGTGGGGAAGCTGTCGATGGTACGCGCGGGAAGCGCGCGATCTACCGCTGTAACGGAGCGTAGCGAAGTGGAACCGAAGCTGACTGATGAGGGGGCGTTATCATCCGCGAAAAGCTTACGCTTTTCTGCGTATCGCCTCATCCGTCGCCTAACGGCGCCACCTTCCCCATCGAGGGGAAGGCTTTTGGATGCGCGGCGCCATTATGCAACGCCCGTCCCCCGGGTTGCGTTTTTCCTGGAGATTTGGTATACTGGGAAAAATCAACGAATGGGAGCAGATATGTCACTCGAACGCGCAACCGCATATTTAAGAAGCGTCGGCTTTGCCGATCGCATCATCATTCCCGATCACAGCAGCGCAACGGTCGAACAGGCGGCGGAGGCGCTCGGCTGCGCGCCGGGCATGATCGCAAAGACGCTTTCCTTTCTGCAGGGCGATCAGCCGGTGCTGATCCTTGCCGAAGGCACCGCACGCATCGACAACGCAAAGTACAAGGCGCGCTTTTCGTGCAAGGCGAAAATGATCCCGCAGGAGCATGTCGAAGCGCTGATCGGTCACGCGGTCGGCGGCGTCTGCCCGTTCGGCGTCAATGAGGGCGTGCGCGTGTATCTCGACGAAAGCCTCAAGCTTCACGAAACCGTCTACCCCGCCGCCGGCACGGATCACAGCGCGGTGCGGCTGTCCATCGCCGATCTCGAACGGGCGTGTCCCGACGCAGAGTGGATCGACGTGTGTAAGATCCTTTGAGAATTCTCAATGAGGGGCTGTTCAGAAGGTCCTGTCATTCTGCGCCTTTTTATCGTAAAATTCCTTCTAATGTCGGAAGATTTCCATAACTTCCGCCAAATCTATTCAGGAGAAAAACAAATGAAAAAACAAGTCATAATGATTCTCTCGCTTCTTCTTGCGATCTGCATGCTCGGCTGTACTGCAACCGCAAATCCCGTCGAAGCACCTGCCGCCGATGACTCGGAGCACACCATTGAGGAACGGTTTGATATGGCTTCCGCGTATATCGAATCGCTCATCGACGCATCGAAAGCGGAAGTGCAGACGGACACGGAGGATCCCGAATATCCGCAGCGCCACTGGTTTTTCAGCGGAGCTGCCGACGGCGCGACAATTCCCGAAGCCTTAACGGTCGACGGCAAATCGTTCACGATCGGTCAGGTAACCGTTAAAGAGCTCAAGGAGCTCGGATTGAACATCGAATCGGGCTCGGATGTTATTGAACCCAGCTATGCTCTGATGATCAATATTTCCGACGGTTTGAAGTCGCTGACCATCACGACAGCCGGAAATGACACCGATCAGGACATACCGCTCGACGACGCGGTCATCGTCGGTTTCCAGGGAGGCTTCAACGAGTATACGATCCCCTTCGATTACGCGGGGATCACCGAAGCTTCGACGCTCAAGGACGTTCTTTCGCTCTTCGCTTCCGAAGATTGGGAAGGCATTATGGGGCTCACCGCAAGTGAATATGATACGGAAATCACGGTTCAAATGTACAGCACGGTGCAGAGCGGCGAGACGGAAACGCTCAAATCCCTCGACATTACGCTTTCCTATTCAGCCTCCTCGAACACGGCAACGGTGACGAACGTGGTGCTCAACATCGACATTCATCCGATCCCTGAGGAATAATGCAGCGATCATTCTTTCCGCGCACGGGCAGCTTCGGCTGTCCGTTCTTTTATCTTTAAAAATCCGGTTTTGGCACAACATGATGACAATATTTTTCCTCTCTGCGATACCTTTTGCGCGGTTCAAACGTCTATATAAGTGAACGGCCGTGAAAAACCAAGGAGAAACCCTTATGAAAGATGTAACCGAAACATTCAATACCGTATACGACGCGACGTTTCGCGAGCTGATGCGCTACTGCCTTTTGAAAGCGCCGTTGGAGGACGCGCACGATCTGTTGCAAAACACCTACGCGCAGTTCTACCGGACGCTCGTCAAGAAAGGCACAAGCGCGATCCGCGATCCGAAGGCGTATCTGTTTACGACGCTGAAGCATGAAATTGCAAGCTATTACCGATCCGGCGCCAAGCGAAAAACGGTTCCGCTCGAGGTCATCTCCGACATGGCGGACGACCTGTCCGTGGAGGACCTGAGCCTCGATCATGCGGCGATCAGCGACGTCCTCGCGGTGCTGAAGCACGAAACCCCAAGCACGCAGCGCATGTTCATCCTGTATTACGGATACGGCATGAAGCTCGGCGACATCGCAGAGGAGACCGGCACGACGGCGATCGGCGTCAAATCGAAGCTCGCCCGCGTCCGGAAGAAGCTCAGAACGACCCTTCAGGAGGAGAACACACTATGAAAAACAAAGCAGAACAGATTCTTTCCTTCGCGGAAAACGAACTGATCGATAAGGAGTCCATCCGCCGCGCGGCGCTGCACGCAGCGCCCGCAAAGCAGGGCAAACGCGTCGCGTGGACAAAGATCCTTTTGCCGATCGCGGCAAGCCTTGTGCTCCTTTGCGGCACAGTGCTTGCGATCCCGCAGGCAAGAGCGGAGGTATTTCGCTGGCTTCACATTGAGCGTCCGGAGCAGTATCTCACGGAGGATCCCGAAACGCGTACGCCGAACGAAGCGATCGATTCGCTGATCCTGCCGCCCGAAGACGACGCGCCGCGCAAAAACCGGATCATTTCGGTCGACGACGCGCCGATCTGGCAGCAGATTGCGGAAGAGTTCCAGATCGATCTCGGCGAAACGATGTATGACGGCGAGCAACTGTACTTCACGGTCACGCTGCACGGGCTGACCGCGCTCCCCGAGGTCGATGCGTACACCGGCGGCAGCGCAACACAGACGCGCGTTCCGACCGAGCAGATCGGCGAATTCTGGGAGGACGGCAAGGCTCCGGAGGAATTCACAAACGGCACGATGTCGTTCTTTGAGGAGAGCATGGGACAGTATTTCCTACGCTTTGCTGACGGCACGGAAATCAATGGAATGTATGTTTCCGCGCTCGACGCGAATCCGGACTTTATGGCAGCGCTCGACCGCAATTATGACGAGTACGGCGAGGATCCGCTTTCCGACGCCGATCGCGAGGCGATCAGCCGCGATTCCATCCAATGGCTTTCGGGCAGCACGCTGACCGGCGTTGTGCAGTTTTATGCCGGCGACACGATCGCGGTCAAGCAGGACGGAAAGACCGAAATCCGCAATGCGCGCGACTATCTCGCATCGCAGACGGATGAGCACGGGATCCTGACGGCGGAGGTCGTCTATCGCGCGATCAGCACCATTCCGGATGAAACGGTGCATCTCGAGGCCGAGCTCGGCACGACGCGCTTCAATCTCAACGCCGTCGACAGTCTTGAAAAGACCCCGCTGACCGCTGAGCACGCGTCCGTCACGTTCGGGCCGCTTCCGGTAACGCTGACGTACACGGAACGGATCAAGACCGACTACGCGGACAGAGCGTTTGCAGCAATCAACCTGCCCGCCGATCTGAACGGCGTAAAGATGACGCTGGAGGACGGAGCGTATATCGACGGAATCGGCGTGCATGACATTCGGATCCGCTTTACGCTGCCGAATGACTGGACGGATGAAATGGCAGCAGCGCTTTTGCACACGCTGAACTTTGAGATGGAGATCGACGGAAAGCACTATGCCTCTTCCGTGGGATTCAAAGAACTCGATGCGCGAACGCTGGAGTTTTCGATCGACTCATCGGAATTCCCGTATGACCGGACGGACGCGATCAAGACGGTCCGCATCATTCCGGAGCTGCACGCCTTCAACGCCATGATGGTTGGCGACACCCGGATTCCCTTGAAGGTCAACGAACGTCTTGTTGAACCGGAAAACCGCGAAAACGTGCAGTGGACGTCAGACGTCGTCACCCTTTCCGACGGCATTCTCGTTCTGACAAAGCAGAACTGACGCCGCATATAAAAAAGCGCTTCCCGTATGGGAGGCGCTTTGTGTTATGCGGTTGTTTGCGGGATCGTTACACGGGCGGATGATATCCGCCCCTACGGTAAAGCCATGCAAGCAACATGTGTCATTCTGAGGAGCGAAGCGACGAAGAATCTTTAAGATCCTTCGCTTCTCAGAATGACACACCGGGAACGATGTGGGACAAACGTCGTTGTCGTGATGCATCGCGGGGCGTCCGGAGGACGCCCCCTACATATCGTTGACACCCTTCTTGCCCTCCCTGTGTTATGGGGCAGCGATCCGAGCGCCCGCAGTGCGGGGAGGAGCGAGGTGAACTGCGACCGAAACAGGGAGTTGAAGGAGTGAAGCGACGCGCAACGACCATGTTTCGGGATTGGGTGGATTTGCCGTCAGGCAAAGACGGAAGGGTTGTCGCCTCAATAGAACGTGGCAACCGGCTGCTCGGGCTCGGATGCGGTGTCGAAGGAATGCACCGTGATGACGGGCCCCTTCTTGCCGTAGATGTTCGAGAACTTTTCGTTGATCCGACCTTCTACGACGCCCCAGCCCTTATGCTTAACGGACTTTGCGCGGTCCCACTTGCACACAAGCGGGCAGTAGGCGATGTCCGCCTCGCAGCAGGTCATGATGTGGCGTCCCGCTAAAAACGTGTCCTTTGGCATACGCATATTGTTTGCGCACAAGCCCTTATAGCGGACGGTTTTGCCCTCGTACTTTGCGGGGGAATCGACGAGGTCGCGATAGAACAGCGCGTAATCGCGGTCGGCGATCTCGATCACGTCGGCGTTGATGTCGAACGGAAGCGGATCCTCGATGTCGTCCTCCTCGCTCGTGCCGTCGGTGAGGTCGTACACGATCTGCGCCCCGCGCGAAATGCCGCGCACGAGCTTATGCAGCTCCATTCTGTCCTGCTCCGGCTCGACGCGCGTGAAGATGACAAGCTCCGCCGTGTTCAGCTTATCCACGACAAGCTGCCGCATATTCGCGTTGTACGCCGAGATCGTGCTTGCGTCGACCATCATGGTCTCCTGCGCAATGCCCCAGTTCTCCGGCAGGCGGTCAAAGAGGTCGTTCATCTGCCACATGCCGTTGTACTCGATCATGATGCGCGACGCCGCCGCCTTACGTCCCCACAGGATCATGTTGCCCTGCGTGAGATCGGACTGGTTCTCGACCTTCTGGATCGTGACGTTGTTGATGGAGAAGCGTTTCGGATCGAGTTCCTCCTCGCCCTCCTCGCACAGGATCACAAGCGTGCGCTGTCCTTCGTTAAAGCCGGGATCCTCCAGCATCGACTGTAAGAACGTCGTTTTGCCGGCGTCCAGGAATCCCGTGAATAAGAAGACCGGAAGCATCATGGCGATTACTCCGTAAACAGTGTCTTCAACGCGTCCTCGTGCATCTTCGAGCCGATCACGCAAAGCCGCCCGATCACGCCCGCAGCGCCTCTTCTGATCTCGATCTCGCCGGGAACGTGGTCGAAGTGGATCCACTGTTCGCCGTCCGCCGCCGGGACAACGCCCTTTGCGCGGAGCACCACGCCGTAGGTCGCTTCGTCGTCGAGCTTTCCGAGCTTTTCTTTGAGCTCGTCCTCGGTGAAGCGGTGCATCGTCTCGACGCCCCAGCTTTCGAAGATCTCGTCCGCGTCATGTCCGTGGTGATGATGGTGATGATGGTGATGCTCATGTTCGTCCTCATCGTCATCATCGTCGTCATGATGATGGTGGTGATGATGCTCATGCTCGTCCTCATCGTCGTCATCGTCGTCATGGTGGTGATGATGCTCGTGCTCTTCTTCGTCCTCATCATCGTCATGATGATGGTGGTGATGCTCGTGCTCATCCTCGTCATCATCGTCGTCATGGTGATGGTGATGATGGTGATGCTCGTGCTCGTCCTCGTCATCATCGTCGTGATGGTGGTGATGGTGGCACTCGCATTCCGGATCGTCGCACTCCTCGTCATCGTCGTGATGATGCGCCGCCTTGAGCGCTTCCATAGACGCCTTCAGCGTGTCGCGGCTCTCGATCGCGGAGACCAGCGCCTCGCCGGTCAGCGTGTCCCACGGCGCGGCGACGACCGTCGCGTCCGCGTTCAGCTCGCGCACCATGTCGAGGACCTCCTTTAAGCGCTCCTCGCTTACGTCCTGCGAACGGCTCAGAACCACGCAGTCCGCCGCTTCGATCTGGTTCACGTAGAACTCACCGAAGTTCTTGCGGTAGACGCGCGCCTTCTTTGCGTCGACGACCGCGATACAGCTGTTGATCACGACGTCGTCGGTGAGAACGCCGCTTACCGCGCGCTTGACGTCCGAGAGCTTGCCGACGCCCGACGGCTCGATGAGGATGCGATCGGGCTTAAACTGTTCCAGAACCTTTTTCAGCGCCTTCGAGAAGTCGCCGACGAGCGAGCAGCAGATGCAGCCGGAATTCATTTCGGTGATCTCAATGCCGGCTTCCTGCAAAAATGCGCCGTCGATGCCGATCTCGCCGAATTCGTTTTCGATCAGAACGAGCTTTTCGCCGGCAAAACCGTCTTTAATCAGCTTTTTAATGAGCGTCGTTTTGCCTGCGCCTAAGAATCCGCTGAAAATATCGATCTTTGTCATGTTTCTTTCCTTCTTTCTAAATGGGTCGTACCCCTCTTATTTCCTATTTATCCTATCACACTTTTTTGTTTTTGCAAGGGCTGTATTGTGGATTTTTTGTGAGATTATCCGAATGCCGCAGGACAATTCATGCCGCAGGGCAATTCATTTGTAGGGACGGGCATTGCCCGTCCGCCAAACAGCGGTACGGACGACCGATGGTCGTCCCTACTGGAAAATCCTGCCGTCTCGAACTCAATCCTTCCCCCGGATCCCGAAGCGCACGTTTAGTGAATCGGTGGGGCAGGCGCGGGCGCAGCGTCCGCAGCGGATGCACTCGGCGGAATTGCACTGCGTTTTCGGATCGATCCCCATCGGGCAGACCGCTTCGCACTTGCCGCAATGCACGCACGCCTCGGCCTTGTAAGAAAGATGCGTTAAAGCGATCCGATTGAACATCCCGTAGATCGCGCCGAGCGGGCAGAGGTAGCGGCAGAACGGGCGCGAGATCAAAAGCGACAGAAGCAACAGCGCCGAAAGTACGCCGACCTTCCACCAGAACAGAAAGCCGACCTGCGCTTGCAGATTACCGTTTGCGAGCACCAGCGGGATCCCGGCAAACAGCGTCCCCGACGGGCAAAGGAGCTTGCAAAACCACGGCACGAGCACGCCCTTCAACGCGGAATACAGCGGCAGCCCGATCACGAGCACGCCGAGCACGGCGTATTTGAGCCAGCGAAGATACCGTTCAAAGCGAAACGTGCGGAGCTTTTTGAAAAACGGGATGCGGTACACAAGGTCCTGCACCCATCCGAACGGGCAGAGCCAGCCGCAGATCCAGCGCCCGAGCGTGAGCCCGAACAGGATGAGAAACCCAAGCACATAAAACGGGAACGCGGGCTTTTTGTAGCCGCCGGACAGCGACGCCTGCAGCGAGCCGATCGGACACGCGCCGATCGCCGCGGGACAGGAATAGCAATTCAGCCCCGGCACGCAGACGGACTTCGTTTCGCCCTGCTCGATCGTGCCGAGGAAGAAATGATGCAGTTTGGGGTTCTGCAGAAGAAACGCAGCCGCCTGCACGGTGAGCCGCTTCCACTCGCCCTTTACGCGTTTTGCCTTAGCCAATGCCGATACACTCCAGACAGATATGCGTCGCCTTGATTAGTACGGAGGAAACCTGTCCCCTCAAAATTCCATAGAGCAGAAAAGCCGTGCCGCAGCATGCGAGCAAGGCTAATATTCCGATGCGAACGGACCGCTTCACGGCAGCAGGTCCTCGATGACGGCTTTCCACTGCTGATAGTTCATCGCGCCGACGATCGGGTCTGCGATCTCGTTTCCGGCGTTGTCGAAGAACATGGTCGCGGGGATCGCGTCGAACCGGTTCACAAGCTTCACGAGCGATCCCGCAGGCTCAAACATGGGGTACGTGACGCCCGTATCGGAGACGGTTTCCTTCGCGCCGTCCATGTCATAGGAGAACGACAGCACGCCGAGCAGCAGCACGTTCGGGTACTCCTGATGGATGCGCTCCAGCTCCGGCATCTCGCCCACGCACGGCGGACACCATTCCGCCCAGCAGTTGACGATCACGAGGTCGTACGGGCGGATCATGCTGTCGTCGATCGCTTTGCCGTCGATCGTCACGGCGTCAAAGTGCAGGTCCGCGTCCTCCGCCGTCCTTCCGGCTTCGTTCACCGCCGGCTGCGGCTCCGTCGCTTCGGACGGCTCGGGATCGGAAGGCGTCTCCGGCTCGATCGGCGTCGTCTCCTCGACCTCGATCGGCTCGATCGGCGTGTACGCGATCGGGTTCTTGGACACGCAGCCCGACGTCAGGCACAGCGCCGCGCAAAGCAGCAGGATCATCCAGCGTTTCATGACAGTAGCTCCTTCATGTTTTTTCTTAGTGTACCACAGCGCGCCGCGTTTGAAAACCTTTTTGTAAAAATCTCGCGTTCCCTCTTGACAACCGTGTATAAAGTGTTATAATTGTGTATGCACAATAAGCACAATTTAGGAGGACATATGCAGATTCTCGAAATCAAGGGGCTCCGAAAGGAATACCCGGGCTTTACGCTGGACAACGTCAGCTTCGACGTCGAGGAAGGCAGCATCATGGGCTTTATCGGGCGCAACGGCGCGGGCAAGACGACGACGATCAAGTCGGTGCTGAACCTTGTTCGCGCGGACGGCGGCACGGTCCTGTTCGAGGGGACGGACCTTTGGGCGAACGAGACCGCATGCAAGAAGCAGATCGGTCTGGTGCTCGGCGAATTCAGCTTTTATAAGCGGAAAAAGCTCAAGGCGATCGCGGCGGTGACGAAGCAGTTCTATCCGGAATGGGACGACGCGACGTATGAAACGCTGTTAAAGCGCTTCTCGCTCGATCCGGAGAAGAAGATTTCCGAGCTTTCTCAGGGCATGCGCGTAAAGTTCGCGCTCGCGCTTGCGCTCTCGCACAGAGCGAAGCTTTTGATCCTCGACGAGCCGACAAGCGGGCTGGACCCCGTCTCGCGCGACGAGCTGCTCGACATCTTTCGCGACATCATCGAGGACGGCGAGCACAGCATTCTCTTTTCGACGCACATCATTTCGGACCTCGAAAAGTGCGCGGACTACATCACCTACATCAAGGGCGGCAAAATCGTCGTGTCGACCGACGCCGACAGCTTTAAGGACGCGTACCGTCTCGTGTCCGGCGAAGCGGAACAGCTCGACCGCTTCCGCGATCGGCTCATCGGCTACCGTGCGCACGCGTTCGGCTTTACGGGGCTGATGCGCCGCGACGACGCGGAGCGCGCCGAAGGCTTGAAGATTGCGCCCGCGGATATGGAATCCATTATGATCTACACGGAAAAGGAGGACGGCCATGAAAGCGCTGCTGAATAAGGAATTCAAACTCTGTCTGCATCCCGCGCTGTACATCTATCTTGCGCTCGTTCTGATGCTGCTGATCCCGAACTATCCGTACCTTGTTTCGTGCTTCTTCGTCTGCAATGCGATCTTTTTCTGCTTCCAGCAGGCGCGCGAAAACGGCGACGCGATGTATACCGCCATGCTGCCGGTAAGCAAAGCGCAGGCGGTCAAGGCGCGCGTGTGGTTTGTCGTGATCATTCAGGTGATCGACCTCATGCTGATGGCGGGCATGTGCGCGCTCGCGCTCGTCGCGATGCCGGAAACGAACGCCGGCGGCACGGACCATGGCCTTTCCCTTCTTGCGTTCGCGCTTGTGCTGTTTGCGATTTTCAACGCGATCTATCTGCCGAGCTTTTATAAGACCGGCTACAAGGCGGGTTCGGCGTTTTTGAAGAGCGCGATCGGCGTGTGGATCTGGATCGTGCTCTCGGAAGGGCTGATGATCGCGTCCAACGCGGTCGCGGAAAGCGGCGCGGACATTGCGTTTTTCCGCTTCATCCACGAGACTATCGACTGCATGCCGAAGACTGCCGAGGCATGGACGGTACAGGCGATCCTGTTCGGTGCAGCGCTGCTCATCTACATCGTCTGCACGCTGCTTGCCTCCCGCATCTCCATTAAGCGCTACGAAAAGGTCAGCGTGCAATGAGGCTGTCCGTCAACCCAAACGACAAAACGCCGATCTACCGGCAGCTGTATGAGCAGATCGCAGCCGACGTGCTTTCGGGCGCCTTGCCCGCGGGCACGCCGCTGCCGCCGATCCGTACGGTCTCAAAAGAGCTCGGCGTGTCCATGATCACGGTGCGCGGCGCGTGGGAAGCGCTTGAGCGCGACGGGTATCTTCTGACGCGCGCGGGCAGCGGGTGCTTCGTCGCGCCGATCTCCGAACAGGGCATCGAGGATAAGCGCGCGCAAAAGCTCGCCGCCGGAGCGGACGCGCTGATCGCCGACGCAAAGGCGCTCGGCGTCACAAAGGACGAGCTGCTTTCCCTGATTGACGAACGGTTTTGAGTGTTCTATAACAACCCTTCCGTCTCGGCTGCGCCGATCCACCCTCCCTTACACAGGGAGGGCAAGAATTGTGCCAACGGATTGTAGGGGAGATGGCGACGCGCGGGAAGCGCGCGACGGCACCGCTGTAACGGAGCGAAGCGAAGTGGTCAAGCCGACCCCGGCGTCCCGTCAAAAGACTTGCGGTGCAAGAAACAATCCCCCGGTTAGCTTCGCTGACAGCCCCGTGCACAGGAGAGCCAAGAGGGCATGTCATTCTGAGGAGCAAGAAAGTGGTATAATAAATTTGGACAAAGCTTAAATGACAAAAAAGGAGAGGAAAG
>CALGGM010000068.1 GCA_937915925.1 uncultured Clostridia bacterium | reverse complement strand
AAGCCGCATGTAAACATCGGCACGATCGGACACGTAGACCATGGCAAGACGACGCTGACGGCGGCGATCACCATGGCGCTGGCACAGCAGGGCGAAGCAGTCGCAATGCGTTACGACGAGATCGACAAGGCGCCGGAAGAGAAGGCGCGCGGAATCACGATCAACACGGCGCACGTTGAGTATGAGACGGCAAAACGTCACTATGCGCACGTTGACTGCCCCGGCCACGCGGACTATGTCAAGAACATGATCACGGGCGCAGCGCAGATGGACGGCGCAATCCTGGTCGTATCCGCAGCAGACGGTCCGATGCCGCAGACCCGTGAGCACATCCTGCTCGCGCGTCAGGTCGGTGTTCCGTACATCATCGTCTTCATGAACAAAGTCGACCAGGTCGACGACGACGAGCTCCTTGAGCTGGTTGAAATGGAAATTCGTGAGCTGCTTTCGAGCTACGACTTCCCGGGCGACGACATTCCGATCATTCGCGGTTCCGCACTGCTGGCGCTCGAAGCGCTGACGGAAGGCAAGATCGCGAAGGAAACGCCGGAATGCCAGTGCATCTTCGAGCTGATGGACGCGGTTGACAGCTACATTCCGACGCCGGAACGTGCATCCGACAAGCCGTTCCTGCTTCCGGTTGAGGACGTCTTCTCCATCACGGGCCGCGGCACCGTTGCAACGGGTCGTGTTGAGCGCGGTACCGTCAAGGTTTCCGACACCGTCGAGATCGTCGGTCTGACGGAAGAAAAGCGCAGCACCGTCGTAACGGGCGTTGAAATGTTCAGAAAGCTCCTCGATCAGGCGATCGCGGGCGACAACATCGGTCTGCTTCTGCGCGGCGTACAGCGCAACGAGATCGAGCGCGGCCAGGTTCTGGCGAAGCCGGGTTCCATTCATCCGCACACGCACTTCAACTCTGAGGTGTACGTTCTGACGAAGGAAGAAGGCGGCCGTCACACCCCGTTCTTCTCCGGTTACCGTCCGCAGTTCTATTTCAGAACGACCGACGTTACGGGCACGATCACGCTTCCGGAAGGCGTTGAGATGGTTATGCCGGGCGACAACATTCGCATGGAAATCCAGCTGATCACGCCGATCGCAATGGAGCAGGGTCTTCGCTTCGCAATCCGTGAAGGCGGCAGAACGGTTGCTTCCGGCGTTGTTGCAAGCATCATCGAATAATCGAACCAAACACAAA
>CALGGM010000067.1 GCA_937915925.1 uncultured Clostridia bacterium | reverse complement strand
GCTGTTCGTGGGCGACGGCATCAACGACGCGCCGGTGCTGGCGCGCGCGGACGTCGGCGTCGCGATGGGCGGTCTCGGCTCCGACGCGGCGATCGAAGCGGCGGACGCCGTGCTGATGGCGGACGCGCCCTCAAAGCTCATCGACGCCCTGCAGATCGCAAAGAAGACGCACCGCATCACGGTGGAGAACATCGTGTTCGCGCTCGGCATGAAGGCGATCTTCCTCGTGCTCGGCGCGCTCGGCGTCGCGAACCTGTGGATCGCGGTGTTCGGCGACGTCGGCGTCATGCTCCTTGCGGTTCTGAACGCGCTCCGCGTGCTGAAAAAACCACAATAAAGCGGATTATATAGCTTGACTTTCCGTCTCGATGCGGATATGATTTTCCGGTGAGGTGAGGGTATGAAAAAGAAAACGTCGCTTGCTCCGAGAAAAAAGCAGAGCATCATCGGATATTATAAAAAATACGGCTGGAAGATCGCCGCGAAGGACCTCCTGCACGACGTGATCGGCAGCATCCTGTACGCCGCGGGCATCTATACCTTTGCGGCGACAGCGGACTTCGCGCCGGGCGGCATCACCGGTATCGCGATGATCGTCAACCACTACCTGCCGTTTTTGCGCATCGGTCTTCTGACGGTGATCATCAACATCCCGGTCGCGATCGTCTGCTACCGTCTCTTAGGTCGCGTATTCTTCTTCAAATCGGTCAAGAGCATGCTGATCTCGGCGCTGTTTATGGACCTCGTGTTTCCGCTGCTGCCGCAGTACGACGGCGCAACCAATCCGCTTTTGGCGGCGCTGTTTGCGGGCGCGCTTTCCGGCGTCGGGCTTGCGGTCATCTACATGCCCGGCTCGTCCACCGGCGGCACGGACTTCGTCATCATGAGCATCCGAAAGCTCAAGCCGCATCTCTCGATCGGAACGATCTCGCTTGCGGTCGACGGCGTCGTCATCGTCGCGGGCGGCTTCGTGTTCGGCAACATCAACGCGGTCCTGTACGGCGTGCTGATGACGATCGTTTCTACCACCGTCATCGATAAGGTCATGTACGGCACGGGCACGCGGCGCATGCTTTTGGTGATCTCCGACAAAGCGCAGGAGATCGCAAACGACATCATGGACGAAACCGAGCGCGGCGCGACGATCGCGGATGTGCGCGGCGCGTACACCGGCAACGCGCACCAGATGATGATGTGCGTGTGCAGTAAGGTCGAGGTCTATCAGGCGCGTCGCATCATCACGCGCATCGACCCGAGCGCGATCGTCATGCTCACCACCGTCGACGAAGCCTACGGCGAGGGCTTCATGGACCCGGATACGGACTGACACAGCTTCCCTTTGCGGCGATCCCACTGGATCGCCGCCTCAGGCTGTCGCAAAAGGGGTCAGACCGTTTGCGGCGAGATGATTCAAATGAATACCGGCACGATGAAAGGGCGCAGAAGAGTTATTCTGTAAAGGGTGTTTTCAAACACTACTATTGATTAGCTGCGGTATGATCTTTCTGCGGTAGTTTGAAACGATAGCAGCTATCTGAAAGGAGCTTCTCTCTCGGCAGGTAAAACGAAACCATGAAGGGCAGCCACACGGCTGCCCGATTTTTTCCAAGGGCGCACTTATACACCACCTTGCGGCGGTGATACCCTCCTTCGTCGGGACGTGCGCTTTCTTTTTCAAAAAGCGTTGAGGAATACCGCAAAATCTCAAAAACCATTGCGATTCTATATCCCTCGTGATATAATCCTAATTGCCACACAATTCCATATTATCCTGAGAGAACCGCGTTAGCTCCGGCAAAAACGCATTCTCCATCTTTGCGTTCTCTTAGGATGTTAAAGAATTGTGTGGCAGCAATAGGAGCTTGCGTTTTTCGTGCGCAGCTCCGGCTGCGCACTTTTTTGTTGTAAACATAAGCAACAAATATTTGATAGGGGGAATGTAATTATCATAACAGTATCATTTTGTCGGTTGGAATAAGAAATGCAATTCTAAACAAGTAATGAGGAGGGTAAATATGGAAACAAATCAGACTAAACAAAGAAGTCAAATGGAAATGCGACACTATCAGAATGAGGATATATTGGACGAACTCTATAAAGTAAATGAAAGTTTAGATGAAATCAGAAAACACACAAGACTGTTTTATATTCTTGCGATGATAGGTATTATTGTTTCCATTGCGGGTGTTGTAGTAGGTCTTATATATTTAGTTTTAACATTTACACGTTGCTTTTAATTAAACCATATTAGTAAAAGCAATATAGAAGTATCTTTCCCATATACTAAAAAAACCAACTAATATACAAGGCGTACTACAAAACAGAGGCATCGGAATAGCAGGGTTCATCCCTGCTTTTCATTTATCCGCATTAGGTGGGCTTCTAACGCCTATTTATTGCGCTGCGCATTTGCTCGAGATATTGAGCCCCTTGACAAACCTCCTCCGAAAACGCCCTTTCTTTTTATTTATTCCGCCGCAAACTATCCGCGTTTTCTTAACCACTCCGCTTCGCTCCGTTACAGCGGTGACGTCGCACGCTTCCCGCGCGTCGCCATCTTCGGTCGCATACGTTAGTATAGCTCCGTCGCGAAAACGCGAATTCTTTCGCCACTTCGCTTCGCTTCGTTACAGCGGTGCCGTCGCGCGCTTCCCGCGCGTCGCCATCTCTCCCTTATCAACAGCCTGCTCAGCGTGTCAAAAGGTTTTTGACACGCTGTTGCCGCGTCCCGCTTGACAGCGCTTCGCGATTTTGATATAGTAACAAAAAACAACAGGAGGCAAACGAGCGAATGCGCAACTGATCCGTCTTTTTTGAAAACGTAGACCGACGCCCGAGGCTTTGGGTGTTGTGTGCGTTGCCGAAAATGCGGATCATCCTCCTTTTATCACCGACGGCGTCGGTATTTTTGGGTCGTTCCGGCTTTTTGGCAGCGGAACGATTTTTTATTTGCGAAAAACAGAAAGGATGATGATATGTTCCATTTGGAAACCGAACGGTTAACCATCACGGAGTTTACCCTTGATATGGCGGAAGCGGTGCATCTGAACTCGCTCGATGAGGACAACCGCCGCTTTGTGCCGGATGAGGTGTTTGAAACGGTCGAGGAGGCGGCGGAGACGGTCGCGTTCCTCATGACGCAGTACGGCAAGACGGACGGTCCGCTCGTCTACCCCATTCTTTTAAACGACGGCACGAACATCGGCTATGTACAGGCGGTGCCGCTCGAGGACGGCGTTTGGGAGCTCGGCTATCACATCGGCGAGCGCTACAGAAACCGCGGCTTCTGCACCGAGGCGGTCAACGCATTTTTGCCCGCGATCATGCCCATGCTCGGGCTCGACGTTATCGAGGGCGTCTGCCTTGCCGACAACTACCCGTCGCGGCGGGTCATGGAAAAATGCGGCTTTGAGAAGCGTTTTGAAGGCGTCGGGCCCTATCAGGGCGAGCCGCGCACGATCTGCCGCTATCAGTACAGAAGGAAGTGAGAAATACGATACAGGCAAGAAACATCTCGGTCACGATCGACCGTGACCAAAAAACGATCGTGGAGGATTTCTCCTTCACCGTGCCCGACGGCGCAAAGGTCGCGCTGATCGGCGAGGAGGGCAACGGCAAATCGACCCTTTTGAAATGGCTCTACGACCCCGCGCTCGTCGAAGGCTACGCGACGGTGACCGGCAGCGCGTCGGTCTCCGGCACAAAGGGGTATCTTTCGCAGGAGCTCCTTGAGGCGGACCGAACGCTGTCCGTGTACGAATACCTCGGTACGCACACCCGCGAGGATGCGCTGACCCCGAAGGCGCTGTCCCGCGCGATGAAGGAGGTCGACCTGCCCTTTGATCTCGCGTATTCGGATCAAAGGATGGGCACGCTGTCCGGCGGCGAGCGCGTGAAGCTCGCGCTTGCAGCGCTTCTCATCAACGACTGCGACGTGCTGCTGTTGGACGAGCCGAGCAACGATCTGGACCTCGATACGCTCCTGTGGCTCGAGCGGTTCCTTTCGTCCGTCAAAAAGACCGTGCTCTTTATTTCGCATGACGAGGTGCTGCTTTCCCGCACGGCGGAGGCGATCATCCATCTTGAGATGGTACGCCGAAAGAAGATCCCGCGGGCGACGGCGGCGAACATCCCGTACGACGAGTACATGCGGCGGCGCGACGCGGCGTTCAGTCATCAGGCGCAGGTCGCGCAGTTCGAGCAGAAGGCGTTCCGCGAAAAGAAGGAGCGCTACCTTGCGATCTACAATGCGGTCGACCATGCGCAGGCGACGCTGACGCGTCAGGATCCAAGCACCGGTCGGCTTTTAAAGAAGAAAATGCACACGGTGCAGTCGATCGGACGGCGCCTTGAAAAGGAGCAGGAAGCGCTTCCCGAAGCGCCGGAAGCGGAATGGGCGATCCTGCCGAAGTGGCTCGGCGGCGAGGTGAAGAACGGGAAAACGGTGCTTGCGTACGGGCCCGAAACGCTTGCGCTTGCGGATCGCGTGCTCGCCGAGAACGTCGCGCTGCGCATCACGGGACCGGAGCGCGTGTGCATCGTGGGACGCAACGGCTGCGGAAAGACGACGCTTCTTCGGCGGCTCGTGCCCGAGATCGAACGGCGCGGGTACAACGTGTTTTACATGCCGCAGACCTACGCCGACCTTTTGCCGCTCGATCGGCTTCCGGAGGAATTCCTCGCGCCGGACGGCGATAAGGCGTCGGTGACCGAGGCGAAGATCTTTCTCGGCAGCATGAAGTACACGACCGATGAAATGGACCACCCGATCTGCGCGCTAAGCGGCGGACAGCAGGCGAAACTGCTTCTCTTGAAAGCGATCCTCGACCGCGCGGACGTGCTGGTGCTCGACGAGCCGACGCGAAACCTCTCCCCGCTTTCCGCGCCCGCGGTGCGAACGCTCTTGCGGGAATTTCGCGGCGCGATCCTCACGGTGACGCACGACCGCAAGCTGATTTCGGAGGCGGCGACGCGCGTGCTGAAGCTCGATCGAAACGGGCTTATGCCGTTCGATGCGTCCGCGCTTTGATTCAGCCCAAAAGGACGTCCATCGCGGTCATCAGAAGGAAGCCGAACAGCACGGCGAGCGTGCCGAGCCTCGGACGGTTCAACAGCGTATCGGGAAGCAGTTCAAAGCCGGTCACGTACGCCATCGCGCCCGCCGCAAACGAAAGCAGCCACGGCAGCGCAGGCACGGCGAATTGTGAAAGCAGGATCGTCAACGCGCCCGCGATCGGCTCGGACGCGCCGGAGAGCACGCCGTAAAAGAGGGACTTGCCCTTTGACACGCCGGAGGCGGACAGCGGCAGCGAAATGATCGCGCCCTCGGGCAGGTTCTGCAGCGCAATCCCGAGCGACAGCGCAAACGCACTCATGGCGGTTACGGTCGTGCTGCCGGACAGCAGTCCCGCATATGCCGCGCCGACCGCCATGCCCTCCGGGATGTTGTGTAAGCTGACCGAAAGCACGAGCATGCGCGTCGAATGCGCTACGCGTCCGGTGCGCTCGATGCGGCTTGATACGCGATCCCAAAGCGCGAGCAGCACGACGCCCGCAAGAAACCCGATCACCGCGGGCATCCACGGGATCGCGCCGCTGCGCTCCGCCTCCTCCATCGCCGGAAGCAGCAGGCTGAACACGGACGTCGCCGCCATGATGCCCGCCGCCGCGTCCGCAAGGTACCCGCCGAGCCGCACCGCCTTTCCCCGCTTGACGAACAGGACGGCGGCAGCGCCGATCGACGTACCCAGAAACGGCACGAGCAGTCCCTTGATTGCTTCCGACATGTGATCTCTCCCCTTTTTGCGTTCTGTCCCTATCGTATGCAATCGCGTCCGAATCGGTGAAAGGGGCAAAAGCCAGTGAAGAGTGAATAGTTCAGGTGGGGTTTCCGACGGAACTCCTTCCTTTTCTTTTCTCTTTTATCTCTTCTCTCTTCTCTTTTCTCTGCAATCGCGTTCGAATCGGTGAAAGGGGCAAAAGCCGGTGAAGAGTGAAAAGTGAAGAGTGAATAGTTCAGGTGGGGGCTGTTAAAAAAGTCCCAATAAAAAACAGCAAGACTCTCGGAAAAAGTCTCC
>CALGGM010000066.1 GCA_937915925.1 uncultured Clostridia bacterium | reverse complement strand
TGGAAGCCGAGCGCATCCGCTCGCGCGTGCTGCACGACATCGAGATGATGCAGGAGATCGGGTTCTGCAGCGGCATCGAGAACTATTCTCGCTACTTCGACGGCAGAGCGCCGGGCGAACCGCCGTACACGCTGATCGATTATTTCCCGAAGGATTTTCTGATGTTCATCGACGAAAGCCACGTCACGCTCCCGCAGGTCGGCGGCATGTTTCGCGGCGATCGCGCGAGGAAGGATGCGCTCGTCGAGTACGGGTTCCGTCTGCCGAGCGCAAGGGACAACCGTCCGTTGAAGTTCGACGAGTTCATGGCGCGCGTGCCGCAGATCGTCTGCGTGTCCGCAACGCCCGCGAGCTTTGAAATGAGCCATGCCGCCGTCGTCGCCGAGCAGATCATCCGCCCGACGGGACTTGTCGACCCAGAGGTGTCCGTCCGCCCCGTCACCGGGCAGATCGACGACCTGCTTTCCGAGGTCCGCATGCAGGCGGAAAAGGGCTATCGCACGCTGATCACGACGCTGACAAAGCGCATGGCAGAGGACCTGACCGAATACCTCGACCGCATGGGCGTGCGCGTGCGCTATATGCACAGCGACATCGACACGCTGGACCGCATGGAGATCATCCGCGATCTTCGCCTCGGCGAATTCGACGCGCTTGTCGGCATCAACCTTTTAAGAGAAGGTCTCGACCTTCCGGAGGTCGGCTTGGTCGCGATCTTAGACGCGGACAAGGAAGGCTTTCTTCGCAGCGAAACGAGCCTCATTCAGACGATCGGCAGAGCCGCGCGAAACGCGGACGGTCGCGTCATCCTCTACGCCGATTCGATCACGCCGTCGATGCGCCGCGCGATGGACGAGACCGCGCGCCGACGTGCAAAGCAGATCGCCTTCAACGAGGCGCACGGCATCACGCCGAAGACGATTCAAAAGAAGATCTATGACACGCTTCTGATCTCGCGCCACGAGGAGGAGAAGTCCGAAAAGCTGACCGAATGGCAGAAGAAGGAGCGCATCGCGATCCTCACCGAGCAGATGCAGGAGGCGGCGCGCACGCTCGAATTCGAGACCGCGGCGAAGCTTCGCGATCAGATCCTTTCCTTGAAGGGCGAGAAGGCGGCGCAGAAGAAGAGCGACCTCCGTCCCGGCCAGATCGGCGCGCACAGGCGCGCAAGGGAGAAGACGCATAAATAATGGAACAGAAAAGTGGGCTGTCAAGAAATTGCAATTCTTGACAGCCCTTTTGGATTCTGTATTGACATCCTCCGTTTCAGCGGCGGGCAAAGATCAGGTTCAGCGCTTCGATCTTGATATGCAGGCGGCCGTTCTCGATCGAGTACGGCGCGCCGGCGCCGTCGATCACGATCTCGCCGTTCTCCAGCGTGTACCGGAACGCCTCGTCCTGTATCTCCTCGCCGAGTGCCATGTGCACATCCCCCGTGCCGTCCGCATTGAACACGAACCGCATTTCCATGCCCATCTCCAGCATGATGTCAGCCTGCGCCTCGGTGTCTCCCTCGCCCCCGACAAGCTCCCATGTGCCGACGATGCTTCCGTCGTCCGCAGCCACGGCGGGCACGGGCGGTTCCGCCGGCACAAGCGCTTCCGGCGCATCGACGCCGCTGTCATACGCTTCCTCGGGCACGGGCGTCTCCGGCGACATAAGCGCTTCCGGCTCCTCGACCGGGATCGGGATCATGTGGAACTGCTCCTCGAACGACTGCGCGCCGTGCTTCGATCTGCTCCACGGACGCCAGATTAAAAGCGCGGCGATCGCGGCGACAACGACGGCTGCGCCTGCGATCAGCCCGATCCAAAGCCCTCTGCGCGAGCGCTTTACGGGTGTGACCGGCGTCTTTGGCTCGACCGGCGTCTTTGGCTCGACCGGCGCTTCCCGCTCGACAAATGTTTCCTGTTCCGCAAAAGCCTCAGGCTCGACGGGCGTCTCCGGCTCTACAATAACCTCAGGCTCGACGGGCGTCTCCGGCTCTACAATAACCTCAGGCTCTACGGGCGTTTCCGGCTCTACAATAACCTCCGGCTCTACCGGCGTCTCCGGCACGACCGGCGTTTCCGGCTCGATCGGTTTCGGGACCGTCAGCGCGGCGCCGCACACCGTGCAGAACCTTTGACCGTCTTTGACGGGTTTCCCGCATTTTCTGCAATACATACGGTTTCCTCATTTCTTTCGGATTGTCCCGGCTTCGCGCAATGCGGCGCGGGATAACAGAACGGGACCGCTCCCAACGCGCGTCGGCGTTTCGAGCAGTCCCGAAGTTTCCTTTCTTCTCAGTGAACGAACAGGATCATGAAGTCGTTGTCGAGATGGGTCAGCGCGAGCTGATCGTCCTCCACGTCGTACAGCATCATCAGCGATCCGCCGTTCGACAGCGTGACCTGATACCATTCATACGAATCGCTGTCGATATCCAGATGGCTCCAGTTGGTGATCTTGAACTCGTCGTTGACCTTGATGAGACCGGTCTTGTCCTCCTCGAGCGTCATGTAAACGCCGGTCAGCAGCGAGGTGCTGCCGTTGATCGTGCCGCCCGTTGCGGTCCATCTGCCGACAATCTTGCGCTCGACCGCGATCAGACCGGAAACCTCGACCTCGATCTCCGTCTTCTTTCCGTCGATTTCGACCGTGACCGTGCATCTGCCGCCCTTCTTCGCGGTGACCGTGCCGTTCTGATCCACCGTCGCGACCGAATCGTCCGAGGACGTCCACGTCGCGGTGTGGTCCTTCGCGGTTTCGGGAACCACCGTGTAGCCGATCCGCTGCGTGCCTTCGAGGTCCATCTCGACCTTCGCCTGATCGGCGATGATCTCCTTCGCCTTGATCTCGGTGACCGTGATCTCTGCGGACGCGGAAACGCCGCTCGGCGCGGTGCAGGTGAGCGTTGCCGTTCCGGGCGCGACGCCGGTGACCGTGCCGTCCGCCGCTACGGTTGCGACCGACGTGTCGGACGAGGTCCACCGGATCTCATAATCGCTTGCATCCATGGGAGAAAGCGTATAGCCGAGCTTCGCCGTGTCGTTCATCTCGATTGCGTCCTCGATGGGCGTGAGCGTGATCGAAGCCACCGGCACGACCTCAACGGTCAGATGGAAGACCTCGACCGCCTTTTCGTTGACGGACGCGGTCACGTCGGTCGAACCGGGCTTGATCGCCTTGATCTTGCCGCTGCCGTCGACGGTGACGATCTCGGAATTTGCGCTGAACCACGTAACGCCGTCCTGCGGTTTCTCCAGCGTCAGCGTCTTTTCGGTGAACAGATTGACCGTTTCCGAATGCTGCTTTACCATGCTGCAGCCCATCATCATTGCCGCCGCGAGAACCGCGCAAAGAAGCGCCAGCCATACCTTATTGTGTTTCATAGTCTCTCCCCTTTAATTCATTTTGCCGTGTTTCGGGAGCATTCCCGAATTTTTGACAACCTCATCTATAGGATAAAATTGTACCATTTTGGTTTTATGATTTCCATAGATTTTTGGTATTTTCCGAAATATTTTTTCAAACGACCGTTTCCCGTCTTCTGCCGACCGCCTGATACATGCGCCCGTCGGAGATCGCGGCGACGACGTCGAGCGATTCTTCCATGAGCTCCGTAAGCGCTTCTATGGACATCAGCTCCCCGGAAACGGCGGACGGCACATTTTTGTGATGCGCGATCATCGCTTCTCTGCTTCGGTCATGCGCCACGGTCAGCGTGCCGGAAGGATTCAACACCCTCGAAAGCGCGCGGATGAGACCCTTCGGATCCGCAAAATGCGGAAACGCGTTATAGATCACGATACGGTCAAACTGCCGCCCGTAATCCGCAAACTGCGCGTCGGCGCACAGCACCGTGACGCGCGGATCGCTTTGAAACTTCTCCCGCGCGATCGATACCATGTTCTCGGACAGGTCGACCGCCGTCACCGACGCCGCCCCGCGCGCAAGATAATCCGGGATCAGCACGCCCGTGCCGCATGCGACGTCGAGCACGTCGTCGCCTTTTTGAACCCCGGCGTTGTCGAGGATCTCGTTGATGATCGCTTCACGCCGCACCATGCCCGCGTCCCAGCCGGGCGCGAGCCGATCGAAAAATGCCGCTACTGCCTTTGTATCTACCATATTATCCCCATTACGGCTCGCAGAGCGATTCCGCGAGCGATTCGAATTGCAGCTTCGCATCATACGACGCGAAGGAAAACGCCTGTATGCTGCCCCGGTCCCCCGTCCAGTAGAGGTACAGCCACGGACCGGAATCGCCCGCATCCGTCTGCTCCTCCCGCGCGGCGACGCTGCCGCCGTCGATGCAGGCAAGAAACGCGTTCCATTGCGTCTCGGTCAGCACGACCGTTTCGGAGACGGTCGCGTCCGCCTCGGTGAGCGGAAAGTGATCGCCCTCTCGCGTTTCGTGGAAGAATTTGTACGCGCCGTCTTCCTTATAAAACCGGTACCGCTGATAGTGCGGCGGGAAGGTCGAGGTCGCGACGGTGTAGTAAAACTCCGTCACGTCCTCCGGCTTGACGTCAGCGCCCACGGTATACGCGCCGTTTTTCAACTGCTCGCAGCCGAGGATCGGCAGCGCAAGCAGCAGGCATAAAAGAGTGATCGCGAATCTTTTCATAACGTTTCTCCGCCGTCAAAGTAAAACAGGTCTTCAAACTTCTTGTCCAGCGCGATGCACAGGATCAGCGCAAGCTTTGCGGTCGGGTTGAACTGCCCCGTCTCGATCGAGCTGATCGTATTGCGCGAGACCCCGACCGCCTCCGCAAGCTGTGACTGGCTCATACCCGTCTCAATGCGCGCATCTTTCAGGCGGTTTTTCAGGATCAATGCGTCGTTCATGCAAGTACTCCCGTCATCGTCAGTGCAACCCATACCGTTCCCGCAAGCGAACTCGTCAGAAGCACGATCGCAAGAATCAATTCATGTTTCTTTTTCAGCTTGATATATTTGTACAGGAACAGCGAGCCCAACATCGACAGATAGATGCTCCACAGCATGGTATTCAGTTTCGGATCAAACCGTGTCCCTCCATGATCCACCATTTCCAGTATGCTGTTAAACAAGGCGATCAGCATACACATGACGCCGCCCACCGTAAACGCGATCTGTCCGGCTTTGATCAAAACCTGCTTTTCCCGCTCGTCCTGTCCTTTGTTTTCCGCCCTGCTCTTTGCAAGGATCTCCTCTTTGTTCATTGCCGTTCCTCCTGCCAAGTTTTATTGGCATTATCATAGCACCGCCAAGTTTACTTGTCAATAGGTTTTGCAAAGTTTTCTTGGCAAATTTGCGGTTTCGGTCAAAAACGTTTGCGATTCGCTTGCTAAAAGCAATCATTTGTGTTATACTACAGTTGAAATCAACATCAGCGAGGTGATAGGAATGGCAAGAAACGCCGCAAGAACCGCAAACATTTATACGCGCGTCGATCCGGATACCAAGGAACGGGCGGAACAAATCTTATCCGAGCTCGGTATTCCGATGTCCAACGCCGTCGGAATGTTCTTAAAGCAGATCGTTCTGCAGCGCGGCATTCCGTTTGAGATGAAGCTGCCCGTAGCTCCCGTCGCTGTCGGTTCGCTCAGCAAGGAACAGTTTGACGCGGAGCTGCAGCGCGGCATGGACGACGCGCTTGCCGGCAGAATTGTTTCCGCTGACGCCGTGGAAGCAGAGTTGAAAAGCCGGTACCAAGCATGAATCTTGTTTACGCGGCAGGACCTGCTCGATCTGTACGACTACATTACATATACGCTCCTGTCTCCCGACGCTGCGCGCAGGACCGCAGACCGCATTACGCAGACCGTGCGCACGCTGTCATCCCTGCTCGAGCGGTTTCCGCTCTATCATGACGAGCCGTGGCACAGCCGAAACGTTCGGTTTACAACGGCCAACAATTATCTGATCTTCTATACGGTCGAAAACGAAACCGTCACCGTTCTGCGCATCATGTATGCCGGTCGGGATGTGTCCAAGCAACTGAGCGACCCAACGAACGCATAAGAAAAAGATCCTTCCGATCCATCGGAGGGATCTTTTGGATGATGTGTCCGTCTATGCTTACAGACCCGCTGTCAGGGCATAGAAAAGCGGAGGCTGAAGCCCCCGCCGGAGATGTGTGATATTTGCATGCCTTGTGCAGTGAACGCTGCGACGGACAACCCCTCAGTCTCGGCAAGCCTCGACAGCTCCCTTTGCACAAGGGAGCCATCCAAAAGCCCTCCCTGTGTAATGGGGCAGCGATCCGAGCGCCGGTTGAGCAGACAACCCCTCCGTCTTTGCCTGACGGCAAATCCACCTCCCCTTGCACAGGGGTGGCGGGAGAATCCTTCTTGCCCTCCCTGTGTAAGGGAGGGTGTCAGCGTTAGCTGACGGGAGGGTTGTTATCCCCTTATTTCCCGGACTCGAACAGCGCCTTGAACGCGGGAAGGCTTCTTACGATCATCTCGTTGCTGACGCAGGTGGAGAGCCGCATGTAGCCGGGACAGCCGAACGGATCGCACGGCGGGAGAAGGATGTTGAATTCCTTCGCCTTTTCGGAGAAATCCATCGAGGTGCCGAACGGCGTCTTCATAAGCATATAGAACGCGCCGTGCGGATAGAGGCAGGTGTAGCCGATCTTCGTAAGCCCTTCATAGAGCGTCTTTCGGTTCTCGTCATACGCCGCGATGTCCGGCATGATCCCGCAGCACTGCTCCACGATGTACTGCGACGTGGTCGGCGCGCAGATGTGACCGAGCGATCTTGCTGCGCCCGCGACGCCGAAGAACAGGTCCGTGCTGTCCGCGCAGCGATCCGGCACGTAGACGTAGCCGATACGCTCGCCCGGAAGGCTCAGGGATTTCGACCACGAATAGCACACGACGGTGTTTTCGTAAAGGTTCGGGATGAACGGCGTCTCGATCCCGTCGAACACCAGCTCGCGGTACGGCTCGTCGGCGATCAGATAGATCGGATGCCCGAACTCTGCGCTCTTTTCGCGAAGAAGGTCCGAAAGCTGTTTCAGCGCTTCCTCCCGGTACACGACGCCGGTGGGATTGTTCGGCGAGTTGATGAGGATCGCCTGTGTATGCGCCGTAAAGTACGGCGCGATCTCCTCGACGTGCAGATCAAAGTCCGCCGTGTTCGGGGGAACGACGACGACCTTGCCGCCGACCGAGCGGATGAAGGTCTGATATTCCGGGAAGTACGGCGCGAGCACGATGTACTCCGCGTCCTCGACGCACATCGCCTTCATCGTCGCCATCAGCGCGGGCGCCGCGCCGCAGGTCACAAAGATGTTCTGCGCCTTCGCGCCGCAGTGGAACCGCTCGTCAAGGTTCCTTGCAATCGCCTCGCGCACCGACATGGCGCCGGTCGCGGACGTATAGCCGTGGATCTTCACGGTGTCCTTGCGCTCCGAAAGCTTCCGATACGCTTCCTGCACCGCGTCGGGCGCAGGCACGGACGGATTGCCGATCGAGAAATCAAAGACGTTCTCCGCGCCGATCTCCGCCTTCTTCCGAAGCCCGTACTCAAAGAGTTCACGAATGTTCGCACGCTTCGCGCCGAGCTGTACCATATCCTTTACCAGCATGATGATCCTCCTTTTCCTGCTGTTACATACCGCGCGCAACCACCGCGCCGAGCGCGATGGACGCAAGCTTGACCTCCGCGCTGTCCGCGCGGGATACCAACACGATCGGAACCCTCGCGCCGACCACGATGCCGGCGTTCATCGCGCCGCCGAAGATCGACATTGCCTTTCCGATTCCGTTGCCCGTTTCATACGAGGGAACGAGCAGGATGTCCGCCTGCCCCGCGCCCTTCGCCGCGTAATGCTTATGACGGCAGGCAGCCTCCGATACCGCGAGATCCAGACCCACCGGACCGTACACGTTCATGTTGTACGGCGCCCAGCGATCCGTCATTTCGGAGAGCGTTTTCGCGTCGACCGTCGACTGGATTTTCGGGTTCACGACCTCCGCGCCGCAGATGCACGCGGCGTTGATCTCGTCGTAACCAAGCGCTTTAAACACCTTTGCGGCATTTTCAAGGATCTCCGCCTTCTTGTCGAGATCGGGGAACGTGTTCATGCCGCCGTCGGTGAGCCCCATCATGCGGTGTCCCTTCGGCTCGTACATCATGACGTGGCTGATGAGCTTCCCCGTGCGAAGACCCGCTTCGGGCTTTAAGACCGCACGCATGATGTCCGGCGTGTTCAAAAGCCCCTTCATGAGGAAGTTTGCTTTCCCCTCGGTGACGCACTGCACCGCTCTTGCGGCGCAGTCCACGTCGGAATCCGCGTGGATGATCTCGTATTCTGCCGGCTCCTCGCCGATCTCCTTCAGGATCGAAACGATCTCGGCTTCATGCCCGACCAGGATCGGCTCCGCGATCCTTCTCTTTTTCGCCTCCGCGACCGCTTTCAGAACGTCCGCGTCGTGCGCGGCGGCAACCGCGATCCTGCCGGACGCAAAGCCCTCCGCGGCATTGATGATTTCCTGTATCGTTCTCATTTTCCATCCCCCAGATACGTTTTGCATTCGCCGCCGTGCAGCACCCGCAATGCGCCCTCGGCGAGGCTTTTCATCTCCTCCTCGCCCGGGAACCGCAGAACCTTTGCCAGCGGCGCAAGATACGAATCGAGCTCGTCGCAGAACGCCTTTGAATACGCCATGCCGCCCGTGTAGACGATCGCGTCGACCTTGAACCTCATGACCGCCGCCATCGCGCCCGCGTCCTTCGCAAGCTGATACGCAAGCGCTTTAAAGATCCGCGTCGCCTCGGGATCGTCGCCGGAGAGCGCGCGATGCTCGATCTCGCGGAAGTCCTTCGTGCCGAGATACGAGTATACGCCTGCCTCGCCGCTGATCAGCTTTTTGATCTCCTGCTTCGTCTTGCCGGAGAAGCACAGGTTCACGACCGCGTTGACCGGCAGCGCGCCGGGACGGTCGAGCCCCATGGCGCCGTCGTCCTTGACGTTGAAGTTGTCGATCACCATGCCCTTTTCGTGCGCCGCGACGGACACGCCGCCGCCCAGGTGCAGCACGATGAGGTTCAGCTCCTCATAGGGCTTTCCGAGCGTCTTTGCCGCCTTTCTCGCGACGGACTTCTGGTTCAGCGCGTGGAAGAAGCTTTCGCGCTCCATGCCCTTTAAGCCCGACACCCGTGCGAGATCGCACAGCTCGTCGACGCAGACGGGATCAACGAAAAACGCCGGAATGTGAAGCGGATCCGCGATCTCCCGCGCGATGTACGCGCCGAGGTTTGCGGCGTGCTCGCCGTAGAACGGGTGCAGAATGTCCGCGATCGCGCGGTCGTTCACGCCGTACGTGCCGGACGGGATATGGCGGAATAAGCCGCCTCTGCCGCACACCGCGTCAAGCGTGTGAAGATCGACGCCGTTTTTTTCGAGCGCGTCGAGGATCAGCGCCTTTCTGTACGGCATCTGATCCGCAACGTGTTCAAAGTCCTTTAGCTCCGCGGCGCTGTGGTCGATGGAGACGCGAAGCTGTTCGGTTTCCTCCTCGAACACCGCGATCTTCGTGGACGTCGCGCCGGGGTTGATGACCAGTACCTTCATGGGCTTAAACCGCGTCAAAGCCCGCGTGATACGCTTTGAGGTTCAGCTCGCGGAACTTCGGCGGAACGACGTCGGAGATGACCGCGTCCCAGTCGATGTCCGTCATACCGAGCGCCTTTACCATGCTGCCGAACAGCACGATGTTCGCGCACTTGACGTTGCCAAGCTCCGCTGCGATCTTTTCCGCGTTCAACGGATAGACCTTGAAGTGGTCCTGCATCGCTTCGAGACAGCCCTCGGGGTACTGTACGTAGCCCGCCGCGATCGTCGAGGACGCCATCTCGTAATCGTTGATGACCGCAACGCCGTTGGGCTTCAAGTAATTCGAATAGCGCACCGCTTCCATCTTTTCAAACGCAACGATGATGTCCGCCGCGCCGTCGCCGATGACCGGAGAATAGACCTTCTCTCCCCAATGCACCTGCGTCGAAACGCTTCCGCCGCGCTGCGACATGCCGTGGACCTCGCTCATCTTTACGTCGTAGCCCGCGCGCATCAGACCCGTGACAAGAACCTTCGCGGCGAGGATCGCGCCCTGACCGCCGACGCCTACCAAAAGAGCACTCTTGTTTTCCATTGCTTATTTCTCCTTTCGAGCGATCGCGCCCATCGGGCAGACCTGCGCGCAGACCGTGCAGCCGACGCAGGTGGTGACGTCGATCTTCGCTTTCTTGTTCTCGACCATGACGGACGGACAGCCGACGCTGAGGCACTTCTTGCAGCCGATGCACTTAGAGGCGTCGACCTCGCACTTGCCGATATCATGCTTGATGCGCTTGATGAGCAGGCACGGACGGCGCGTGATGATCGCCGCCGGAACCTCGGAATGGACCGCGTTCTCGATCGCTTCCTTCATCGCTTTGAGGTCCTGCGGATCGACGATGATGATGTTCTTGTAGCCGTAGGATGCAAGGATGTCCTCGATCTTGAGCTTTTCGGCGATCTCGCCCTCGAGCGTGAAGCCGCTGCCCGGGTTGTCCTGATG
>CALGGM010000065.1 GCA_937915925.1 uncultured Clostridia bacterium | reverse complement strand
TTTTGGAGATTCTTCGCCTAAAGGCTCAGAATGACAGGACTTTCTTAACAGCTCCTATCTCTTATCTCTTATCTTTTCTCTTTTCACTCTTCTTTTTGATTCCGCCCGCGCATGGCGTCCATCAGCGCGTCGCGCACGTAGGTGCGGGCGTCGGGGGAGAGCTTGTCGAGATCGCGGAACATCGGTTCAAAGTGCCGCTTCAAAATTCCCTTTGTGTAGTTCTCGTACAGCTCGCGTCCGAGATCGTTGACCGTCACGTTGATATCCCGCTTGCTGCCGGGCATGCGCGCTTTTTCCACAAGCCCTTTGCTGACAAGGCGGTTGATGATCTTGGTGAAATTGCTCCGCGTGATGCCGAGCCGCTGCGCGATCGACGACATGTTCTCGCCGCGCTCCTCGTTCTCCAAAAGATACTCCAGCACCTGGATCTGCGCGTAGGAGTAGCGGATGCCCTGATATTCCATCTTTTCGATCCGGTATACGCCTGCGTAAATGTTGCAATAGTGAATCAGCGCTTCGACCACCTCGCGGTGCTCGCCCATCCATTCCAGTTTCATAGTGTTTTCCCCTCAATGTCTCATTCTTTTTACAGTATAGCATGTTTTCGCCTTCCTTGCAATATCGTATAAGGATTCATAAATTTTGCATATTTCGGAAAATCTATTGCATTTGCGGAACGGATGCTGTATAATACATTCAGAATGTTTCCTATGGAAACAACTAAATGATCAGAGGGAGGAAAACAAATGAAAAAAAGAGCATTGATCGCGCTTTGCGTCGGGCTGTGCCTGATCCTTTTGGGCAGCATCCTTGCGAGCGTATTCAACGGTTCGAACGGAACGAAGGTTACGCGCATCACGTTTGACGCGGCGAACGGCAAGCTTTCGGGACTTCTGTACATGCCCAAAGGCGCGGGCCCGGACGATCCGCGTCCGACGGTCGTCGTCACGCACGGGTACCTGAACTCGGCGGAAATGCAGGACGCAAACGCCATCGAACTTTCGCGCCGCGGCTACGTCGTTCTGGCGCTCGACCAGTACGATCACGGCCATTCGGATCTCGACAACGCGGTCTATGAGCCGTACGAGGCGTTCGGCGCGTTCCTGCAGGCATGGGCGCCGTTCTGGGTCAATTCCATGCACGACGCGGTCGCGTACATGTATGAACAGCCCTACGTTCTGAAGGACGAGGCGGGCAACGGTATCATCGGCGTCACGGGTCACTCGATGGGTGGCTTCTCCAGCACGATGGCGCTTGCGACCGACGAACAGGAAGCGATGGCGACTGGCGTCCGCAAGATCTACTGCGGTCTCACCGAGGGCTCCGACTTCTCGTACACCGGCATCTTCGGCGTCGACGTGACGGTTTCCGACGCGCTCGGCGGCGGACGCACGATGGGCAAGGTTGCGGCGCAGTACGACGAGTTCTTCTTCAGCAATCCGGAGGATCCGGCGGGCACGGTCCGTCATAAGGATTACGTCTCCACACCGGACGGCATGGCATTCCTCGGGCAGACCGAACCGGCGCAGGCGAATACGTGGTACAACACCGCGGACGGCGGCAGACGCATCATCTATCAGCCGGCGCAGACGCATCCGTGGAACCATTTCAGCAAGAACACGACCGCGTATGCCGTCGAATTCTACACTGAGGCGTTCAAGGACTATCCGGTCGCGGCGAACAGCATCGCGCCGGATCAGCAGGTATGGCAGTGGAAGGAATTCTTCGAGTGCGTCGCGCTCGTCGGCTTCGTCTTCCTGATCATCGGGATCGCGTCGCTGCTCATCGAGCTTCCGTTCTTCAATAAGGTCAAGACCGAGCTCAAGCCCTTGCCGTCGGTCACGGGCGCAAGCTCCAAGTTCGGCACGTTCGCGCTGCTGTTCGGACTGATCCTCATCCCGGGCGTCTTCTTCGCGCCGCTGATGGATGATGGCGCGGGCTCCGACATGGTCAACATCCTGATGTACGCGGGCTGCGTGTTCGGCGTCGCGGGTCTCTTGGGGATCGTCTACAGCCTGTTTGAGAAGCAGTATCGCAAGTCGCTCTTAACGGGCAGCATCTGCGTGACCGTCGCGGGCTCGCTGCTTGCGATCATTGCGCATACCCCGATGTACGAGACCGGCAGGTTCTGGAACGCGCTCGGCGTCAACAGCATTGCGTACTGGACGATCGCGTGCGCGGCGATCTCGCTGCTCGCGATGAGCGTCGTCTACGTCGTCAGCAAGGCGAACAAGGGCGTGACCTTCAGGGATTACGGCGTCACGTTCAGCCCGGTCAAGATCCTGCTCTCACTGCTGATCGCGGTGATCACCCTTGTCGCTGCATACGGCTGCCTGTTCCTTGTGGATCTCATCTTCAAGACCGACTTCCGCATCTGGACCTTCGCGTTCAAGACGTTCGACTTCAACATCGTACCGACGGTCCTGCGGTATCTGCCGACGTTCCTTGCGTACTACATCATCTCCACGGCGGCGATCACAATCAACACGAACACCGAGAAGCTGCAGGGCGTCAAGGGGTATCTTCTTGCGATCGCGCTCAATGCGGGCGGCGCGTTCCTGTGGCTCGTTCTGCAGTACGCAACGCTGTTCGCAACCGGCGTTGCGGCGTTCCCCGGCTCGGCGCTGTCCGGCATCGTTCTCGTGGCGATGGTTCCCACGCTGTCGATCGCGGCGATCATCTCGCGCAACCTGTATAAGAAGACCGGCAGCATCTGGACGCCGGCGTTCCTCAACGCGCTGCTGATGACCTTCATGACGATCGCGAACACCATGGTCGCGTTCAAATAAGCATCAAAGACCGTACCTCCTCCCGCCCGAACGGGGGGAGGTCTTTTCTTTTGCGCGCGGATGTGTTATACTGAACCGAAATCAACGAAGGCAGGGGAACGGTATGAAAACACAACGGGACTTTCCGAAATGCACCGTCACGCAAAAGGGGACGCGCTGGGTCGAGAACGGGCATCCGTGGATCTATGAGGCGGAGGTCCTCTCCGTCGAGGACGAGCCGGAAAACGGCGCGCTGGTCGACGCGGTGTCCGAAAAGGGCAAGTACCTCGGGACGGGCTTTCTGAGCCTGCGCTCCAAGATCCGCATCCGTCTCGTCTCACGCAACGCGAACGACCGGTTCGACGCGACGTTCTGGAAGCGCCGCGTGCAGTACGCATGGGACTACCGCAAAACGGTCATGGGCGAGGACGCCTCGGCGTGCCGCGTCATCTTCGGTGAAGCGGACGCGTTTCCGGGGCTCACGGTCGATCGGTTCAACGATATCCTTGTCGCACAGACGCTGTCGGTCGGGATCGAACGGATCAAGCCGATCCTGTTCCCGCTGATCGTCGAGGTGCTGAACGCCGACGGCGCGGGGATCAAGGGGATCTACGAGCGCAACGACGTCGCGATCCGCGCGCTCGAGGGACTCGAACAGGGCAAGGGCTGGTATGAGATACCGGGTCTGCCGACGCCGGACAGCGCCGTGACCGAGATCGTCGAAAACGGGATCTCGTATCTCGTCGACGTCGAGAACGGGCAGAAGACGGGGTACTTTCTCGATCAGAAGTACAACCGTCTTGCGGTGCGGCGCATCGCAAAGGACCGGAACGTGCTCGACTGCTTCACGCATACGGGGTCGTTCGCGCTGAACGCGGCGATGGGCGGCGCGAAAAAGGTCACGGCGGTCGACATTTCCGAAACCGCGATCGCCATGGCAAGGGCGAACGCCGAGCGAAACGGACTGATCGATCGCATGGAGTTTGTCACCGCGGACGTATTCGATCTTCTCACGCAGATGCTTCAGGAGGGTAAGAAGCCGTACGATCTCATCATCCTTGATCCGCCTGCGTTTACGAAATCGCGCAAGACGGTACAGAGCGCCGAGCGCGGCTATCGCGAGATCAACTCCGCGGCGTTAAAGCTTTTGCCGCCGGGCGGGTATTTTGCGACCGCGTCGTGCAGCCATTTCATGCCGACCGAGCTGTTCGAAAAGATGCTCGTGCGCGCCGCTTCCGACGCGGGCGTGCAGCTTCGCCAGATCGAGCAGCGGCAGCAGGCGCCGGACCATCCGATCCTCTGGAACGTGCCGGAGACGGATTATCTCAAGTTCTATCTCTTTCAGGTCGTTCGAAACTGACGCGGATTCGAACCTTGTCTGAATTGCGCCTTTTCTGTGAACGATTGTCAAAACGGTGGAAATCCAAAATCATTCGTGCTATAATTCAGACAAATTTCAGAAAAGGATGCACATATGGTCATCGGAGAATTCTGTGAATGCTACCCGCCGCACATCGACGGCGTCGGAATGGTGGTCCGCTCCTATGCCGAGGAGCTTTCAAAGGCGGGTCAGACCTGCTATTATATCGCGCCGAGAAGCGCGGACAAGCGCTACGCGCACGCCTCGGAGAGCTTTCCCGTGATCCGTTACGCGAGCGTGCCGATCCCGAACGAGGCGTACAGCGTCGGCGTTCCCGCGATCGATCTCAGCTTTCAGCGCGATCTCAGCACGATCCCGTTTGATATCGTTCACGCGCACACGCCGTTCGTGTCCGCGATCGAGGCGACGCGCATCGCGCACGAGCGCAATATTCCGCTGATCGCCACGCTGCACTCGAAGTATTACGACGACGTTCTGCAGAAGACGCACAGCGAGGCGATCGCAAAGGCGGTCGTCTGGCGCGTCGTGCAGTTCTTCAACCATTGCGACGAGGTGTGGACCGTCAACGATGCGACTGCCGAGGTGCTGCGCGGCTACGGCTATCGCGGCGAGATCGTCGTGATGCAGAACGGCACGAACCTCTGGTACCCGACCGCGGACGACGCGAAGGCGGCGGAGGAGCGCTTCGGGCTCGGAACGGGGAACGTGTTCCTGTTTGTCGGGCAGCAGAACTTCAAGAAGAATCTGAACAGCGTCATCGAAGCGGCGGCGATCTATAAAAAGACGAACCCCGATTTCAAGCTCGTCTCGGTCGGACAGGGACCGGATTCGGAACGGCTTTCGGAGATGACGGAGCAGCTGCATCTGACCGACAACGTCGTGTTCACCGGACACCTCGCCGACCGCGATCTTCTGAAGGGGCTGTACGCAAGGGCGGACCTTTTTGTGTTCCCGTCGCTCTATGACACGGCGGGGCTCGTCGTGCGCGAAGCGGCAGCGGCAGGCACGCCGAGCCTGCTCATCGAGGGCTCGTGCGCCGCGGAGGGCGTAACGGATGGGGACAACGGATTCCTCTGTAAGAACACGCCCGAGGACATCGCCGCGTGCATGGCGCGTGCCTTAGAGACCGCAAAGGACGTCGGCGCGCGTGCGCGCGAGACGATCCCGATCCCGTGGAGCACGATCGCAAAGGACGTGCTTGCGCGTTACGAAATGCTGATTGAGCGCAAGAAGCGCTATGCGCTGTGACGCGCAGAGCGCAGAGCGCAAGGCGCAGTGAAGAGAGAAAAGAGAAGAGTGAAGAGAAGAGGAGGCTTTCCCGCGGGAAAGCTTTCTTTGTTTTCCGGACCTGTATCATCGCCCCTACGGAGATCATTTAGGCAATCAAACGACGCGATAACAAAAAGGCTTCCCCTTGGTGGGGAAGGCTTTTGGCTGCGCTACGATCCGTTAGCGTGTACCTTGCCTCCCCTGTGCAAGGGGAGGTGTCAAGGCGGAGCCTTGACGGAAGGGTTGTCACTTGAACCGCGCGAAACATAGCGGGCGGATGATATCCGCCCCTACGAATTAGATTTGAGCTCCCCTTGTCAGGAGAGCTGTCACCGATAGATGACTGAGGGGTAGTCCGTCACCACCTCCCACGAATTTCCGCGCGTTTGTTTTATGAACAAAGTATAGACAAAAATCAAAAGTTATGTTAATATAAACCTAACTATAGAAAGGTAACATACCATGATTATCGTCAGCGCTTGCCTTGCCGGATACCGATGCAGGTATGACGGGAAAACCGTTCCGAATGAAGACGTGATCGCCATGATGAAACGCGGCGAAGCGATTCCGGTTTGTCCCGAAATGCTCGGCGGGCTCCCGTGTCCGAGAACGCCGTCGGAGCGGCAGCCGGACGGAACGGTGCGTATGCGCGACGGAACGGATGCGACCGATGCGTATGCGTGCGGCGCAAGTGAGACGCTTCGTCTTGCGCAGCTGTACGGATGCGATCGCGCCGTCTTAAAGGCGCGAAGCCCCTCCTGCGGGTGTGGGATGATCTATGACGGGTCGTTTTCGGGAACGCTCATAGAAGGCAACGGCGTCACCGCGGAGCTTCTCATGAAAAACGGCATTACGGTTACAGTAACAGATTGACGGAGGTAGTAATGGATAACAATACGATTTTGGTCATCGATGACGACAGAAACATTCTTGCCATCATTGAACTATATTTGAAAAAGGCGGGCTTCCAGGTCGCGACCTGCACGACCGGCTACGAGGCGATGCAGGCGTTCCGCAACACGAAGCCGACGCTCGTCGTGCTCGACGTCATGCTCCCGGGAAAGGACGGCTGGACGATCCTGCACGAGATCCGTCAGGAGAGCGCGACGCCGGTCATCATGCTGACGGCAAAGGGCGACACGGGCGAGCGCGTCAGAGGTCTGGAGCTCGGCGCGGACGATTATATCGCAAAGCCGTTCGATTCCAATGAGCTTGTCGCGCGCATCAAGGCGGTGCTTCGCCGCTTTGCGCCGAGCGCGGAGAGCGAGCGCACGATCAATCTGCCGGACCTGTCCGTCTCGCTGGAGAACTATTCGGTCGTGCTCGACGGCGAGCAGATCGAGATGCCGCCCAAGGAGATCGAGCTTCTGTACTTTCTCGCTTCGCACAGCGGACGCGTGTTTACGCGTGAGCAGCTTTTAGAGCAGGTCTGGGGCTTCGATTTCTTCGGCGATTCCAGAACGGTCGACGTCCATGTCAAGCGCATCCGCGAAAAGCTCGGCGAGCGCGAGAACTGGCAGCTTCGCACGGTTTGGGGCGTAGGGTATAAATTCGACGTCCGCAGCTGAATCGGTCCATGCGTAAGAATCGGTTCCGTACCGTATTCTCGCGTTTGATGGTGATGCAGTGCCTGACGGTTGCCGCCGCGATCATTCTGATCGGCGCCGTCCTTGCGATCACCGTGTACGCGGGAAGGGTCGGGGAGTACGGAACACAGTTGAATTTGTATGCGCAAAACGCACGCGAATCGATCGCTTCGGGAGCGTCGGACGCCGAACGGCGCCTGACCTATCTTGCTTCCGACAACGGTCTTTTGGTGGAACGCATCGGCACGCACGACGACGTGACCGCGTATTATTCCGACGCCAAATGGCAGGAATACGCGGCGCAGCCGCTGTCCGATACCGCGTACGCGCGCATCGAGACGGGCGCAAATCAGCTCGGCGACGTCATGCGGCGCTATTATAAGAGCGGCAGCTTTCCGGTGCTGACGGCGTACTGCACGGTTTCCGACGACCCGAACGACGGGTTGATCACGGTAACCGGAGACCTTTCGCCGATCCGCGAGGCGCTTCGGGATATGATCCTTTGGACGGTGCTGATCAGCGCGGGCGCATTGATCGGCTCCGGCGTCGTTTCGTATTATACCGCCTATCGCGTCATCAACCCGTTCGTCGAAATGAACCATGTCGTGCAGTGCTATTCGCGCGGAGACTTCTCGACCCGCATTCCGGTCGAGGGACGCGACGAAGCGGCGCAGCTCGGCAAGAGCTTAAACGAAATGGCGGAGCAGCTCCGTGAAGTCGAAGAGACGAGAAGAAGCTTTGTCGCGAACGTCAGCCACGAGCTTCGAAGCCCGCTGACCTCGATGAAGGGCTTTTTGGAAGCGATGCAGGACGGCACGATCCCGCCGGAAAACTATCCCGAGTACATCGAGATCGTGCTGAACGAGACGCGCCGCATGGTGACGCTCGTGAACGACCTTCTTGACCTTGCCCGCATCGAGTCCGGCACGATCCAGCTGAACTTCGAGGTGTTCGACGTCAACGAGCTGATCCGAAGAACGCTTCTGACGTTCGAGGCGCGATTGGTCGAAAACGAAATGGAGATGGAGGTTCGGTTTGCGCAGGAGCAGTGCACGGTCCTTGCGGATCAGGCGCAGATCGGGCAGGTGCTGAGGAACCTCATCGACAACGCGATCAAGTATTCGCCAAAGGGCAGATCGATCGCGGTTTCGACCTATTCGATGCGAAAGACCGTCTACGTCACGGTGCGCGACAACGGCATCGGCATCCCGCAGGAGGACGTCCCGCACGTGTTCGACCGCTTCTATAAGGTTGAAAAGGCGCATACGCCTGCGCCGCAAATGGGCTCCGGGCTCGGACTTTCGATCGTCAAGCGCATCATCGAGAGCCACGGACAGTCCATCACCGTGCGCAGCGCCCGCGGACGCGGCACGCAATTCACCTTTACTTTGGAGCGCGCAAGCGCTATGAAACGAGTATCCGACGGAGGTAAACGCAATGTCTCGTAAAATCATTCCGTATCCCTGTGATTATCAGCACACGGCGTCTGTTCGCCGCGCACGCCGCGCCGGCAACGTGTTCGTGATCATCCTTTGCATCATCATCGCACTGCTTCTTGGCGCAGGCGCGTTCTTCGCGCTGACCGACGACGCGAAGGGGTGGAAGGGCATGACCGAATACTATGCGCGCGTCCACGCGGCGCACGGGTTCACATGTACCGACGCGCCCGAACGGAGCGGCGAAGCGGAGCAGACCCCCGCTGCCGTGCTCCCGTCCGAGCAGACCCCGGCGGACGCGCAGGATGAGGAACCCACCGAGGCTCCCACAGAAGCTCCCACCGAGGCTCCGGTTCCGACTGAGGCTCCCACCGAGGCTGCTCCCCAGCTCAAGC
>CALGGM010000064.1 GCA_937915925.1 uncultured Clostridia bacterium | reverse complement strand
CGCCGGAAAAGATCATGGCAAGCATGCCCAGCACGGTCACCAGGGCGACAGGGAGCTTTTCGATGATGTACAATAAACAGGTTGCAGCAATGATAATCAAGGTAATCGTTGATTGGCTCATAGGGTCCTCCTTCCATAAATCAGGTCTTTATCGAAAACTGAAAATATTCCGCCAGCCCTTCAGACTGACCGGTTCAAACCGACGCTTCAGCTCCTTCACCATAATATCCTTGTCATGGGTGGCAAACCACGCCTCATAAGTAAAAATGAAATATGAACGCGAAAGCGGTATGCAATTCGTTATGCATACCGTTAATAGTTATTTCCCGTCTACATATTTGACCATGTCATTAAAATTGAATCGTGTGGAAGCTGAGGAAACTGCGTCCTCCCCACGATGACCGATGTACACCGCGGCAGAGGCCATCTTTCCTGTCGGGATTCCAAGCAGTTCCGCCCATTGGCCGTCGCATCATTTCGCACCATGCGGGCAGGCCATGCTCGATCTTACTGCCGTACCCCATCGAACGCGCGCGATCTGCATGCTGTATGTCATTGCTTTATCCTCATCCTGTATGTATAAGCCAAGTTTACCATAGGCCGTATCAGTTTGCAAGAAGTGTTTTCAAGTCCGTTTATCCTGAAAAAGGGCATGATGCCAAGCACCGTGCCCTTCAGACGTTTCCGTCTGTGCAAAGGGATTCAATCCAATCGAGCCGCTGCAATGCCTCCAGCCAATCCTGGGGAATGGCGTCGTACCCGTAATACAGCGCTGCCAGACCGCCACAAACCGCGCCGACGGTATCGGTATCATAACCAAGGTTGACCGCTTTCAGCAGTGCGTCCGCGAAGCTGTCGGTGTTGACCAGCGACCACACTGCGGCCTCGAGGGTATCCACGACATATCCGGTGCTACGGATACTGTCCTCCGGCAAATCGCCGAAGCTGTCGAGGTTGCGCAGCCGATCATAGTATGACAGATTCTCGTGGTCAGCCAGATAAGCCTCGTAGAATGCAAAGCCTTTGTCCAACCCAGCCTGCAACCGATTTGTCAAGCTGCCTTCTTCATTCAGTATGGCGGAGGTCATGAAGTAGTAAAGTCCACAGGCGATATTGGACCGGATGTGGGCATGGGTCAGACTGCCGACCTTGTGGATGATGTCGATGGCTTCGCTGTCGCTCAGATGATGCTGGATGCAGTAAAGCACTGAGGGCATGATCCGCATGAGGCTGCCGTTGCCGTTGGAGTGCTCATCGATGTTGCCGGCCTTGAGCGGCTTATGATACCGCTTGTACCGATGGATGGCGTTTATCGTTCCGCGCCCGATATCGTAAGCGTATCCGTATGGGGTGAACGCGCCGTCATCCAGCCATTTGACGAAGTTGTCCATGATGTCCTTATAGTCGATAGTTCCGGTGCGCCGGATGCTCTCCAGAAGCGCCAATGTCAGAGAGCTGTCGTCCGTCCAGGAACCGGCAGGGAGGTTGAAGGTTCCATAGCCCCGCATGCCCGTGACCGGGTGCTTCGACACTTCTTCTCTCGATTCAAACTGCACGGGGCAGCCGAGGGCGTCGCCGATTACGACGCCTATGATACCGGATTTCCACTTATTCATTCTATTCACCTCCCGCGCTTGCGCACATCCTCCTCGATGTCCTCCTTCCAGGACGCGCTCATGGGTGCGGCGCATTCCCGCATGTGAAGGACTGCTTTTCCGACGACGTCATAGTTCAGCTGCTGGCCGCGGTGATCGTTCTTGAAGGTGACGGATCTGTCCGCGCCGATGCCGAAGTGGGCGGCCGTCTCGACAGCGTCGATGTTGGCCCCGAGGAACAAGAACTCCCAGCCGTACTTCTCCTTTTCCTTCTGCACCATGGCCTTCACCTCGTCGCTGCTGTAGCGGCGGCTGGCGTTCTCCATGCCGTCCGTGGTGATGACGAAGATGGTGCGTTCCGGGCGATCCTCTTCGCGGGCATACTTGTGAACCATGGTGATGTGGTGGATCGCTCCGCCGATAGCGTCGATCAGGGCGGTGCCGCCGCCGACATAGTACTGACGATCCGTCAGAGGTTCAATCTTACGCAGGTCGACCCGGTCGTGGATGACCGTGCTGCTGTTGGAAAACAACACCGTGGAGACCAGGACCTCGCCCTCCGCCTGCTTCTGGCGCTGGAACAGGATAGCCTCTGCCTCCTGCTGCGCGCGATAACGTTCGGCGTCGGCCTTGGCGCGGACCTCGGCGTCCAGGCGCTGCTTCTCGACCTGGACCTCCTTCTCCCGCAGCTCGGCTTCGCGTTCTGTCTGCGCGATCCGGGCATTCACGGTGGAGGTATTCAGAGAGCGGCTCTGCTCTGCAGCCTCGATCCCCTTGGCCGCCTCAGCCTGAGCGACCTTGATATCGGCCTCGCGCTTGAGCTCGGCGCGGCGGATCTCCAGCTCCTGCTGCCGCTTAGCGATCTCGAGATCGGCGGCGACGCGGGCGTCATTCGCCTCCTTGTCGGCTCTCGCCTGTGCGATCTGAACATCGCGTTCGGCCTCCGCTTTGGCAATCGAAGCGTCCTTCTTGATCTTCGACGTGTTGTCCGCACCGAGATCCTGAATGAGGCCGTTCTGATCGGTGACGTTCTGAATATTGCAGGACAGGATCTCTATACCGAGCTTTTCCATGTCCGGCTGCTGGGGCCTTTGCGGCGGCGGAGGCGGCGGCGCGGGCGGCGCAGGCTTTGGGATCGGCACGTTCAGCCGATAGGCAAGCTGATCCAAAAGATCCGCGGGCAAAAGCGGCGCAAGCGCCTTTACATACGCTTCGACGCCCGCGCGCCCGTGCTCGTCGCGCACGGCTTCGCCCAAGGTGACGGCGCAGGAAAGCGGGGACGGACCCGGTCTTTGCGGTTGCATGTTCATGGCGTATCCTCCTTGCCCCATGATATGCGTCCGGTACGAATTCGGTGCGTGGCGCATACGATAAACCAGAACGAAAACGGAGGAAACGCAGATGGATCTGAACGAACAGTATGAAGCGTACCGCAATCAATCGGGCGACGAGCTTTGGGAAACGCTGCTTTCTTTGACCGCGGAGCAGAAGCGCAGCGGCGAGATGAGCAGCGGCAAGATGGAGGAGATCTACGCGATGCTTTCGCCGATGCTCTCGGACGCGCAAAGACGTCGCATGCGCGAGATCATTGACCGGCTGAATGCGCCGATGTGACGAAAATAACGCAAAATCGTTGCGAAGCGTTCACAATCCCCCTCTTTGCAGAGGGGTGATTGTGTGTTATAATAGGTTTACTATCGTTCAAGGAGAATCTTATGGGATTTTTGGACAAGCTGCTCGGCACATCGAGCGAAAGCAAATTAAAAAAGCTCAAGCCCAAGGTGGCTGCGATCAACGCGCTGGAGCCGGACATGCAAAAGCTTTCCGACGAACAGCTGCGGCATAAGACCGTCGAGTTCAGGGAACGCCTGAAAAACGGCGAAACGCTCGACGACCTGCTGGTGGAGGCGTTCGCGGTCGTGCGCGAGGCGAGCGTACGAACCGTCGGCATGCGGCACTTTGACGTGCAGCTACTCGGCGGCATGGTATTGCATCAGGGACGCATCGCGGAGATGAAGACCGGCGAAGGCAAAACGCTCGTCGCGACGCTGCCGGCGTACCTGAATGCGTTGGAGGGCGAGGGCGTACACATCGTCACCGTCAACGATTACCTTGCGAAGCGCGACGCGCAGTGGATGGGCAAGATCTATCGTTTCCTGGGACTGACCGTCGGTTGCATCGTACACGAGCTGGATCCCGACGAGCGCAGGGACGCGTACCTTGCGGACATCACCTACGGCACGAACAACGAATTCGGCTTCGATTACCTCAGAGACAACATGTGCGTTTACAAGGAGCGCATGGTGCAGCGCTCGCTGCATTACGCGATCGTCGACGAGGTCGACTCGATCCTCATTGACGAAGCGAGAACGCCGCTGATCATTTCCGGACACGGCGAGGAAAGCTCCGAAATGTACACCCTTGCGGACCGCTTTGTGAAGGGGCTCGTCCGCGGCGAGGACGTCAAGGAGATCAGTAAATCCGATCAGCTTTCGGGCGTCGAACAGCCGGAAAGCGGCGACTACATGGTCGACGTCAAGCACCGTTCGGTCATGCTGACCGCGGAGGGCATCAAAAAGGCGGAGAAGTTCTTCAATGTCGGATCGCTCGCGGACACCGAAAACACCGAGCTGAACCATTATATCAAGCAGGCTTTACGGGCGCGTTCGCTCTTTGAACGCGACAAGGACTATGTCGTGCAGAACGGACAGGTCCTGATCGTCGACGAGTTCACGGGTCGACTGATGATCGGACGCCGCTACAACGAGGGCTTGCATCAGGCGCTGGAGGCGAAGGAGGGCGTGAAGGTCGAGCGCGAGAACAAGACGCTCGCCACGATCACGTTCCAGAACTACTTCCGCATGTTCAAGAAGCTTGCCGGCATGACCGGTACGGCAAAGACCGAGGAGGACGAGTTCTCCGCGATCTACGATCTCGACGTTGTGGAGATCCCGACGAACAAGCCGAACATCCGCGTCGACAACAAGGACTGCGTCTACATGACCGAGGAGGGCAAGTTCCGCGCGGTCGTGCAGGAGATCGAACAGGTCCACGCGACGGGTCAGCCGATCCTGGTCGGTACGATCTCGGTCGAGCGCAGCGAATACCTCTCCGGGCTTCTGAAGCGCAGAGGCATCGCGCACGAGGTCCTGAACGCGAAGTATCACGCGAAGGAAGCGGAGATCGTCGCGCAGGCGGGCAAGCTCAACCAGATCACGATCGCCACGAACATGGCGGGCCGCGGCACGGACATTCTGCTCGGCGGCAATCCGGACTTTCTGGCGCGCCGCGCGATGCGGCAGGACGGCATGGAGGAGGAGCTCATCGAGGAAGCGACCGGACATGCCGAGACCGACGACGAGGAGATCCTTGCCGCGCGCGAGCAGTACGCGAAGCTGTACGCCGCGTTCAAGCAGGAGACCGACCGCGAGCACGAGGAGGTCGTGAAATTAGGCGGCCTTCACATCATCGGCACGGAACGGCACGAAAGCCGCCGTATCGATAACCAGCTTCGCGGCCGCGCCGGACGTCAGGGCGACCCGGGCAGCACGCGGTTCTATGTATCGCTGAAGGACGAGCTGATGCGGCGCTTCGGCATGGATCGCATGGAGGGCATGATGACGCGGCTTTCGCCCGACGACGCCTATCCGATCGAGAACGGCTTTATCACAAAGCAGATCGAGAACGCGCAGAAGCGCGTCGAGGCGGCGAACTTCGACACGCGCAAGAACGTTCTGAAATACGACGACGTCATGAACAAGCAGCGCGAGGTCATCTATGGCGAGCGCCGCAAGGTTCTGATGGGCGAGGACCTAAAGGATCAGTTCACAAGCATGATCGGCGAAACGGCGGAGAACATCGTGAACGCCTACGCAAGCGAGCATTCGAAGCCCGAGGAGTGGGACATCTCCGCGATCGAAAAGGAGCTTTCCGACGTCTGCGGCGCGGACGCGTTCGGGATCCTGCACAGCGCGGACATCCGTCGGCGCAGCGATCTCGTCGATCGGTGCCGGGTGTTTATGGACAGGCTTCGCGAAAAGAAGGAAGCGGAGCTTATTGAACAGGGCGTCGACATGCGCGAGGTCGAGCGCATCGTGCTGCTGCGCGCGGTCGACACGAACTGGATGGATCAGATCGACGCGATGGATCAGCTGAAGCAGGGCATCGGGCTTCGCGCGTACGCGCAGGCGGATCCTGCGAGCGCCTACGCAAACGAGGGCGCGGACCTGTTCGACGCGATGATCGAGCGCATCCGCGAGGAAGCGGTGAAGAACCTCCTGCGCGTGCAGGTGCGAAAGGCGCCCGTCGAGCGCAAGCAGGTCGCAAAGCCGGTCGAAACGCCGTCGTTGGACGGCGCAAAGCCGAAGGTGTTGAAGCGCTCCGCAAAGATCGGACGCAACGATCCCTGCCCCTGCGGCAGCGGCAAGAAGTACAAAAACTGCTGCGGCAAAAACGCATAACAGCCGACAACGGACGGGCAGCGCCCGTCTGTTGTCAGTGAAAAGAGAAGAGAGAAAAGAGAAAAGAAAAGGAAGATTTTCCGGAGGAAAATCCACCTGTACTCTTCACTCTTCACTGTTTTTCGGCGCCTCGAAGAACAGACTGTTGGGAAGGAAGGCAGAATTCGCGTTTTCGCGATGGAGCTATACTAACGTATGCGACCGAGCGAAAACGCGGATAATTTGCGGCGAAATAATTGCGGCGAAATAATATAGAAAGAAAGGGCGTCCTTGCGCCCTTTCTTCCGACAAGTATTCATTTAAATTCTCTCGCCGCAAATAGTCTGACCCCTTCTACGACAGTCTGAAACACAAACCGCCCTGATGGGCGGTCTGTGTCTGCATGTTTGTATTTGTGTACCCAAGGATGGGTGTTATCCGAAGTGAATGACGCCGTCAAGTTTGTATTTCTTATACAGCGAGGCGAACGTGGAGATGGAGCAGGAGATCGGTTCGCCCTCCTTATAGCGCTTGCCGTTCACGGTCTGCGCGAAGCTGTCGGAGAAATAGACGGTCCCGTTCTCGATGCCGTGGATGAACAGCACGTGTCCGTACTTTTTGCCCGCCTTGCTCGTGCCCTTCTGGAAGCCGACCAGAATGTTTCTCGCGTGCGGATCGCTCTTTTCGATCGCCTCGAGCGCGCTCTTCAGCGTGTACTTCTTTGCGGAGTACGCCGTGACCTTGTAGCCGCCGGTCGTCTCGGACTTCTTTTCGTAGATGTCGAACGCCTTGTTGCCGTTGCAGCCGATGTACTTTTTGTTGATGCCGAGCAGGACCAGCTGGCGGTTCACATACTTGCCGCACTTGCCCTTGAACGACTTGACGCCCGCCGCCTTCTTCGCGCGCTGATAGGTGTCGGCGATCTGCTTGCTCAGCTCGTCGCCCTTCGAGATCTCCTCCGCACGGATCGTGATCGCGGCCGCATCCGCCTTCGCCTCGGTGAAAAACGGGGACAGAAGACACAGCGCCGCCGTGACGGTTATCGCAAAACGTTTGAGTGTTTTCATACGATCCACCTCCTGTGAGGCGTATCGTAGCACACTTTTTTGGGCTTGTGCCGGTTTTCGACGTTTTTTTATAATGTGTTTTCAAAATATCCGATTATTCACATCGGGGTTACAGTTTCGTCCCAAATTCATCGATTTTCCTTCACGGATTCGCCAAAAATCAAATCGCCGCGAGCGCTTGTCCCGCGGCGGTTTTTCGATGATTTACGGGGTCGTTTCGACGGCGTCCTCGCTTGGTTCCGGCGTTTCATCCGCCGTGCCTTCGTCGGGCTCCGGCGTGCTGACAATCACCGGATCGGCGTAGCGGTACACCTTTCGAAGACCGAACTTCGCGTGCTCGTGGTTGTAGGTCACGAACTCGCTCAGGCAGAAGTGCATCGCGTCGCTCGTCGATTTGTAGTAGTGCGCCCAGTTGAAGCCGGCGCGGAAGAACCCGAGCTCAAAGAGCAGGTAGTTGACACAGGTCTCGGGCACGCCGTTCGGATCGGTCCTGTACGTGCCGTCGTAGGTGAAATCGTAATACGTGATCCCATCCTCCGTCAGGATGCCGTTGTAGGTAAGATGCTCCTTGACGTCGTTGTCGATGACGGCGGTGTTCGCGTCGTTGTTCTTGTTCGGCTCCATCGACGCGTTGACGTCGACCGCCGTGCCGAAGGTGTGGTGACTGATCGATTTCAGCGACGACGTGAACCGCGAGACGTAGCAGCCGTTGTACTCGGTGATCAGATCGATCGCCCGGATCACGCCCGTGTCGCCGTTCGTGCCGTGTACGCGCACGTACGAGGTGTTGAGATAGTCAAACGCTTTTGTAAAGTACGGAACCGCGTCGACGTGTACCCGCCACGGCATGTTGTCCGGGTACCCCGGGATCTCGGTGATGTACGTCTTTTCCCAATCCGGATCGGCAAGGATGTAGCGCCCGAACACCCACTGGTAGCGGTACAGGAACCGCTCGGTGCTGCCGAAAAACTGCAGCGCTTCGGGATAGGAATCGGGGAAGTTCTCCCGCGTGATCGTCTCCCATTCCTCGCCGACGACGTAGAACGAGCAGCGGAACAGCTCGACTGCGCGCGAGCCCTTGACCGCCGCGGTGATCTTCATCGTATGCACGCCCACGAGCAGGTCGGAGAAACGGACGAGATCGGAGAGCGAAACGCCCTCGTCGGTCGTATCGTCGGTCAGCGCATACACGCCCTGTCCCGTGCGCTTGAAATGCACCGTTTTCTTATACGGATACGGCTTTTGCGTGTTGTGCGAGCAGGAGATCGAAACGGTCACGCTGTCCAAGGGATAGTTCGAAAAGACCGTTCCGCCGATCGTATAGTCTTCGCCGAGCGGCAGGACCGCGCCGTCCTCGGGCAGCGGGTGCTCCGTGTCGGCGCGGAAATCGATCACGAGATCCGGCGGAGGCGTGGGCTCGGTTTCGAGCGCAACGGTGCCTTCCTCCATGTACGTGATATCTTCCGTCTCGACTTTGGGCTCGGGCGTGTCCGCCACGGTCTGCGCGGCGGGGCGCGAGAGAATCGCGATCAGAAAAACGATCGCGCAAAGCATGACGCCGCCGAGCGCGCCGATCAGGATCGCCTGTTTTTTACTCCACTGGGGTCGCTTCAAAATGTTCCTTTCCGGGGCGAAAGCCGATGCTATGCCCTTTACAAGATGTCTTATTATACCATTCCTTTTTCACACGTTTGTCAACAGAATGTGAACAATGCTCGCTTTTTCTGCAAAATTTGCACGGATCAAAGGGAAGAAGGGCGAGCTTACAGACCTTCCCAAAATAAATAAAAGCTGTCGTGGTAGCCGTAAAGGCTGTTGATAAGGGAGAGATGGCGACGCGCGGGAAGCGCGCGACGGCACCG
>CALGGM010000063.1 GCA_937915925.1 uncultured Clostridia bacterium | reverse complement strand
AGGACACCGCCCTCTCACGGCGGTAACACGGGTTCGACTCCCGTACCGGGTACCAAGAAAGCCCCAATCCTGGGGCTTTTTTCATACCAAAAATGAAGTGGAAGTGGAGTAATCGGTAAAATGACTTTTTTCAGACGATTGATTCATCCAAAAGAAAGTCGATGATTCCGATATTGAGAACGCCGTTTTCATCGTACCAGCGCTTCCGAATGTCATGTCGGACGATGATTTTGGGGAATGAATCGCCGGTGAGTCCAAACGGCTTCTTCTCCGTCATCGCCTTTTCTTCATTGTCCAGTGCGTACGCGGACTGGATATAGGTTTTCTTGCCTCCGTGTGTTGCGATAAAGTCGATCTCCCTCGCAACCGGAACCGATTGTCCGGCTTTATTCTTCTCATTGCTGTAGACGATCCCGATATCGACTTCACAGCCGCGAATCCGCAGCTCGTTATAGATGATGTTCTCCATGATGTGCGTCATCTCCTGCTGCCGGAATCCGATCCGTGCGTTACGCAGCCCCAGATCCTCGCAGTAATACTTATTCGGATAGTCGAAATAGTCCCTGCCCTTGACGTCGTAGCGGCGACATTCCTCAAACAGATAGGCGTCTGCAAGATGTCCGATATACGCCTTCACTGTGTTCGGCGCAACAGTGTTCTCCCCCGCGAGCTTTTGTCGCGAATTCAATGAAGATGCAATATTGTTCGGATTTGTTAATGATCCGACGGAAGAACACAGCAAATCAAGCGTTGCGGATAACGCATCCTCACGCTTCACCTTTTTGCGCTCTGCGATGTCTCTGAGATAGACTTCGGAAAAGAGCGTTTTCAGATAGTTCATTTTCGCAGCATCGTCCGGTCGCGACCGGATCAACGGCATGCCGCCGTAAAAGGCATACTCCTCAAATGCCTCTGTTTTATCGCCGCCGACCGCTGCATAGTATTCCGCAAAACGCAGCGGATGCACGCGAATCTCATCGCTGCGTCCGCGAAACTCCGTCAGAATGTCGCTGGACAGCATCTTCGAATTGCTGCCGGTGACATAGATGTCCAGATTCGGAAGCGATTTCAGATCGTTCAGCGCATCGCAGAATGTGATCTTCTTGCCATCGGGATTATAGGGATTCGATACCTCATCAGACATCTGGATCTCATCCACAAACAGATAATACCGATCCTCCTGCCCCTCCACACGCTCCCGCACCGTCCTTGCGAGTTCCAACGGATTCCGATACCGAATATCTCTCGCAAGATCGAGTTCAAAGGTTAGGATGTGCGCATCATCAACGCTTTGCCCCAGCAGATAGTTCCGAAACAAAACCCGGAGCAGATATGACTTGCCGCATCTGCGAATGCCGGTGATCACCTTCACCTGCCCGTCCCACATATAGCTGATGATCTTCTTCAGATACAAATCGCGTCTGATTTCCATATCGGTTCCTCCTGTTGAGAACTTGTCATGTATACAATGTAACTTCTCAATGAACAGTATACCACCATTGCCGAAAAAGTCAATCCAAAACAAAAAGAAAGGATGCCGAAACGTCCTTTCAAGTTCCTGTAAAGTGTTTCGATCAGCCGACTTTCGGACCGAGGGGTCGCTGTTGGTGATAATATATGTATCCGTTTGTATTGATTGCCGCGTCATAGTTGGCATAGATCGCGGCAACGGAAGTTGTGCGCTTTCAGTATTTTCTTTGAAAAACGCGTGTACCTATGCTATACTGGTATTGTATAGGAAAATCCGCATGAGCGGCTTTGCATCCGGAATCGATCCGGTCCGCTGAACCTGCCGCTTTTGGGGCTTGTTTGGATCGTACTGCGCGGTCCGAACGTTTGGAAAAAGCAACGCAGGTTACTGTTGATTGACGGTCGGTTTGTTGGACATTTGTTGGACAAGATATGATAGAAACAAAAAGATAAAGCCAGATAGGAGATTGTTATGACGGTACAGATTGCATTAAAAGGGCGGATCGATTCCAACAACGCCGCCGAAATCGAACGGAACATCCTCTCCGAGCTTGAAGGCAAGGACGGCGCGGCGGTCGTTCTGGATGCGACGGAGCTCCAGTATATTTCAAGCGCGGGGTTAAGGATGCTGCTTCGGGTCAAGAAGACACACCCCGATCTCACCATCACGGGCGTAAATTCCGACGTCTACGAGATCCTCGACATGACCGGCTTTACCGAAATGATGAAGGTCGAAAAGGCGTACCGCGTCGTTTCGATCGAGGGCTGCGAGGAGATCGGGCGCGGCGCAAACGGCACGATCTACCGCATCGACAAGGACAACGTCGTAAAGGTCTATAAAAATGCCGACGCGTTAAAGGACATTCAGCACGAGCGCGAGGTTGCGAAGCTTGCGCTGATCCTCGGGATTCCCACCGCGATCTCCTATGACGTGGTCAAGGTCGGCAACAGCTACGGCTCGGTATTCGAGCTTTTGAACGCGCGTTCGTTTTCGAAGATCCTGAAAAACGATCCGGACAAGTTCGACTGGTGCGTCACGGAGTTCGTGGATATGCTGAAAAAGATCCACGCGACGCTCGTGCCGAAGGGAAAGCTGCCCGACATGAAGGAAACGGCGCTCGGCTGGGCGACGTTCTTAAAGGACTATCTTCCGGAGGACGCTTGGAAGAAGCTGTATGCGTTGATCGAAGCCGTGCCGCACGACGATCATATGATCCACGGCGACTATCATACAAAGAATCTCGAGCTGCAAAACGACGAGGTGCTGATCATTGACATGGACACGCTCGCCGTGGGCTACCCCATCTTTGAGCTCGGCTCGATCTACAATTCGTTCGTCGGCTTCTCCGAGGTCGATCACGGCGTTATCATGCGGTTCCAGGGCTTCGACTTTGAAACCGGCAAGCGCTTCTGGCGCCGTGCGCTTTCGGCGTATCTTGGCACGGGCAATGAAAAGAAGCTCCGCGAGGTCGAGGACAAGGCGCGCATCGTCGGCTATATGCGTTTGATCCGTCGTTCGATCCGCAGACGCGGGCTTGAAAATGAGATGGACCGCAAGGAGATCACGTACTGGACGAAAGAGCTTTTGGAGCTTCTGAACACCGTCGATTCGCTGCTGTTCACCCGAAACGAGATCGAGGTCGAGGCGACCGACGAAAATCTTCCGACGGTGCAGGCGTTTATCGAGCAGCACCTTGAGGAAAACGACTGTCCCATGAAGGCACGGATGCAGATCGGACTCGCCGCGGAGGAGATCTTCATCAACATCGCGCATTACGCGTACTCCCCGCTTTCCGGCAGCGCGACCGTACGCGTCGAGTTTTCCGAGGATCCGATGAGCGTTTCGATCACGTTTATGGATCACGGCGTTCCTTACGATCCTTTGAAGCATCGGGATCCGGACGTTCTGCTCTCCGCATCGGAGCGCGAGATCGGCGGGCTCGGGATCTTTTTGACCAAGAAGATCATGGACGACGTCGCGTATGAATACCGCGGCGGACAGAACATTTTAACATTGAAAAAGAATCTTTGAAGCGTATGACGGAACCCTTTCCGAAAATCGATCTGCATATGCACACGACCGTTTCCGACGGCACCGATACGCCGGAGGAGATTCTTGTGCGCGTCAAAGCTGCCGGGATCGGGCTGTTTTCGGTCACGGATCACGACGCAATCGAGGGCGGCAGACGCATCCTTTCCGCGCGAAAGGCGGACGATCCCGCGTTTATCACGGGCGTGGAATTTTCATGCAAGGACGAAGAAGGGCAGTATCACATCCTCGGCTACGGCTACGATCCGGACGCGGAGGCGATCAATCGGATCGTGCAGCTCGGTCACGGATACCGCATGAAAAAACTGTTGAAGCGACTGGCGTTTCTGAAGGAGCGGTTCGGGTTCACCTTCTCCGAGCAGGACGTCGATACGCTTCTGAAGACGGACAATCCGGGAAAGCCGCACATCGGGAACCTGATGGTGCAGAAGGGCTATGCAAAGGGCCGGAACGAAGCGATCCGGACGTATATCAATCAGGCGCACATCGCGGAGGAATACGTCCGCCCGGAGGAAGCGATCCGCGGCATATCGGAAAGCGGCGGCATTCCCGTGCTTGCGCATCCGCCGTTCGGAAACGGCGATCAGCTGATCCTCGGCGAAGCGCTGAAAAACCGTGTCGAAAAGCTGATGGGCTTCGGACTTTTGGGCATGGAGGCGTTCTATTCCGGCTACACCGATAAGCTTCGTCAGGAGGTGCTTGCGCTTGCCGAAGGGTTCGGGCTGTACGTTACGGCGGGCAGCGATTATCACGGAAGCAACAAGCTGGTCAAATTGGGCGACACCGGGATGGACGGAAGAGCGGAGATCCCGAACGGGCTTTTGCGGTTTTTACAGAGAACGGAAGAACGATAAACGGAGGTATTTCCATGAAAACAGACGTCATTACCATTACCCCAAACGGAACGGGATTTGAAAACGTGCTCCTTGAAACCGAGCGCGCCGCCGCCTATCGCGATCTGGACCCGAAGCAGACATTGCGGTTACGGCTGCTCGCCGAGGAGATGACGGGCATGCTGAAAACGCTGATCGGCGACGAACGGTTCCACTATTGGGTCGAGTCGGAAGGTACGGTGTTTTCCCTGCATCTCAAGACGCAGACGGTCATGACGCAGGCGCTTCGCGAAGTACTTCTCAAAACGAGCTCGTCCGGAAAAAACGCCGCCGCAAAGGGCTTTATGGGACGGCTCAAAGAGATTTTGGCGACGATGTCCGAATCGTATGACCCCGCTGTATCCGAGCTTGGCTACGGCTATTCCTATGTGGATGTAACGGGCTTTGACGCGTCGATGGACATGTCGCCGAACGCCATGCTATACGGTTGGTCGCTGAAGGCGTATCGGGACGCCGTCGCCGAAAACAAAGAGAAGGAACCGGAAAAATGGGACGAGCTGGAAAAGTCGATCACGGCACGGCTCGCCGACGACGTAAAGATCTTTATCCGCGGAAACAACGTGGAAATGGTAATCGAAAAAACATTCTGAGAGGAGAAAAACATGACCATTCATCAGGACAGGATCGGAACTTCGCTGATCGTAGCGCTGGAAGGCAGATTGGACACCATGACCGCGCCGAACCTCGAGGAGACGCTGAAAGAGGCGCTCGAAGGCGTCGAGGCGCTGACCTTTGATTTTGAAAAGCTCGACTACATCTCATCCGCAGGGCTTCGCGTGCTTCTTGCGGCGCAGAAGACGATGAATCGGCAGGGCATTATGAAGGTCAAAAACGCGAACGAGATCATCATGGAGATCTTCGAGGTAACCGGGTTCTCCGATATTCTGACGATCGAATAAGCCTTTCGCAAAATCAGCTTTTGCAAACGCTGTTGGACATTTGTTGGACAGCGTGTGATGGAATACCCTGTAAGAAAGGGAAAGGAGATTTACTATGTTCTCACTCAAAGGCATTCGTCTGCGCTGGTTTGCGATGGTCCTCGCGATCATCGTGATCGCCGTCGGCGTGTATCTGACATTCTTCCAATCGAAGGGCTTTGAAAAAACGACAGCCGAGATCGTTTCCGTCGTGGAGCGTCCGGGCGATTTTTCGGATGACGACGTCCAGCACGACGTCACGGTCAAGTACACCGTCAACGGGACAGAATACGTCCAACTGCTCGATTCCTACAGCCCCTTCTACAAGGTCGGCAAGACGGTCGACGTCCTGTACGATCCGACCGATCCGTCCGTGATCCACAGCGGCAAAGGCATCGCGATCTACCTGATCATCGCGGGCGGCGTGGTCCTTGCGGTTGCGCTCGGCTCCGTCATCCTCGGAAAGAAGAAGCTGAAAAACCTCAAGGAAACGGAAGCGGTCGGAACGGACGCGGTCTACCCCTCCCCCGTTCTCGGCGAGGAGCGCGAGCTGTACTTCTTGACCGATCTCGGCACGCCGAAGTACGGTCATCGGATCGAGGACGCAAACCGCAATGTGCTGATTGAGGCGAAGATGACAAAGTACTCTCTGGTGACGCCGTTTGAGTTCGACTTCATCGATTACGTCAACAACGTTACCAAGCCGCATCTGATCGGGCATGAGGAATCGACCGACTGGAACTCCATGCTGATCGACAACCATCACACGATCTCCTTCGACGGCGAGGACATCTGGAAGCACCTGAAGCGCAACGGCATTCGTGTCGAATCAAGCATCGGCGGCGGCAGCGGCAAACTTATCGGCGTGAATTTCGCAATCTATCGCGACGATGCCGAGCTTGCGCGCGTGGAAAGCACGAGCCAATATGTACACGAGGATGACGCCGAGGCGCACATAGTTGCAAGGGGTATTCCCGCGCAGGGCTTCTATCGCATCTGGACGAAGGAGCAGAACATTGAACTGCTGTTTGTGACGCTGCTCGCGTTCGCGCGGACCGAAGCAAGCGACGCGTCCGGCGGCACGAGAAGAGCGCTGTTCAACACCCTGAAGGGCGAATAAACGTATTGCCATGAAGATCATCTGCATCGACGATGAACCGCTGATCCTGAATATGACTGCCGCGCTTTGTCGGGAGCTTCCGTCAAAGCCGGAGGTCTGCGGCTTTTCGAACGCGGCGGATGCTCTCGATTGGCTGAAAAGCCGCACGGCAGACATCGCGCTGCTCGACATCAATATGCCGGACATGAACGGCATCGAGCTTGCCGCGCGCATCCGGACAATCGATCCGAACGTTTCGATCATCTTTCTCACCGGGTATTCGGAATACGCGGTGGACGCGTTCCGGCTGCATGCTTCGGGATATCTCCTGAAGCCGGTCAACAAACAGCGCCTGAAAGAGGAGATCGACCTTGCCATGCAGCGCCGCAGCACAAGGAGCCTCCTCCCCGCCGACGGCGCAAAGATTTCCGCACGGACGTTCGGCGAATTCGACCTCTATGCAAACGGACAGGTCGTTGCGTTTCCGCGTTCGAAAGCAAAAGAGCTACTCGCGTATCTAATCGACCGACAGGGCGGCAGCATCACCCGTGCGTCGGCATTTGCCGTTCTGTGGGAGGAGGGCATTTACGACCGCTCCATGCAAAAGCAGCTCGACGTCGTGATCCGTTCGCTGCGCACCACCTTAAAAAGCGTCGGCGCGGAGGACATCTTAGAGATGAAGCAGGGCGCGCTTCGCGTCTGCCCCGAAAAACTGGATTGCGATCTTTTCCGCTTCCTGAACGGCGACGTCGATGCGATCAACGCCTATCGCGGCGAATACATGAACGCCTATTCGTGGGCAAGCACGACGGAAGCGTTCCTCGACCGCATGCGGCAAAGAATGTAAATACCGATACAAAAAGTCGCCGCAGGCAGAACGCTTGCGGCGATGTTTTTCTTCCGTATTTTCGATTATGCAGCGGGCTTGAGCGCTTCATCGAGCACGAACGGCACGTACTGTTCCTTCGCCTTTGTGATTCCGTCCGGATAGATCACGGCAAAGTCGCTCTTCATGGAGATCGGGATAAAGCCCTTCTCACGATAGTCCGTGGACTTCGCATCCCAATCCTGCTTGCCCCATTCGCGGAAATTATCGTCCGCAACGATCATGTAGGCTTCGGCGCGGTACGGATTTCTTGCGTCGATCGTATAGTTCATCATGCTCGTATCGCTGCCGCTGTTGCCGAACGCCAGAACCGGACGCTGCCCGATCTCGCGCTCGATGTAGATGGACTTATTCGCGTTCAGGTTCTTTTGAATGAAGCCGCCGGTCAGCACGAGCTCGTCGCCGTTTTCATACTTGAAATCCATGTTGGACGGCTCGCTTTCGTGCCCCTTCTGCTTGACCTCGAAGTCCGTGCCGATCACATGCTCCGGCAAAACGTAATCTTTGATCGGCGAATTGGCGATGATCGCGCGGGTCGTTGTGCGCTCGGTGCCGCTGATGACCCAGATCTCAAAGCCGTTGTTGTAGAGATATTCCACAAGCTCGACCATCGGCAGATAGAAGTTGTCGATATAGCGCATGTTTTCAAAGCTCTGCGTGTACTTCTTTCCGAATTCCTCGACATACGCGGAGAATTCCTCCACCGTCATGCCCGCATACGCCTTTGCGAAGTTTCGCGCAAGCGTCTCATCGGCAAGATACCCCGGCTGAATGGCGGCGGCGACCTGCTTCAGCTCGTCTGAAACGCGCTCCGGATGATCGACGAGGCAGTATTCGATGAACATCATCGTATCGTAATACGTATAGTACGTCTCGCAGGTGAGCGTGCCGTCCATATCGAATACGGCGATGCGATCCTTTTCGGGGATAAAATCCTTGCCGCCCTCGGTCGTGACGGCAGTGACGTAATCGATCAGCGCTTGCTTTGCGCCGGTGCCGTCGTTCCACAGTGAGAGCGTCGCCGTTTCGGTCTTCCCCGCCGCGGGCGTTTTCCAACCGACGCCGACCGCGTACAAAACACTGACCGCGATCAGCGCGCAAAGGGCTATGATGGCGATACAGCGCCAGAAATCGAGTTGCTTTGTTGTGTTCATTTTCATTTTCCTTTGTTCTTTAATGATCAATCAGGTATTGTAACCGGCTCTGTCCAACAAATGTCCAACATCCATTTTCTTTCTTGCTCCTCTGCCGCATAAGCGCGGACTTTTGTTGGACATTTGTTGGACAGGTCATGCTATTTTTGCTATGTTGTATCCTTAGGAAAACTATGATATATGAAACCGTAAGATCGGAACGGACACAAGCGGAGGAAACCGACATGAAAAAGATATTGGGCATTACATTCGGAGGCTTGCAAAAGAGGGCGATCCTGCTCGTCGCTTTGATGCTTCTTCTGCTGGCGGTCATGTTCGCAGGCATAACACTGTATCAGAACCGGATGCTTCTGAACGTCGTTTCCGAAACGCGCGTCGAACAGCAGAACGCGATTTCCGAGACATCCAAAGCCACGATGCATCAGGTCATGGAGGGCTCGCTTGTTTCGGCGACGGAACTCAAGGCAAACCTTGCCGACAACGACTTTGCCGAGATCGTCAGCAACACACGTATGCTGCAGACGATGGCGCAGGGGATTTTGGAAAACCGCGATAGCCTGACACCGCTTCCCGTCGGGCTGCCCGACGCCGCAAGCGACGGAACGTCCTCCGCGTTCGTGCTTTTTGAAGAGGGTGTGGACTACACAAAATCCGAATATCTCGGCTATCTTGCGCATCTTTCCACCCCGATGATCGCGATGCATCAAAACTCCAAAAAGATCGACGGCTGCTATATCGGACTTTCGGACGGCACAGACCTTTGCGTCGACGAAAAGGCAAAAAGCAAGCTGACCGAATCCGGCGAGCCGATCCCGTTCCCGGTCAGGGAACGCCCTTGGTATGTGGGCGCAGTGGAATCGGACGATCTGTATTTTACCGGGATCACGCGTGACGCGTTTTCCGGAAAGCTCTTGATCACCTGCTCCGCGCCCGTCAAGCTGAACGGAGAAACCGTCGGCGTCGTCGGGATCGACGTCGTGCTCGACAGCGTGAACGATTTTATCAAAGCCTCCGAGCAGGGTACCTCCTCCTATCTCATCAACGATCGCGGTCAGGTGATCCTCGGACCCGAAGCGGACGGGATCTTCAAGGTCGCTCTTCAAAGCGAAGCAAAGGATCTACGGTCCTCCGGCAACGAAGCGCTTGCCGCGTTGATCGAAACCGCGCTCAACGGATCCACAGGACTTCAAACCGTGTCCGTCGGCGGAACGGAATACTACATGGTCGGCTCCCCCGTCCCGACCGTCGGCTGGGCGGTGATCAACGTTGTGGACAAAAACCTGACCGAGCTGCCGGAACAGCTGCTGCTTTCCGCATATGACGGGATCAACGAAAATGCCACCGCGACCTTCCAAAAGGAATCCGCCAAGACGAACCTTGTCGGAATTATTCTGCTGGTGCTTGCCTTTCTGATCGGCAACGTTGCTGCGATGATCGCGGTCAACCGCATGGTAAAGCCGATCCGGCAAATGACCGAGGACATCACCAAATGCGGACAGACCGGACAGCCGTTTGAAATGCAGGACAGATACCTCACGAACGACGAGATCGAGGTGCTCGCCGAATCGTTTGCCGATCTTTCAAAGAAGATCCGCAAATACATTCAGGACATCACCGCGATCACCGCGGAGAAGGAGCGCATCAGCACGGAGCTGGCGCTTGCAACGCGCATTCAGGCGGATATGCTGCCGCACTTTTTCCCGCCGTTCCCGGACCGTGCGGAATTTGACATCTATGCGAGCATGGACCCGGCAAAGGAGGTCGGCGGCGACTTCTACGATTTCTTCCTGATCGACGACGATCACCTCGGCATCGTGATCGCGGACGTGTCCGGCAAGGGCATTCCCGCTGCGCTGTTCATGATGGGATCGAAGATCCTTGTGCAAAACTACGCCATGACCGGCATGAGCCCTGCTAAAGTTCTCGAAGCGGTGAATCATCAGATCTGCCAGAACAATCGCGAGCAGATGTTCGTCACCGTCTGGCTCGGCATTCTCGACATCCCCACCGGCAAGCTGACCTGCGCAAATGCGGGGCACGAATACCCCGTGCTGAAAACGCCGGACGGCGATTTCGAGCTGTACCGTGACAAGCACGGCTTTATCATCGGCGGCATGGACGGCATGCGCTATAAGGAATACGAGATCATGCTCGCGTCCGGCGCAAAGCTGTTCGTCTACACCGACGGCGTTCCGGAAGCGACGGACGCGAATGAAACGCTGTTCGGCACGGAACGGATGCTTGCGGCGCTGAACGAGCAGCAGGACGCATCGCCGGAAGTGCTCTTGAAGAACGTCCGCGCGCATGTCGACGCCTTTGTCGGCGATGCGGAGCAGTTCGACGATCTGACGATGGTTTGTCTCCAGTACCGCGGACCGATAGCTCCGACGGTTTGATCAGCAGAAAGTGAGGAGAAACGAATGAAAAAATCATGCTTCCTATTGGCGACGATATTGCTGTTCACAGCAATTTTTGCAGGCTGCACGTCCGACAAAGCAGTCGAAGGGTATCGGGGCATCGACGTCGCCTCGCCCGAATGGATCGATAATCTTGACGCCGCAAAGGACGCAAAGCAGCTCTTTGTCGTCGCCGCATTATCGGAGGACGCGACGGACGCATGGGTCTCGCTGCATGAAAAAAGCAGCGACGGAAGCTGGCATATGGTGATGACGACGCCCGGCTTTATCGGCAGAAACGGTCTCGGGAAGACAAAAGAAGGCGACGCCAAGACGCCGGTCGGCGCGTTCCGTTTCAACCGCGCGTTCGGCATTGCCGACGATCCGGGCTCGTTGATCCCCTACGTCAAGGTGGATCAGGACACCTATTGGTCGGGCGATCCGCGCGAGGGCTATCATTATAATGAGCTTGTCAATCTCAAAGACCTGCCCGGGCTCGACGTCGAAAGCGGCGATTCCGAGCATATCATCGACTATATCTATCACTATCAATACTGTCTGAACATCAGCTACAACGAGGAAGGCACGCCCGGTCTCGGCTCCGCGATCTTTTTACATTGCTTCGGTCCGGCAAAGCCGTACACCGGCGGCTGCGTCGCCATTCCGGAGGATCATCTGCGCTTTGTCATGCAGCGCGTCGACGCGGACACCGTCGTCGTGATCGACACCTTCGACGCCCTCTCCGGAGGCGCCGACTGGCCCGGCAGTCTTTGGCCGAGCGAACGATAACAAATTCTCAGACATTCCGAACAGTCTCGATTTCGAGGCTGTTTCTGTATACAGAAAGGGAGAGAGCGTTCGCCCTCTCCTCAGGCTGTCGCAAAAGGGGGCAGACCGTTTACGGCGAGATGATTCAAATGAATACTTGCAGGAAGAAAAGGCGCAAGGACGCCCTTTCTTTCTATTATTTCACCGCTAACTATCCGTGTTTTCTTAACCACTCCGCTTCGCTCCGTTACAGCGGTGACGTCGCACGCTTCCCGCGCGTCGCCATCTTCGGTCGCATACGTTAGTATAGCTCCGTCGCGAAAACGCGAATTCTTTCGCCACTTCGCTTCGCTTCGTTACAGCGGTGCCGTCGCGCGCTTCCCGCGCGTCGCCATCTCTCCCTTCCCAACAGTCTGTTCAGCGTGTCAAAAGGTTTTTTGACACGCTGGAGGGAGTACGTTCGCCCTCTCCTCTTCGCATATACGATTCAGCAATAATAGGTTTTGATGTAGTTGTAGACGTCCTCGCGCGTGCCCTTGAACGGACCCGGCGTTTCCATCTTCAGCGAGACCAGCGCCGCGGCAAAGGTCAGCGCGGTCGAAATGTCGGCATGCAGCCGCTCGCACAGATATCCCGCAAAGGTCGTATCGCCTCTGCCGGTGCGTCCGGTGAGGTTTCTCGGGCGAAGCGGCGCGCGGAAGATTTGTTTGCCGTCGCAGGCGATCACCTCGGTGTTGTGCGTGATGACGACCTCCTTCGCCCCCCACTCGCAGAGAAGGAACGCCGCCTTTTCGCGGTCGTCGGTGCCGGTGAGCTTTTCGGCTTCGGCAGCGTCGGTTTTGAGATAACGGATCAGCGGAAGGATTTCGCGCTTCTCCGGCCAGTCGCGAAGCTCAAGCGTTTCGTCGTCGTTGCGGTAGCGCATCATGCCCTGCACGTCCAATCCGACGTCGCCGCGCGCGGCGCAGGCTTCGACGAATTCGTGTGGGAAATCGCCCGCCACAAGCCCGCCGAGATGATAGATCCTTGCTTCGGCATCCGGCAGATCGGAGGGCTTATACGGCTCGATCCGCTTGGTGTTGAGGCTGCGGCGACGCTCGCGGTCCGCCGTAAAATACGTGTTTTGCATTTCCGTATAGGTATCGGATTCGACCGCAAACACCTTCTCGACCTTGCTGTCCGCGAACACGCGGAACGGATCGATCACGCGCGTGTTGCCCTTCGGAACGACCGCAACGGAATGCCCGATCGCCGCAGCGGCATAGCCGGAAAACGTGACCGCGCCGCCGTTGATAAACTCCTCGCGTCCGTCGTAGTCGATGTTGTGATCAAGCGTGATCTGTCCGATAATCATACTGTCAAACATGGAAAAAAGCCTCGCTTTCTTTGATGATCCAATCAAATTCCGGGCACTCGTTGCGGTACCGTCCGGATGTGATCACGTCCTTTAACGCAAAGGAATCGCGGATCCGCTCCTCGGTCACGATCGCCGCGCGTCCCTCATCCCCGATCTGATGCGCGTCGCTTCCGACGGTACGGTACAGATGCGGGTTCTCCTTCGCAAGCTGCAGCGCAAGCGCGTTGCGGCTGTCGTGCCGCGGATTGCAGTTCACAATCTCGATCCCGTGTACGCAGTCGTAAAACACCTCGTCGCAGTTGCGGTACGGATGCGCGTGGATGATGAGCACCTCGTCCTTATATCGATCGAAGAACGACTGATGATCCATCTGCGTGATCCACGGATGCGCGTACAGCCACGCCTCGTCGATGCCGTAGATCAGATAATCGCTGTTGTTTTCCGGAAAGCGCAGCTCGACGCCGAAGATGACGTCCAGTCCGATCGCGTCCCCCGCCGCTTTCGCAGCATGATAGCCCATAAGGTAGCGGTCGATGATCGCGTTCCAATCGTTCGGAACGTCATAATGACCGATCTGCATGTTGTGCAGATGATCGGTCACGCAGATACCGGCATAGCCGAGTTCGTGATAGGTCCTGACCTGATCGGCTGCGGCGACGTGACCGCACTTGCTGGATTCCGAAGTGTGAAGGTGAAGCTCGTAACGATACATGATTCTCCTCTTTTGTGTTCAGTTATCGATTGCCCGGCAGGAATTGCGGATCACGACCGAAGGCGACAGGATCGTCCTGGTGTGAGGCGCGTCGGGCTTTTTGATGCGATTGTTCAGCATGTCAAGCGCGGAGATCGCAAGCTCCTGCTTGGGCTGATTGACCGTCGTGAGATCGATCGGCGGCAATGCAGAAAACGAGATGTTGTCAAACCCCATCAGCGAAAGGTCCTCCGGAATCCGGATGCCCTTTTCATACGCCGCCTGAATGACGCCGATCGCGAGCGTGTCCGCCGCGCAAAGGATCGCCGTTTCGGAAAAGCCCTTCTGAAAATGCTCGCTCGCGAGAACGTAGCCGACCTGGAACGAGCTTCGTGCGCTGGTGTTGCGGATCACGTTCGGCGTGATGCCGAGCTTTTCGCACGCGTGCAGATAGCCGTCGACACGCAGCTTATGCGTCATGCTGTTGTCGCGCGCCCCGAAGTACAGGATCCGCCGATGTCCGAGCGAATACAGATACTCCGTCGCCTGCATCATCCCCGAGGTGTTGTCGACGGAGACGTAATTCTCCGGCAGATCGAGCATATTCTCGCCGATAAACACGGTCGGCACCTGCGCGGTCAGCGTTTTCAGCGTGTCGTACGATTCGTTTCCCACCGGAATGATGATGATGCCGTCTACCTTTCTGCCCAGCAGAAGCGCGAACACTTCCTTTTCCAGATCGAGGTTGTACGACGAATTGCAGACCATCAGATTGTAGCCGCACTTTCTTGCATAGATCTCCAGGTGCGCCGTCATTTCGCTCATAAACGGGTTGTCGATGCTGGTTACGATCAGTCCGATGATGTTCGTCCGCTTCATGACCATGGACCGCGCGACGGAGTTCGGCGTGTAACCCATCTCCTCGCAGATGCGGACGACCCTCTTTCGCGTGCTTTCGCCGATTTCGGGGCTGCCCGAAAGCGCGCGCGAAACGGTTGCGTAAGAAACGCCCGCGACCTTGGCAACGTCTTTCAGAGTTACAAATCCCACAAAATATTCCTCCGGAAACAACTCTCGAAAACCGGTGAAAACGTTTTCGGATAAGTTATTGTACATCCGTTTTTCATATTTGTCAACGAACAATGACCGCACCGCCTCGGAAAACGGGGAAAAGTTGTCTGACCGGTTTTGTATATCCGTTCAAAATAACGGGAATATATTCATAATCCGCCGAATTCATTGAAAATCCTGCAACAATATACAGAAAGCACGCAGAACCTTCCCCGGAAGAAACCGCCGTTCCCGCGTTTTTTCTTGTTGACAAATACCGTGCTATGTTATACAATTACAGTAGCGAAAACGTTTACGTAAAAATGGGGTTTCGGAGGGTTTCATGATCAAGGTTGTCCTGTTCGATCTCGGCGGAACGCTGCATTCGGTCATCAAGAAGGCGGACTCGATGCGGCGGTTTGCCGCGCATCTTCTCGACAGGCTTTCCGACTATGGGATCGTCCTTGACACGACGCCCGAAGTGCTTGCCGTTTCTCTGCACGAAAACGGCGAAACGTATAAGCATTGGAGCGAGCAGGCGCGTACGGAGCTTCCCGCCGCTAAGATCTGGAACGACTATTATCTCAAGGAGTTCAACATCGGCGAAGCGCGTCTAAATCCGATCGCGGAGGAACTGAGCTTTCTCTACGACTACGACCGGCTGACCCTGATGCGCAAGCCCCGCTTAAAGGAAACGGTCGAAACCCTACACGGCATGGGCATTCGCATGGGGATCGTTTCAAACATCATATCGACCTCCCTCGTCCCCCACATGATGAACGAATACGGCATTTCCGAATATATGGAATGCATCGTAATGTCGAGCGAGACCGGCATCAGAAAGCCCGATCCGCGCATCTTCGAGATCGCGCTGAACAGCCTCGGCGCCGCGCCGGAAGAGGCGTGCTATGTGGGCGACACGATCTCACGCGATGTGCTCGGCGCGCGCAACGCGCACTTCGGACTGGTGGTCAAGATCGAGAACCCGTCCATCGCGCACCGCGACGTCGGCTTCACCGGTCCCGACGCGCCGAAGCCGGACTACACCATCAAGGAACTGTACGAGCTGCCGGAAATCCTGCGGCGGTTCGACAAGCAATAACCATTCAAAATACAGAAAAGAGGAGCTGGAGCAAATGACGGATACGATCTTTTTTGACGTTGGCAATACCCTGCGCATCGTGATCCCCGATAAGGCGTTTTCGGACGCGGCGGAGCGGGAGCTGATGGAACTGGTCGGCGCGACCGAACCGCATGACGTCTTCTTCGAAAAGCTGGAAGCACGTTGGAAGAAATACCGCAGCGAGGTCAAGAAGACCTTGCTCGACGCGGGTGAGATGGAATTATGGAGCCAGCACCTGCTTCCCGATTACGATCCGGAGCGCGTCTGCAAGCACGCCGGCAGGCTCACGCGGCTTTGGCGCGACCACGACGGACGCCGCGTCCCGCGCGACGATGTGAAATCCACGATCATCGAGCTTGACCGCCGCGGCTACACGCTCGGCATTATTGCGAACACGATCACCGAAACGGAGATCCCCGACTGGATGATCGCGGACGGCGTTGCGCATTATTTCAAGGCCGTCATTCTCTCGTCCAAGGTGCGTCTCCGTAAGCCCGATCCGGCGATCTATTATCTTGCTTGCCGTGCCATCGGCAAGGCGCCTGAACAGTGCGCTTACGTCGGCGACAACCCGATCCGCGACGTCGAGGGCACGCGCAAAGCAGGCTTTGCGACCATGGTCCGCATCGACGAGCCCGACACGATCAAGAACGAGCCGCAGGAGATCATTCTGCAGCCCGATTACACGATCACTCGGATCTCGGAGCTTTTGGATATTTTCCCGCCTCTGAACAATACAAATGAACAGGAGTAACAACCATGGCAAACGAAAGAGAATTTGACGCGATCTTTTATGACCTCGGCGGTACGCTCCGACTGGTGGAGCGCGACGCCGCGTTTGAAGCGGAAGCACGGCGCAAGATTGCCGAGATGTGCGGCGAAACGGGCGATCCGGACGAGTTCTGCAAGTTCCTCGACTACCGTTACGCAGGCTATCGCAAATGGTGCTTTGAGACCATGCGTGAAGCGACCGAGGAAGAGCTTTGGACCAAGTGGCTCACGCCCGAATACGACCGTGAGCTGATCAAAAAGAATGCGATCGAGCTGACCATCGAGTACCGCAACAAGGACGGCCGCCGCGTGGTCGCTCCGAACGGCGCGCAGTCGATCAAGGATCTGTACGCAAACGGCTACAAGCTCGGTATTATTTCGAACCTCGTCACCTCGCAGGAGATCCCGCGCTGGCTCGAGGCGGACGATCTCGGAAAATACTTCGGCGCGGTCCTGCTTTCCTGCGTCGAGGGCATCCGCAAGCCTGATCCCGCGATCTCGAACAAGGCGTGCGACATCCTCGGCGTTAAGCCGGAGCGCTGCGTCTACATCGGCGACAATCTGAACCGCGACGTCGAAGGCACGCGTCTTGCGGGCTACGGAATGTTCATCCTGTACACGACGCCGGAAAAGCTTGCGAAGGAAAAGATCACCGACGAGAACCGTCCGGACGCCGTCATCTTCGATTTCAGTGAACTCAAGGAGCTCTTCCCCGCCGCGCCGCACGTTGCTTGGGATAAGGTACGGAGGGTATGACCGTGAAAGAACACATCAAAGCGATCTTTCTGGATCTCGGCGGCACGTTCCGCGTCGTCGACGAAGACAACCTCCCGTTCATCCGCGAGGCGCGCGAGCGCATCAAGGAGATCTGCGGAACGGATATGGACGCGGACGCGTTCTACAATTTTCTGAACAAGCGCTATGACGGCTATCGCGACTGGGCGCTGAAGTACATGTGCGAAGCGCCGGAGGAAATGCTCTGGACTCGCTGGCTTGTGCCGGAGTGGGACCGCGAAAAGATCGAGCCTGCCGCAAAGGAGCTGACCTACTGCTTCCGCCGCGCAAAGGGCGAACGCGTCGTCGTGGAAAAGGGCATCGAAACCGTGAAGGAGCTCAGAGCCCGCGGGTATTTGGTCGGCATCATCAGCGACCTCATCGGCACGCTTGAGATCGACGAATGGCTCGATCACGACGGGATCCGCGATCTCTTCTGCACGGTGCAGCAGTCCTCCGTCACGATGCTCAGAAAGCCGCATCCGGCGATCTATTTCCTCGCGCTTTCCGAAGCGGGCGTGCGTCCGGAGGAAAGCTGCTTCGTCGGCGACAATCTGAAACGCGACATCATCGGCGCAAAGCAGTCCTGCTTCGCCGGAACGGTCGGCGCGGAATACCCCGGCGGGCTGGAATTCAAGCTCACCGAGGAGAACCGTCCGGACTGCATCATCCATCACTTTGACGAGCTTCTGTCCGTATTCCCGGGCGAAGGCCGCTTCTGCCCCGAAACGGCGGAAGACCCGACGCCGCGGATCCATTGACTGTCTGAAAAGGAGTAATTGAAATGAGCGAATACAAAAGCTGCGGCGGCGATGCGCTTGCCCGCGCCGTAGAAAAACTCTATGAGAATGGCGGTTCGGAATACCATTTCGAGCCGATGAATCTGGTCGATCAAAACGGCGATGCGGTCGGTCTCATTAAACCCGGCGACGGCGTCATCTTCTGCTGCCGCAGAGGCGAGCGCGAGACCGAGCTGACCGACGCGTTCACCGATCCGAACTTCAAGGGATTCAAACGCGAGCCGCTTGAAGGGCTCGACTTCGTGATCCTCACGATGTACAGCGAGCGCTATACCTATTTGCCGATCGCGTTTGCGCCGTCCAAGGTGCAGAAGACGCTTGCCGAGGTACTGTCCGAAAACGGCAAGACGCAGATGCATCTTGCGGAAAGCGAGAAGTACGCGCACGTCACCTTCTTCTTCAACGGCGGCAATCAGAAGCCGTTCGAGGGCGAGGACGATTTCCGCATCCCCTCTCCGAAGGGCGTGCCGTTTGACACCGTTCCGGAGCTGAAGCTTCCCGAGGTCGCCGACAAGCTGTGCGAAGGGATCGAAAAGGGCTACGATTTCATCATCACGAATTTCGCGAACGGCGACGTCATCGGTCACACCTCGAACGATGCGGCAAAGCCCATCGCCGCCGAGGCGATCAGCCGCTATGTCGGCAAGGTCGTTTCCTTCGCGCGCGAAAAGGGCTACACCGTTTTAGTGACCGCGGACCACGGCAACATCGAAGTGCTGCACACGCCGGAGGGCAAGCCGCACGTCTCCCATACGACGAACCTCGTCGCCTGCATCGCGCTCGGCGACGGCGTGGAAATGCTCCGCGACAGCGGCAAGCTGTGCGACGTTGCGCCGACCGTGCTTTCCGCAATGGGTCTGAAGCAGCCCGCTGAGATGACCGGTTCCCCGCTCTTCCGCTTTGCGGACAAGGGAAAGGTCCTGCTGCTCATCTGCGACGGTTGGGGGCTCGACGCGCCGACCGCGAACAACCCGATCTTCACCGCAAGCACGCCGGAATGGGACGAGTTGCTTAAAAACTATCCCTATGCGAAGCTCGAAGCGTCCGGTCCCGCCGTGGGTCTTGCCGAGGGAAAAACCGGCAATTCGGAAGCGGGTCACATCAATCTCGGCTCCGGACGCGTCGTTCTGCAGGACGACGTCCGTCTGGACAACGCCATGAAGGACGGCTCGTTTGCGCAAAACCCCGTGTTCCTCAACACGCTGAACGGCGTCAAGGAACGCGGCACGGCGCTGCATCTGTTCGCTCTGCTGACCAAGAAATCCTCGCACGGGTCGATCGATTACCCGCTTGCGCTGCTGGATATGGCGCGTGACGCAGGCGTGAAGGACGTTTACGTGCATGTGATCTTTGACGGTCGCTCCACGGAACCGGGCAGCGCGCCGCGGCTTTTGCGCGAATTCGGCGATACGATCGCCGAGAAGGGCGTCGGGCTGATCGTGTCCGGCGTCGGCAGAGGCGTTGCGCTCGATCGCGATCAGAACTGGGCAAAGATACAGCGCACCTATGACTCGCTTGTCGCGGGCAAGGGCGCGCCGTATACGGAATAAATACAAATTTAAGGGAGGAAACATATGGTTAATGTTGGCATTATCGGCGCCGGCCGCATCGGTCAGGTTCACGCAAAGAGCATTCTGACCGGCGTGTCCAACGCGCGCATTCTTGCGATCGCGGATCCTTACATGAAACCCGCCGTAGCGGAATGGGCAAAGTCCGTGGGTATTGAGGGCGTTTACGACGACTATAAGAAGATCCTTTCCGACGAGCGGATCGACGCCGTCCTGATCTGCGCTTCGACGAATCTCCATGCGCAGCTTTCTCTGGAAGCGATCGCCGCAGGCAAGCACATCTTCTGCGAGAAGCCGATCGATCAGAGCATCGCGCGCATCGAGGAAGTCAAGGCTGCGCTCGCCGCAAGCCCGAAGAAGCTGATCTATCAGGTCGGCTTCAACCGCCGCTACGACCACAACTACCGCGCAATGCGCAAGGCGGTCGAGGACGGCAAGATCGGCGAGGTGCAGTACGTTCGCGTCAGCTCCCGTGATCCGGAGCCCCCACCCGCAGAGTATGCAGCGGTGTCCGGCGGCATCTTCATGGACATGATGATCCACGACCTTGATATGGTACGCTATCTGTCCGGTCAGGAAGTTACCGAGCTGTACGCGCAGGGCGCCTGCCTGATCGATCCCGCGATCGGCGAAGCGGGCGACGTCGACACCGCGACGGTCACGCTGAAGCTAAGCAACGGCGCGCTCGCCACGATCGACGGCTCGCGCAAGGCGGTTTACGGCTACGATCAGCGCGGCGAGGTGTTCGGCTCCAAGGGCTGCGTCGTCAATGCGAACGATTCCGATTCCAACATCGTGATCTCCACCGTGGACGGCGTGACCGCCGAAAAGCCGCTGTGGTTCTTCCTTGAGCGCTACATGGGTTCGTACCAGGCGGAAGTCCGCGAGTTCATCGAATGCATCGAAAAGAACGAGGAGCCGAAGGTCGGCATCGAAGACGGTCTTGTCTCGATCAAGCTCGCGCTTGCATGCGCAAAGTCTCTCAAAGAAAACCGTCCCGTCCGCATCGACGAGATCTGAACGACTGCACAGGAAAGGAACAAAGCTATGGCAAAAATCAGAGTCGGTGTTGCCGGTTACGGCACGATCGGTCAGCGTCTGGCTGACGGCGTCGCCCTGCAGGGCGATATGGAATTGGTGGGTATTGCGGATCTCGCCCCCACCCTTTCGATCCGCGCGCTGCGCGAGAACGACATGATCGGCGCGAACAACGTCAAGTACAACCTGTACCTTGTCGACGGCGCGGACAGAGAAGCCTTCCGGAAGTATGACATCCCCGTTGCGGGCACGTTCGAAGAGCTTTGCAGAAACGTCGATATCATGCTCGACTCCTCCCCCGGCGGCGTCGGCGCAAAGAACAAGGAGCTGTATGAGAAGGTCGGCGTCAAGGCGATCTTCCAGGGCGGCGAAAAGAACTCCGTTGCGGACGTGTTCTTCCACGGCTATGCCAACTATGAAAAGGGCGTCGGTCAGAACTATCTGAAGCTGACGAGCTGCAACACGACCGGTCTGATCCGTGCGGTCGACTGTCTCGATCGCGTCATCGGCATCGAGAAGGTCGCGATCACGATCATCCGCCGTGTCGCGGATCCGGGCGATTATCACCGCGGACTCACGAATGCGCTGCAGATCGACAAGGCGCCGTCGCATCAGGCGGTCGACCTAATGACGATCATGCCGCACGTCGAAGCGACGGGCATTCTCGTCCACACGCCGGTCACGCACGGTCATATCATTACCGTGCTCGCCACCGCAAAGGACGGCAAGAAGATCACGCGCGAGATGGCTTTGGAAGCGTTCCGCAAGCATCCGCGCATCCGCACCGTCACGATCGACGAGGGCTTCAAGGGCAACGCAAGCCTGTTCAAGTATGCGCGCGATCTCGGCAACCGCAGAGGCGATATGTATGAGATCGGTCTGTGGGAGGACAGCATCGTTGAGAGTGGAAACGACATCATGTTCGCGATCAACATCCCGCAGGAGAGCGTCACCATTCCCGAAACGATCGACGCGATCCGCGCCGCAATGCGGATGCAGCTCACGCGCGAAGAAGGAACGGCGAAGACCAACGAGTATCTGAAGATCGGACGCTTCAAATAAGCGCCCGGAAAGGGAGTTATATGCGATTCGGAATCAGAACGCTGGACGATATTTCGGTGCGCGGTAAAACGGTTCTCTGTCGTGTAGACGTCAATCAACCGGTCGACCGTGATACGGGGACGCTGAAAAGCGTCAACCGTATCACGGCCTGTGTGCCGACTGTCGCAGAGCTGTCCGAAAAAGGCGCAAGGGTCGTTCTGCTTGCGCATCAGGGCAGCGACATCGAATACAAGAATTTTTATACCACAAAACCGCACGCCGCCGTGCTGTCCCAGCTTTTGGGCAAGGAAGTCCGCTGGATCGACGACGTGTGCGGACCCGCCGCACGGCAAGCCATTCGCGATCTGAAGGATGGCGATATTTTGCTTTTGGACAACGTGCGCTTCGTTTCGGAGGAGCAGACGCTGTTTGAAATGAAGCTGCGTCTGACGCACGAACAGCAGGCAAAAACGCTGATCGTACAGAAGCTTGCGCCGCTTGCGGACCTGTACGTGTGCGACGCGTTTGCGGCGGCGCACCGCGATCAGCCGAGCCTTTGCGGGTTTGAGCAGGTGCTTCCCTCTGCGATGGGACGGCTGTTTGAAAAGGAATACTGCACCGTTTCCTCCGTCATGGAATCCCCCGCCCGCCCCTGCGTGTTCGTGCTCGGCGGCGCAAAGATCTCTGACGCGTTCCAGATGATGCAGACGGTTTTGGAGCGCGGCGTCGCCGATACGATCCTGACCGGCGGCTTGGTCGCAAACATCTTTCTGATCGCGCTCGGGGAACAGATCGGACAGGGCAGCTATGACTTTATCGCGAAATCGAATTACACGGAGTTCTTCGATCGTGCCAAAGCGCTGTACGACACGTACGGCGAAAAGATCGTGCTTCCGAAGGACCTCGCGTGGGTCGAAGGCGGCGTGCGCAAGGAAGCGCCGCTCGGCTCGATCCCGGCGTCTGTCGGCGCGGTCGACGTCGGCACGGAAACCTCCGCGCTGTACCGAGAGCACATCCTCAACGCGAAGACGGTGTTCGTCAACGGCCCGATGGGCGTGTTCGAGCAGGAGCCGAGCGAATACGGTACCAAATCGCTCTGGCAGGCGCTTGCCGACACGGAAGGCTTTACGGTGCTCGGCGGCGGCGACAGCATCACCGCGACCGAGAAGTATCATC
>CALGGM010000062.1 GCA_937915925.1 uncultured Clostridia bacterium | reverse complement strand
CGGATCAGTCACAGCAAACGAATCAAAAGAACGCCGCATCCGCTTCACAAGGTTCTATCCGTTACCGGATATAACTTCCGCATGTGGCGCGGTAATATGCGGATCATTCTTACGTTTGCTTTGGCGTTTATCCTATGCTTTTTGCTTTCGGATAAAGCGGCATCGTTCGCCTATGAAATGGGAACGGCAATGCAGGCATTTGAACCGTTCGTGTGGACGTTTGGCGACGCAAACTCGGTGCTGCTAATCTCGCTCTTATTGGTTCTGTTGTTTGCAGATATTCCGTTTCTGGGAGCGGGCGTTCCTTATTTCCTTGTGCGAATGAAGAGACGCACATGGGCTTGGGGTCAGCTCCTCTACATCATAGCGGCGACGACGATCTATATGGTGTTTATCTTCGTTGCTACCTCTGTAATCTGTGCACAGAACAGCTTTATTGGCAACATGTGGTCGGAGACCGCGGCAATTCTCGGCTATTCCGGCGCAGGGAAAGCGGTCGCGCTGCCTGCCCTTGTGAAAACGCTTGAAATGTCGCGCCCGTATCAATGCGCGTTCATTATCTTTCTTTTAATGCTCGCATATACGTTGACGCTTGTGCTGCTGATGCTGTTTTTCAAGCTTAAGTTTGGTAAAGGCGCAGGTATCGCCGCGGCTTTCGGGTTCTCGCTTTATGGATTCTTATTGAATCCGGAGCTTTTCAAGCAGATCCTTCATCTACCGGACGAACTGATGTATAAGGCGAACGTATTAACAGGATGGCTTTCGCCATTGAACCACGCTACCTACCATATGCACAATTTCGGCTATGACCTTTTGCCTCGCCTGTGGCAAACATTTGCAATCTTTGCTCTTATCATTGCCGGATTAATGTTTATGATTCTTCGTGCGATTCGTCGATACAACTTTATGTTCCTCGGCACGGAACAGTCGTAAAGGAGACTATCTATGGCAAACGCAATTGAAGTACACGATCTTGTGAAGGTATTCGGACAGGACGCGGTTTTGAAAGGCATTAACCGCAATTTTGAGGCGGGAAAGATCCACGGCGTCGTCGGAAACAACGGCAGCGGCAAGACCGTCATGTTCAAGTGCATCTGCGGTTTTCTGCAGCCGACAAGCGGCAAGGTGCTCGTGAACGGCAAGCAGATCGGCAAGGACGTCGATTTTCCGGAGGACATCGGGTTGATCATCGAAACGCCGGGCTTTCTGCCGCAGCTGTCGGGGCTGAAAAACCTCGAAATCCTCGCGTCTTTGAAACGCAAGATCAATCTCAAGCAGATCGCCGACACGATCCGGCGCGTGGGGCTGGACCCGATGAGCAGTAAGCCCGTCGGAAAGTATTCCTTGGGCATGCGGCAGCGTCTCGGTATTGCACAGGCGATCATGGAGGAGCCGTCCTTGATGATCCTTGACGAGCCGATGAACGGCCTCGATAAGAACGGTGTCGCCGAAATGCGCGAGCTGTTCAAATCGCTTGCCACCGACGGTCGAACGATCCTGCTCGCGAGCCACAACATTGCGGACATCGAGGCCCTTTGCGACACGGTCTGCGAAATGGACGCAGGCGTTATGACAATGCTATAACACAGAAATTGAGGATAACGGTATGAAACAGAGAGTATTTGCATGGATTCTGGCATTGATACTGGCATTGACGCCGGTGCTGGCATTTGCAGAAGGTGACGAACCGGAGCCGACCGCTTCGACGGAGCCCTCTTCTTCGCCGAGCACGGAGCCGTCTGCACCGCCGAGCGAAGAACCGACGGCACCTCCAACAACGCCGCCGACTGCGCCGCCCACGGAGCAGCCTACAGCATCACCGAGTGAGAAACCGACTGCCTCGCCGACAACGCAGCCAACTGCAGCGCAGGAGACGCCGGAACCGACCGGCGAATCGACCGATCCTCTGAAAATCGACACATACTGGAAGTATCCCGGCATGGACAAGAGCTATGCGGGAGGATATATGCCGGTACAGGCAAACGGCTCAGTGCAGTTCATTATGCCGCTGCTCGGCAAAACGCAGGGCAATACGATTCGCGTCGTTCCGGAATTCCCGTCCGACGGACCGTTTGCGCCGACCAATCTGCAGTTTGATGTGCACGAGCAGACATACGACGTCACGCAGGGACAGAACAATACCGGAAAGGTGAATGCATATCTGGTCAAGTTCGATGCGCCTTTGAAGAGCACCTTTTACAACGGCACCTATACCGTCATGCTCCACGTAACGTACAAGACGCCTGCAGGCGATCCGACCGAGCAGACCTTCACCATACAGGTTCAGATCACAGGCGGCAAAACACCGTCCTCCGGCGGTGGCGGCGGTGGGCCGACAGCGGTCCGAAAACCGGTCATTCTGATCCAGAACTGCATGATCACGCCGACCGAAGTGTCCGGCGGCGAAAGAGCATCTGTTGCCGTCTCCATGAGCAATGTCGGAAACTACGACGCAAAGAACATCCGGGTCTCTCTGATTCCTGAATCGGATACTGTGACGCTGCGCGGTGATCTGAACGCAAAGTTCTTTGATGCGCTTCCTGTCAAGGGCGAGCTCGACGCCGACTTTGATCTTGCGATTGCGCCGGGGGCAACGGAAAGCGCTGCGGTCTTTACCGTTCAGATCACCTATGAGGATAAATACGGCGGCGCATACACCGAGGAAGGCAAGTACACGATCAATATCACGCAGCCGAAGATTGAGATTGTCGATTGTGAATACAGCGAAGTTGTCAACGGCGGCGATGGATTCACGGTCACGCTGACAGTACGGAACTCCGGCACGCGCGACGCGAAGAATGTCGTGGTACAGTACATTTCGGAGGATGATTCGATCCGGTACACGGGTATTCAGGATCATCAGACGATCGAAAGCCTTAAAAAAGGCGAATCGACGGCCGTGACTTTCGACCTGCGCGCACTGCCGAGCGCCATGGAAGGGAAGCACACCTTCCGGTTCAGCTGTTCCTATAAAGACGCGGCGAACAGCGGCACCTACGAAAACAGCATGGACTATCCGTTGACCGTCGTGCAGAAGGCGTCGCTGGGCTACGACGAGGTGCGCCTGCCGGAGTCGATCGTAAGCGGCGAGAGCTTCACGCTGCCGGTCTGCGTTTACAATACCGGCTTTTCACAGATCTTCAATGTTCGCTGCTCGCTGAATTGCGACGGTCTGATTTCCTCCTCGGCATTTTTAGGCAACCTTGCCCCACAGGAGAGTGCGGACAAGGCGATGACCGTGTTCGTGGCGACGCTGTCCGGCTCGCAGAAATACGGCGAGGCATATGGCAGCATCGAGATTTCCTATGAGGATGTCAACGGGGAAAAGCATTTCGAGAGCCAAAGTGTCAAGATGACGATCGCGGAGCCCAAGAAGATCACCGACGAGGAAAAGGAACGTGAGAAACAAAAGGTAGAAGAGCAGCAAACCCTTTCTCAATGGTGGATCTCACTGCTCGTTGCAATCGCAATCATCATCATTTTAATTGCAGTCATCTTGATTGCTCGCTTCGCACGCATTCTGAAGATGAAATGAGGAGAACATGGAAAAAATAATCAATTCCCGCTGGATTCGCTGTCCGATTTGCGGTGGAAAAACAAGGACGAAGGTATATGAGGATACAGTACTGTTACGGTTCCCTCTCTACTGTCCAAAGTGCAAAGTAGAAATAAGAATAGATGTCATGCAGTTTGAAATGACAAGAAGCGAAGAGCCAGACGCATAGCAGATAAGATGCGCAGAGCCTGCTTTCTCGAAAGAGAAGCAGGCTCTTTGTCTTTATTCTGTGATATCCGCCTTTTTTGTCGATCGCATGAAAAACAGCAGCTCGTGAATGATCGGAATTAACGCTTCAGCTTCGGCATCCGAGCACTTGCAGACGAGTTGTTGTAATGTGCGGCAATTCGGATCTTCTGTCTTTAGTTCCGGATAGAAAATCTCCTGGGGATCAATGGATAAAGCACGAATGACAGGGTACAACGTAGCAAGCTCCGGATTCGCATTGCGACCGATGTTCTCCATCTTCATAATATTGGATGGATCTGTGTTTGCCAACTCCGCAACCTGTTCCTGTGTTAAGCCGAGTTTTCCTCTTGCTCTCTTGATAGCATCCGCAAGCGGCTTCGAAAACGCATTCATTATAAGTCACCTCA
>CALGGM010000061.1 GCA_937915925.1 uncultured Clostridia bacterium | reverse complement strand
GCGGCGATCTATGAAGGCCGTTACCTCGCGGGCATCGCGGCGGGCATGAAGCTCAAGGACATGCTGGATAAGGGCGAGATCACGCAGGATCAGCTCAAGATCGGCTACGTCGGCGCGTTCACCTATGCAGAGGTCGTCTCCGGCTACACCTCCTTCTTCCTGGGCGTCCGTTCGATCGTTCCGGAAGTCACCATGGACGTTACGTTCACCGGTTCCTGGTACGATGAGACCGCTGAGAAGGAAGGCGCAATGATGCTCATCAACGGCGGCTGCGTGCTCATTTCGCAGCATGCTGACTCCATGGGCGCACCGTCCGCTTGCGAGAGCATGGGCGTTCCGAACGTCTCCTACAACGGCAGCACCATCAAGGTCGGTCCGAAGACCTACATCACCTCCTCCCGCATCAACTGGGAGCCGTACTATGAGTTCGCGATCACCGCAGCCGCAAAGGGCGAAGCGATCCCGGCAGACTGGACCGGCACCATTGCAACCGGCTCCGTTGAGATCTACGATCTGAATACGGACGTTGCGGCGGACGGTACGCAGAAGGCGATCGACGACGCGATGGCGGCGCTGAAGGCGGGCACGCTCCATGTGTTCAGCACCGACGCGTTCACCAAGGACGGCGCGAAGCTTGACAGCTACCTTGCTGACGTCGACACCGACGCGGCATTCACGCCGGACACCGAGGTCATCGCAGACGGTTACTTCCATGAGTCCGAGTTCCGCAGCGCGCCGTACTTCGATATCCAGATCGACGGCATCAACCTGCTGAACAGCGCATTCTAATCTGAAAGAACTTGAATCGGGCAGCCCTATCGCTGCCCGATCCTTTTTTCTTTGTTCGCGGTTTTCGTTTACAAATCGACGGATATATGGTATACTATTCTATCATCGGCAGAGGTACGGGCCTCTGCAGAAAGGATGTGCGACCTTGGAAGCAGAAAGATATGCCGTCAGAATGGAAGGCATCACGAAGCACTTCGGCAGCGTGATCGCCAATCGGGATATTCATCTGGAACTGCGGGAAGGCGAGATCCTTTCGCTGCTCGGCGAGAACGGCAGCGGAAAGACCACGCTGATGAACATGCTGTCCGGCATTTACTATCCGGACGAGGGACAGATCTATATCCACGGCAAGCCTGTCACGATCAAATCGCCGAAGGACGCGTTCGACAACGGGATCGGCATGATCCACCAGCACTTTAAGCTCGTGGACGTCTTTACCGCAACGGAAAACATCATCCTCGGGCTAAAGGAAGAGGGAATGCTGAACCTCAAGCGCGCGGCAAAGCGGATCAAGGAGATCAGCGAGCGCTACGGCTTTGAGATCGACCCGAATCAGAAGATCTACAATATGTCGGTGTCGCAGAAGCAGACCGTTGAGATCATCAAGGTCCTGTACCGAGGCGCGGATATTCTGATCCTCGACGAGCCGACGGCGGTGCTGACGCCGCAGGAGACCGAAAAGCTCTTTAAGGTCATGCGCAACATGCAGAAGGACGGCAAGTCGCTGATCATCATCACGCATAAGCTGCATGAGGTTCTGGAGGTTTCCGACCGTGTCGCGATCCTCAGAAAGGGCGAGTACATCGGCGACGTCGCGACCAAGGACGCCGATCAGCAGAGCCTGACCGATATGATGGTCGGTCGCGCGGTCAGCCTGAACATCGAACGTCCACAGGCGGAGGAGATCCAACCGCGGCTGGTCGTTGAGCATCTGACCGTCAAGGACGCCGAGGGCGTGAAGCGGCTTGACGACGTTACCTTTACGGCAAACTCCGGCGAGATCTTGGGCATTGCGGGCATCGCAGGCAGCGGACAGCGCGAGCTGCTTGAGTCGATCGCGGGACTGCAGGCGTTCGAGCCCGAGAGCCGGATCGAATACATCGATCCCGCAACGGGCAGGAAGCAGCTCTTAAACGGCATGGATCCGTTGAAGATCATCCGCTCCGGCGTGCTGCTGTCGTTTGTGCCGGAGGACCGCTTCGGTATGGGACTTGTCGGCAGCATGAGCATTGCCGACAACGTCATGCTGAGAAGCTACCGGCGCGGCGGACACAACCCGTTCCTCGACCGCAAGTATCCGAAGGAGCTCGCGAACCGGATCGTCAACGACCTTGAGGTCGTCACGCCGAACGTGGATCAGATCCCGCTGCGGCGTCTTTCCGGCGGCAACGTGCAAAAGGTGCTGGTCGGGCGCGAAATCGAACAGAACCCGACGGTGCTGATGACGGCGTACGCGGTGCGCGGACTCGACATCAATACCTCGTATACCATCTACAATCTGCTGACCGAGCAGAAAATGAAGGGCGTCGCCGTCATCTATGTCGGCGAGGACCTGGACGTGCTCCTTGAGCTGTGCGATCGCATTCTGGTGCTTTGCGGAGGCAAGGTCTCCGGCATCGTCGACGGGCGCAGCATCACAAAGGAAGAGATCGGTCTCTTGATGACCAAGGTCGGGGGAGGTGAATAAGATGCTGCATATCTCAAAGCGGGCGGGTCTGCCGGCATGGAAGGCATGGCTGATCCGCGGCGCAGCGATCCTGCTTGCTCTGATCGTGTGCTCGATCGTGACCGTGATCGTGACCAAGCTGAATCCGCTCACCGTATTCAAAACGATGTTCGACGGCACGTTCGGCTCGTCGCGGCGCATCTGGGTAACCGTGTACCGGATCGTGATCCTGCTCGGCATTTCCCTTGCGGTCACGCCGGCATTCAAGATGCGGTTCTGGAACATCGGCGCGGAGGGACAGGTGTTGATCGGCGCGCTTGCGGCGGCGATGTGCATGTTCTATGCGGGCAAGATGCCGTTCTTTCAGGATCCGAACGTTTCGCTTGCGGTGAAGAATCTGATCCTGATCCCGTGCATGGTACTCGCAAGCCTGCTTGCGGGCGCGCTGTGGGGCTTTTTGCCGGCGTTCTTCAAATCGCGCTGGAACACGAACGAAACGCTGTTCACGTTGATGATGAACTACGTCGCGCTGCAGATCGTGAAGTTCATGATCGCGTACCGCGGGTTCAAGTACATCTGGTCCTCGAACGGCACGGTGGTCGGCATTCTGAATTCCGACAGCTCGCTCGGTTCCTACGGCTTAGGGTGGCTTCCCGAGGTTGCGGGCTCGCGCTATCTGGTTCCCGCGGCGGTGATCGGCTTGCTGACGGTCGCGCTGTATGTGTACCTGAAATACAGCAAGCACGGCTATGAGATCGCGGTCGTCGGCGAAAGCGAGCGCACCGCGGCGTATTCGGGCATCAAGGTCAATCGCGTCATTACCCGCACGATGGTCCTGTCCGGCATGATCTGCGGTCTTGTCGGCTGTCTTCTGGCGGGCACGGACCGCACGCTGACCGACACGCTCGTCGACGGACGCGGCTACACGGCGGTCATGGTTTCGTGGATGTCGAAGTTCAATCCGATCGGGATGATCTTCTCGTCGCTGCTGATCGTATTCATGCAGTACGGCGCAAAGGAGGTCGCAAGCCGACCGGAGCTCGGGCTCAACCACAACTTTGCGGATATCCTGACCGGTATCATTTTGTTCTTCATCATCGGCTGCGAGTTCTTTATCTCCTATCAGCTGCAGTTTAGCCGGCGCAAGAAACAGGAGGGCTGAGGAATATGTGGGAATTTCTGGTATCATTCATTCCGAGAGCGGTCATGCAGGGCATGCCGCTGCTGTACGGCAGCACCGGTGAGATTCTGACGGAGAAGGCGGGCAACCTGAACCTCGGTATTCCGGGCATCATGTATGTCGGCGCGATCTCCGGCGTCATCGGTTCCTTCTTCTACGAGCAGGCGACGGTCGGCGCGGGCAAGCCGATGGTCGGCATCCTTGCGGTGCTGATCCCGCTTCTGTGCTGTCTCTTAGGCTCGTTTCTGATGGGGCTTCTGTACTGCTTCCTGACGGTCACGCTTCGCGCGAATCAGAACGTCACCGGTCTTGCCATGACGATGTTCGGCGTCGGCTTCGGCAACTTCTTCGGTGGGTCGCTGATCAAGCTCGCGCACAGCGAGGTCCCGAGCCTCACCTTTGCCGCGACCTGCAACTTCTTCGGCGACGGCAAGCACCCGGGCTGGCTCGCGTATGTCGGCATCGGGATCGCGATCCTCGCTTCGCTGTTCTTGCGCTACACGCGCACGGGCATGCAGCTTCGCTCCGTCGGCGAGAACCCGGCGACGGCGGACGCCGCGGGCATCAACGTCACGCGGTACAAGTACGTCGCAACGCTGATCGGCAGCATGATCGCGGGGCTCGGCGGTCTGTACTACGTCATGGAGTGCGCGCACGGCACGTGGGCGAACGAGGGCTTCGGCGACCGCGGCTGGCTTGCGATCGCGCTGGTCATCTTCACGACGTGGAGACCGAGCGTCAGCATCTTCGCTTCGATCCTGTTCGGCGGGCTCATCATCCTGTCCGAGCATCTCAGCTTGCCGCTTGGCATCAAGGAGCTTTATAAGCTCGCACCGTACGTGGTCACGCTCGTTGTGCTGATCATCGTGTCCCTGCGCAAGAAGCGCGAGAACCTCCCGCCGCAAAGCCTCGGGCTTGCGTACTTCCGCGAGGAGCGATAGAAATGCAACAAAATAGACCGTCCGAAAAAGGACGGTC
>CALGGM010000060.1 GCA_937915925.1 uncultured Clostridia bacterium | reverse complement strand
TGCGCCGCGAACAAAACATGTGTCATCCTGAGGCGAAGCCGAAGGATCTCCTTTTCCTTGCGGGGAAGATTCTTCGCCGCTTCGCGTCTCAGAATGACATAACGGGGTGCGCCGCGAACAAAACATGTGTCATCCTGAGGCGAAGCCGAAGGATCTCCTTTTCCGAATAACACCATACCCCCTGTGTGTAACAGTGTAACATTTGTTGCAGCCCTTCCCAAAACGTGATCACACATCACTTGCGCGAAGCGCAAACATCATTTATGATACCTCTTCTCCGGGCGGTAGTGCTCGAAGATGCGGCAGTCGTAGCGCTTCTGAAGAAGAGCGTGGTCCGCGTCGGGACGCTCGGTCCAGAACACGCGCATCGTGCCGATCGCGTGACCGAGGAACATGCACAGCGGCCGGTGTCCTCTGCCGAACGCGATAAACTGCGGGTGCGTCAAAAAGTTGATGCAGAGCGTGTGCATCATGATGCAGCGCCAGAGCGGAAGCCCGGCTTCGCGCCAGTGCGAGAACGATTCGGTAAGCTGCCCGCGCACAAGGTCCGGGGCGTTTTTATAAAACCAGCGCACGATGCGCGGGTCGAAGCTTTCGACGCAGTAGGGTCCCTTTAAGGTGCGCAGGATCGCGAGCGTCTTTTCGCAGAGCTCCGGATAGTTCTCCGTCGATTTCAGCTCCACGATCGTAGGCGATTTTCCGTCGAGCACCGCCATGACGTCGGTGAACAGCGGGATGCGGTGTTCCGTTCCCATCAAGGGCATTGCCTGTAGCTCCGAAAGAGTGAAGCTGTCCACGCGTCCCTTTTCCGCCGTCATGCGGTCGACCGTGTCGTCATGGAACACGACGACCGCGCCGTCCTTCGTTAGCTGCACATCGAGCTCGACGCCGTAGCCCTCTGTTGCGGCGCGGCGAAACGCCTCAAGCGAGTTTTCCGCAACCGACTGATCCTTTTCATATAAGCCTCTGTGCGCTGCCATTAAGCCTTTAAAAGGCGCGCTCGGCGCCTTTTTTGCCGGGCGCGGCAGGATCAGAAAGCAGTAGCAGATCAAAAGAAATACGATGATGCACGCGGCGATCAACCAACCCATTTTTTACATTCCTCCGAAAAATATATGATTTATTGAGTTTCTTTTCTATTGAGATTATAACGCATTTCGGCTATAATGAAAAGGTAAAAATTCAATGACTTTCGGTCGATCGGGGGCATCCATGAAACTCAATTACAAGCGCACGATCTTCGTCGGCTTCGCATTCTTCCTCATCTGCGCCTTCTGGCAGGCGTACGACAACACCATCCCCAAGATCTTAACGGATAAATTCGGCATGGCGCAGGGCTGGTCCGGCGTGGTCATGGCGCTCGACAACGTGCTTGCGCTGTTCATGCTCCCGATTTTCGGCGCGCTTAGTGATAAGAGCAAGTCGCGGTTCGGCAGGCGCACGCCGTACATCGTGGTCGGCACAATCATTGCGGTCGTCGCGTTTATCGGGCTCTCCTTCATCGACAACGCGCAGCTTGCGAAAATCGGCGAAGCGGCGGAGATGTCCGAGCAGGGCGTCGAAGCGGTCTATGCCGACCAGGAGATCGCAAACGGCACGCTGAAAACGCACGAGGGCGAGGAATACGTGCTCTCCGAGAAGTATTCCAAGGATGAAATGATCGCCGTTGTGAACGGTGCGATCGAGGGCGACGCGGACGCGTCCGCCGCGTGGAATTCGTACTTCGTCCCTGCGCGGCAGGCATATGCCGCAAAGACCACGGCGGCAAACCGCATGATCCTCGTCTGGTTCATGATCGTGCTTTTGATCACGCTGGTATCCATGAGCATCTTCCGCTCTCCGGCGGTCGCGCTGATGCCGGACGTTACGATCAAGCCGCTGCGCTCTAAGGCGAACGCGGTCATCAATCTGATGGGCTCGTTCGGCGGCATCCTGGTGCTGGTGCTCGGCATGGTGTTCGGCACGGCAAAGGCGAAGAACGCCATGATGAGCTATACGCTGTTCTTCACGGTCATCGCCGCGATCATGGCGATTGCGCTCGTCGTCTTCCTGCTCACGGTGCGCGAGCCGCGCTTCGTCCGTGAAATGGAGGAGGAAAGCAAGCGCTACGGCATCGACGACGGCGAGGACGACGACGGCTCCGGCAGCCGCAAGCTTTCTAAGAGCGAGCTGACCTCTCTGCTTTTGATCCTTGCTTCGGTCGTACTGTGGTTCTTCGGTTACAACGCCGTTACCAGCAAGTATTCCGTGTATGCGGGCAAGGTCTTAAACCTCGACTACAACATGACGCTGATCATCGCGCAGGCGGCGGCGATCATCTCGTACCTTCCGGTCGGCTTCATCTCGTCGAGGATCGGCCGCAAAAAGGCGATCCTTGCAGGCGTAATCATGCTTGCGGTCTCGTTCGGCGTCGCGTCGTTCCTGCGGCAGGGAAGCCCCGCAATGCTGATGAACGCGATGTTCGCGCTTGCGGGCATCGGCTGGGCGACGATCAACGTCAACTCCTTCCCGATGGTCGTTGAGCTCGCGAAGGGCGGCAACGTCGGCAAATACACCGGCTACTATTACACCGCTTCCATGGCGGCGCAGGTGCTGACGCCGATCCTGTCGGGCTTTTTGATGGATTCGTTCGGGATGAAGATCCTGTTCCCCTACGCAACGGCGTTCGTGATACTTGCATTCTTTACCATGCTATTCGTCAAACACGGCGACAACAAGCCCGAAATGAAAAAAGGGCTTGAGGCGCTGGACGTCGACAACTGATGACAAAGGACAGCTTCGGCTGTCCTTTTCATATATCATATAATTCTCCCAAATAAGCCGAGAAACGGCGAAAACGTAAGAAAGGCGGAATGAAACATGGATCCACAATTGCTTTCCGGCAACGAAGCGATCGCGCGCGGCGCGTTCGAAGCGGGCGTGAAGGTCTGCTCTGCGTATCCGGGCACGCCCAGCACGGAAATCTTTGAAAACCTGCCGCAGTATAAGGAAGCTTTGTACTGCGAGTGGGCGCCCAACGAGAAGGTAGCGGTCGAGGTCGCGTACGGCGCGTCGATCGCGGGCGTGCGCTCCCTTTCGGCAATGAAGCACGTCGGCGTCAACGTGGCGGCGGACCCGCTGTTCACGGCGGCGTACAACGGCGTGACCGGCGGTTTCGTCATCGTCTCGGCGGACGATCCTTCTATGCATTCCTCGCAGAACGAGCAGGACAACCGGCACTACGCCCGCGCCGCGAAGATCGGCATGGTCGAGCCCTCCGATTCGCAGGAGTGCCTCGACTTTTTGAAGGAAGCGTATGAGATCTCCGAGAAGTTCGACATGCCGGTGATGTTCCGCATCACCACCCGCGTTGCGCATTCCAAGAGCCTTGTTTGCTTCGGCGAGCGCGAAGAACGTGAGGTTCCCGCATACAAGCGCAATATGAAGTTCGTCTCCTCGCCCGCAAACGCGTACCAAAACCACGCGAAGGTCGAAAAGAACCTCAAGGCGCTCGAGCAATACGCGAACACCAGTAAGCTCAATAAGGAAGAGATCAACGGCTCGGAGATCGGCGTCATCACCGCTTCGATCGCGTATCAGTACGCCAAGGACGCGTTCCCCGAGGGCACGTCGTTCTTAAAGCTCGGTCTTACGAATCCGCTGCCGATGGATCTCATCAAGTCCTTTGCAAAGAAGGTCAAAAAGCTGTATGTCGTCGAGGAGCTCGATCCGTTCATGGAGGAGCAGATCAAAGCGGCGGGCGTCGAATGCGTCGGCAAGGAGCTGATCGGAACCCTGTATGAGCTCAATCCGCAGCTTTTGAGAGAACGCCTGTTCAACGACAAGCCCGAAACGGTCGACGTCGGCGTGAAGCCCGTCTCCCGTCCGCCGGCACTCTGCCCGGGCTGCCCGCACCGCGGCTTCTTCTATACGATCGGACGCAACAAGAACTACGTCGTGGCAGGCGACATCGGCTGCTATACGCTCGGCTTTGCGCCGCCTCTGAACGCGCTCGATTCGTGCGTCTGTATGGGCGGCGGGTTCACGGTCGCGATGGGCATGGCGAAGGCGTTCGAAGCCTCCGGTCAGACGGATAAAAAGGTCTTCGGCGTCGTCGGCGATTCCACGTTCTTCCATTCCGGCATGACCGGCGCGGCGGAAATCATCTACAACAAGGGCAACGTCATCCCCGTCGTGCTCGACAACTCGATCACCGGCATGACCGGGCATCAGGACAACCCGGGCAGCGGCTTCACGCTCGAGGGCGAGATCGCCGAAAAGC
>CALGGM010000059.1 GCA_937915925.1 uncultured Clostridia bacterium | reverse complement strand
AGGTCGGGTATGAACCGACTACTCTGGCCAACTGAGTTACACCGCCATAGCAAAGATATTATAGCGGATGAATTTGCGCCTGTCAAGCTTTTTTCGCGGAACAATTTTTTGCGGTCAGAACAGCACGAACAGCAGCACGAGCCCGAGCCCGAGGCTGACGGCGTTTGCCGTGACGGTGAACGCGAGCCGGCGCGCCATGTTGAGGTGCGGCAGCTTCTTCCGATAGAACAGATACTCGAACAGAACGACGAGAAGCTCCATGCCGGTCAGCACAATCCAGTAGGTCAGGCTGCCGTCGATCAGGAATCCCGAGCCGAACAGCAGCAAAAGATTCATGACCAGATTGGTAAGCGCGTTGATCGCAAAGACGTATTTGACCGGACGGATCTTAAAGCACAGCGCCACGATCCACTCGAGGAGCAGCGTCGCGGCAAACGGCACCAGCAGCGTCCCCGCAAGGAACAGGAGGATCGTCGAGCCCGTTTTACAGCTTTCTATGCGGTTATAGAACGAGGTCTTTTCCTCCAGCAGGTTCTGTCCGGCGTCATACCGATACTTGCCGTACGTGACGATACGGATCGCGTCGGAGCGCTGCTCCGTTCCGTCCGGCGCGGTGTACAGCAGATAAAACTGCGTATCGCCGTCCAAAAACCGGAACGAGCATTCCCTGTCTTCTCCTTTGAGCGGCGAATGCTCGCCCTCGCGGAACGCGCCGTCGTCGCCCGCAAAGAACGCCGTGACCTTGCCGCCGTCCGTCGCGTTCTCCACATACACGGTGACCGCCCACGGATCGCGCCCGGGGGAGTTTGCGCTTGCGGTGTGCGGAATGAGCAACACCGTAAGCAAGACAATCAGCAGCGCAAGACGTTTTTTCATGTGCGTTCCTCCCGTATCGGTTCTGTGTTCAATATACCACGCATTCAACCGTAATGCAAACCCGAAAAAAATTTCTTGCTGTCCCATAAAAGGACTTTTCTTTTTCCGATTTTCTGTTATACTGTTCCTATGCGAACAAATGTTCGTATAATCCGCAGGAAAGGAGATTGAGCATGCAGGAGAAAGATTGGAAGCGGATTGCGGAAAAGGAGGCGAGGCATTACAGGAACCACATGGCGTTCATGCGCGGCGTCGAGGACGCGAAGGGCGGCGAGACGGAGCGATACCGGCAGAGCGGCAAGTGGGTCCTTGCGGTAAACTATGTACTGGAGCATCTCAAACGGACGGATCCGGAGAAGGAGCGGTTCTTTCGATGCATCTACGGGATCGACAGCGGCAAGCCGCGGCGCGGCGAGCGAGCCTTCTTGGCGCTTGCCTTCGAGTTTCATACGACGTCCTCCACGCTGTACCGATGGCGGAACGAGATGGTGTCGCTGCTGCTGATCGCCGCGTCGCAGACCGGCGCGCTGATCCCGTACCGGATCGAGCCGGAGCGTTGAAGGAATGAATTGACAGCGTTGCTGTCACAAACGAGACGACACGGGGAGCCGTTCGGACATCCTTTGCATTTCCGAACGGCTCCGATTTTCGGCGACGCGGAGACATGGGGCACCGGCGCCGTGACACAAACGCCCCGTTAAATGACATGCGATTCAAATGACTACCCCTCAGTCGGCTACGCCGCCAGCTCCCCTGACAAGGGGAGCTCGAATCGGCTAAGTTTCTACTCTCCCTTGTTAGGGGGCGCGTAAGCGGTGGGCGGGTAGTCGAATACAACAATTCCCCAGCCTCCTTCGTCGACAGCCCCTTTACACAAGGGGGACCAAGAATGATTTCATCGTCTCGTAGGGGGCGTCCTCCGGACGCCCCGCCAACGTGTCAAAAAACCTTTTGACACGCTGAGCAGGCTGTTGATAAGGGAGAGATGGC
>CALGGM010000058.1 GCA_937915925.1 uncultured Clostridia bacterium | reverse complement strand
AACCCGGACGCGACCTGCAACCCGTACTTCTGCTACGCGGCGATCCTGATGGCGGGTCTCGACGGCATCAAGCATCAGATCGATCCGCACGAGAACGGCTGGGGTCCGTACGACATGAACCTGTTCGAGCTGCCCGAGGAGGAGAAGGCAAAGCTGCATCAACTGCCGACGTCCCTCGATCAGGCGCTGGACGCGCTCGAGGCGGATCACGATTACCTCACCGCGGGCGGCGTGTTCCCGGAGACGCTTTTGAAAAACTTCATCAAGAGAAAGCGCGCCGAGTGCCTTGAACTTTCCAAGATCCCGCATCCTGCGGAGTTTGACAAGTACTACAACATGTGATCGGCGTCCGCCGCAGGGCGGATGAAATGAGGGGCGTTACACATGAAGAAAGTTGTGGGTGACAGCACGGCGGAGCAGGACCCGGCTCGCGCAAAGCGCAAGCGCACATCTCTTGCGGTCGCCTGTCTGTTTGGAATCATCGCGTTCTTTGCGATCTTCGCGATCCCGATGGGACTTGCGAACACGATCAATACGCTGATGAACACGGCGTTCGATCTGCTGCTCAACACGGTGTTCTACATCATGGCGCTCGCGGTGATCGCGGGCGCGCTGTCCGAGCTCATGAGCGAGTTCGGCGTGGTCGAGCTGATCAATAAGATCCTGTCGCCGTTGATGAAGCCGCTGTTCGGCATGCCCGGCGCGTCCGCGCTCGGCATCGTGACAACGTATCTTTCCGACAACCCGGCGATCCTGACGCTTGCGAGCGACAACAAGTTCCGCCGCTTCTTCAAGGCGTATCAGGTTCCGGCGCTGACGAACCTCGGCACGTCATTCGGCATGGGGCTGATCGTCACAAGCTTCATGCTTGCGTTCTCAAAACAGCTCGGCAGCGGCGTCGTCTGGGCAGCGCTGTGCGGGAACTTGGGCACGGTGGTCGGCGCGATCGTATCGACGCGGCTGATGCTCGTGTTCATGAAGCGGGCGTTCGACAAGGACGAGCCCGCCGTATTCGAGCCGGAGGTCGAACGGAACGACGGACGCGACGAAAAGCCGAGAGGCTTCCTGCACGTGCTGAACGCGCTGATGGACGGCGGCAAGAAGGGCGTCGACCTCGGTCTAGCGATCATCCCGGGGGTTCTCATCATCTGCTCGATCGTCATGATGCTCACCAAAGGCGCGCCCGAGGGTGGCTATTCCGGCGGCGCGTACGAGGGCATCGGCGCTCTGCCGTGGCTTGCGGAGAAGATCAATTTCCTCTTAAAGCCGCTGTTCGGCTTTGCAAGCAACGAATCGCTCGGCGTGCCGGTCACGGCACTGGGCAGCGCGGGGCGCGGCTTTGCCGATGATCCGCGAGATCGTCAGCGACAGCCTGATCGAGGGCATCGCGCCCACGGCGATCCTCAACGACATCGCGGTGTTCACGGCAATCTGCATGTGCTGGAGCGGGTATCTTTCCACGCACGTCTCCATGATGGACGCGCTGCACTGCAACCGCTTCACCGGCAAGGCGATCCTCTG
>CALGGM010000057.1 GCA_937915925.1 uncultured Clostridia bacterium | reverse complement strand
TATGTAAAGTAATAGATGTTACATAATAGTAGGGGACGCCGACCCCGGCGTCCCGCAAAATCTTGCTTTGTATCCTCCTACGGGAGGATTTTTTGCATGCAAAGGATGCGATCGGGGAACGCTGAACGTATGGCTGTACTGATCGTTTTGTTTATTCTGGTGTTTCTCTTGCTGCTTGCGTCCATGCCGCTGATCGTTGAAGCGCGGGCACGGGCGGGGCTGCGCGGCGCGGTCGTTCACGGGAAGTTGTTTCTTTTGGGGCTCATGCCGATCCCGATCCGGCTTCGGATCCGGTTCTTTTCCGCGCCGTACTTTACCCTGCAGTATCGAAAAAAGAATCTGTTCCTGTTGAAAAAACGAAGGAAGAAGCGGGGGAAGCGACCGATTTTCGGCGTTCGAATCCTGCGGCTGGACGCGCGCGTGACGGTCGGGATCGACGGAGAACCGGCGCAGGCGGTACTGACCTCCGGCTCGCTTGCGGTCGCGCTGTCGATGCTGATCCCGCGCATCGCGGAGGGCGGCTCGGCGAAGGCTGTTCTGTCAAAATATCCGATGCTGCGGCTTTCGATCGGGCTCATAGCGATCGTTTCTCCCGCGGAGCTGCTGTTCGGAATTTTACGCGATCGGCGTATAGCGAGGCGCAAAGCGGCAAACAATATCGGAGAATCCAAAGAAAAGAGGACAACATATGCATCCTGTTGAAACCATTCTGCAAACGACGATGCGCGAGCTTAAAAACATCGTCGACGTCAACACGATCGTGGGCAACCCGATCTACGGCGAGGGCGGCGCGGTCGTGATCCCCGTGTCCAAGGTCTGCCTTGGCTTTTTCGCGGGCGGCGGAGACTTTCCGACGCAGGCGCTGCCGAGAAAGGGACAGCCGGACTTTGACGCGAACGGCTACCCGTTTTTGGGCGCGAGCGTCGTGGGCGTGTCCATTCAGCCGAAGGCGTTTCTGCACATGAAGGGCAGCGAGGTCACGCTCATGCATGCCGACTGCGACAACACGCTCGACCGGCTCGTGCAGATGATCCCGAACGCCATGACCGAGATCCGCGACGCCATCGTCAGCGTGCGCGAGCAGCGCTGTGAACCGCAGGAAGAGGACGAGCCGTGAGGCGCATCCTTGCGACCCTGCTCTGCGCGATCCTGCTGCTGCCTTCCGCCGCGCTTGCGGAGCCGAACGCGCCTTCGAACGTCGGCGCGGAGGCGGCGTATCTGATCGAGGCAAACTCCGGGCGCGTGCTGTACGCGAAGAACGAAACGGCGCGCCTGCCGATGGCAAGCACGACCAAGATCATGACGGCGCTCATCGCGATCGAATCCGGACGGCTGACGGAAACCGTGACCGTGCCGGAGGAAGCGGCGGGAACGGAGGGCTCGTCGATGTATCTGAAAGCGGGAGAGAAGCTTCCGCTCAGCGACCTTGTGTACGGGCTGATGCTGACCAGCGGCAACGACGCCGCCGTCGCGATCGCGATCACGCTTGCGGGAAGCACAGAGGCGTTTGCGGACCGTATGAACGAAAAAGCCGCATTGCTCGGGCTCTCTGATACGCACTTTGTCACGCCGAACGGACTGCACGATCCCGACCATTACACGACGGCAAGGGACCTTGCGCTGCTCGGCGCGAAGGCGCTGGAAAACCCGATCTTTACGGAGACCGTCGGCACGCAGTATCGCGTCACGGACGGGGACGTCAAACACACGCTCAAGAACAAGAACCGCCTTTTGTGGGAATACGAGGGCGGTATCGGCGTGAAGACCGGGTATACGAAAGCGGCGGGGAAGTGTCTCGTGTTTGCGGCGGAGCGCGGCAGGATGAAGCTCGTCGGCGCGATTCTGAACTGCCCGACGATGTGGGACACGGCGAAAGCCCTGCTGGATTGGGGATTTTCGAACTATCGCGCAAAGCGATTCCTGTCGGCGGAGACGGTTTTTTCGGTTCCGGTGGAAAACGGTGAGAAAAAAACATTGTCTGCGGCGCCGCGTTCTGATATACTGTACCCGACGGAGATCGACAAAGACGAGACCTTCACCGTGGAAACGTCGTTCGGGCGGGTGATAGCGCCCGTTTCGGCGGGACAGACGCTCGGCACGCTGACGCTGCTTCGAAACGGGGAGGCGGTCATGACGGTTCCGATCGTCGCTTTGGAGACGGTCGGCACGGTCGATTTCCGGATGCTTTTCAGAAAGGCGGTCCTCGATCTGATCGGTTGAGACCGCGGGGCAGGGGCGTATGCGGTTACAAAAATTCATGGCGGATTGCGGCGTGGCTTCGCGCCGCGCTTGCGAACAGATCATTACGGACGGGCGGGTCACGGTCAACGGGATACCGGCTGTGCTCGGCATGTCCGTGGAGGACAGGGACGACGTGCGGCTCGACGGGAAGCGGCTGAAGCCGCAGGAGGAGCGCGTCGTGCTGATGCTCTATAAGCCGCGCGGCGTGGTCTCGACGTCGAGCGACGAGGCGGGCAGACGCACCGTGCAGGAGTACGTGAAGGAGCTTCCGTACCGTCTGTACAACGTCGGGCGGCTCGACCTGAATTCCGAGGGGCTGCTGCTTCTGACCAACGACGGCGAGCTTGCGAATCACCTGATGCACCCGCGCTTCGGCGTCAACAAGACGTACCGCGTCGTGTGCGACGGGACGCTGTCCGCGTCCGAGATCGCGACGCTGACCAACGGCGTCATGCTCGACGACGGGATCACTGCGCCTGCGAAGGTCGCGAACATCCGGCGCTCGACCACCGGCGGCACGGCGTTTTCGATCACGATCCACGAAGGACGCAACCGGCAGATCCGCCGCATGCTCGAAGCGATCGGTCACCTCACGCTCAGATTGAAGCGCGAGGCGTACGGAAACCTGCAGCTCGGCGAATTGAAGCCCGGGCAGTGGCGCTATCTTACAAAGGAAGAAATCGACGGTCTCAGAAAAAGCTGAGTTTTACGGCGGCGAAGAACCGAAAAAAGTTCTTCGCCGCGTTCTTTTGCCGAAACTTTTTCGGCATCCGACGGGAGAAAGAAATACGTTTCAGCCCGTTTATGCAAAGAATTTTTTCGAATATTTCGCGCTTTATACGTTTTCTATTGACTTTATGCATTGAATGGGTTACAATAGAAACGTAGTATTTATGAATCCCCTGACGGGCTGGTACACAGCAATGTGTTGCGATACAGCAAAATCCGAAAAAGATTATGGAGGGAAACATGAAGAAACTTTTGGCAATCATTTTGAGTCTGCTGATGGTATCTGTGCTCTTTGCCTGCGGCAAAACCGAACAGAAACCGGCAGAAGAGGGGAACGCCGGCAACACGGAAGCTTCTGTTATTCCGGAGGATTTCAAAGTCGGCTTCATTTGTCTGCATGACGAGAACTCCACTTACGACCTGAACTTCATCAATGCGGCGAAGGGCGCATGCGCAACGCTCGGCATCCCCGAGAGCAACTACATCATCAAGACCAACATCCCCGAAGGACAGGAATGCTACGAGACCGCGGCTGACATGGCGGCTTCCGGCTGCAAGATCATCTTCGCGGACAGCTTCGGTCATGAGGACTACATGATCATGGCGGCGAAGGAATTCCCGGACGTCCAGTTCTGCCACGCAACCGGCACGAAGGCGCACACCGAGAACCTCCCGAACTACCACAACGCGTTTGCGGCGATCTATGAAGGCCGTTACCTCGCGGGCATCGCGGCGGGCATGAAGCTCA
>CALGGM010000056.1 GCA_937915925.1 uncultured Clostridia bacterium | reverse complement strand
ACAAACAAAGCGCTGCCTCATCTCAGCTCGTTAAACTGTTTTGAGACAGCGCCTTTTTTGTTGTTTCTTAATAGCGCCGTCTTGCGCAGCGGCAGGAGGGTGCGCTGCGTCCGGTTTTGATCGCCTGCATGATCTCGAGGCACTCGCCGAAGCGCTGATAATGTACGATCTCGCGCTCGCGCAAGAAGTACAGCGGCTCGATGATCTGGCTGTTGTTCGTCATATTCATCAGGTGCTCATACGTCGCTCGCGCCTTCTGCTCGGCTGCCATGTCTTCGGAAAGATCCGCGATCGGATCGCCGGTGCAGGCGATGTACGAGGACGTGAACGGTACGCCGTTCGGGTCGGCGGGGAAGACGCCGTACGAGTGCATGACGTAGTAGCCGTCTAAGCCTGCGGCGGTCAGCTCCTCGAGGCTCGCCCCCTGCATACACTGCGTGATCATCGTCGCGATCATCTCCCAGTGCGCGATCTCCTCGGTGCCGATGTCGGTGAGGGTTGCGCGGATGCGGTCGTCGGGCATGGAGTAGCGCTGGGTGAGGTAGCGCAGGCCCGCGCCGAGCTCTGTCGGCGCAAGCAAAGGGATAAGTCGAGGACGATCGGGCGTTCGGAGGCGTAGAGGGTGATCTCCATTTGACAGGCGGAGGGCGTGCGCCGGATCACGATCCTTTCGATCAGGCGGCGCACGAGCGCGTCTAAGATCTCGGACGAAGCGAGCTCGGCGTTCTCGGACGCCCGTCGCAGGATCGCCGAGGCGTCGGGCGCATCGGCGGGCTCCGACGTCTGCCGCGTGCGCTCCGTAAGCTGCGCTTCGATCTGCTCGGTTGCCGTTCGGTAGTCCGCATCGGAGAGGACGCCTCTGAGCCACCCGTCCAAAAGCTTTTGCTTCCTTTGCGCCAATGCGCAAAGCTCCCGCTCGGACAGTCGGGAACGGTCCTGCCCGCGGCGTGTCGCGGACAGCGCTTCGGACAGCGGATCAAGGAGCGCCTTCAAAAGCGGGATCAGCGGAGAGAACAGCGCGCGCATGATTCCGTCCAGCTCGTCCTTATGCAGCACCGGCGCGTCACAGCCCTTGCGCCCGTATTGCTTGTACATCGAACAGCGCCAAAGCTCGCGCCGACGCGCTTCGCCGCCGACCGTCCATCGCGACACGCCGCGGTGATACCCGCAGTTGTGTTCGGCGCAGAGGATGCGTGCGGAGTAGGCGTACCGTCCGTTTCCGAAGGCGTCCAAGGACGAGCAGTCGATCCCGTCCATGCGGCTGCCGCGCGCGTCGAGGACGCTGTTCGCCGCCTCCCATACGGCGTCGGAAACGAGCGGCGGAACGCGTTCGGGATCGTAATGCAGCAGCCATTCGGCGCGCGGATTCCGAACCTTGCGGTCCTCGCGATAGGAGGGCTTATGGCTCTTTCCGTTGACGATATATCCGCGATAGACGGGGTTTCGGATCATGCGCTCCAGCGTGGAGCAGGGGTAGGGCTTGCCCACGGCGTTGTAAAAGCCGCGTTCCGAAAGCTCGCGCGAAAGCGTTCTAAGCCCTTTTTCACCCTTTGCGTACTCGGAGAAAACGTATTCGACCGCGCCGCATTTGCCTTCGTCGACGGAATAGCCGTTGTTGTCCTCGCGAAAGCGGTAGCCGATCGGCGGCGCGGACCCGTGGCGCTTGCCCTGCTTCATCGTCTGCCGATAGCCGAACCTGACGCGCTCCGAGGTCTTGCGGCTTTCCTCCTGCGCGACGATCGCCATGATGGATAACCGGAACTCGGCGTCCGCCTCCATCGTGTTGAGATTGATGTCTTCGAACAGAACGCCGACCTCGTACTTTAAAAGCGCACGAACCGTCTGCACGCAGTCCACGATGTCGCGCGCAAAGCGGGAGACCTCCTTGGTGAGGATCAGATCGAACCGCCCCGCCTCGGCGTCGCACACCATGTTCAAAAACTGCGATCGCTTATCCGTACGGGTTCCGGTGATCCCTTCGTCGAGATAGCCCGGAACATACGTCCAGTTCGGGCAGCCTTTGATCTTGCTTTCAAAGTACGCCGACTGGTGCGAAAGCGAATCGAGCTGCCGGTCCTCGTCCGTGCTGACGCGTCCGTAAAACGTCACGCGCAGGGGAAGGTCAAAGATTCGCTTGCCGTAAAGCAGCGCGGCGCGGATTCCGTCAACGGTGAGCTTCATCACGGCTTCCTTTCGACGATCTTTCCGCCGCTCGGCACAGGATGGCGCAAAGCGTCTGCCGCTCCGCTTCTTTGAGTACGCCCTGCTTATAAAGCGCTTCGAGCATGGCTTCGCACAGCCGTTCCGAAAGCCATGCCCCGTCGAACCGATCGACCGGATAAACCTCCATACCGTTCACCTCCGGTAATGTTTATGCAAAAGGCGAACGGTTTTATCCGCGGGCATAGGCATGTCGGAGGGGTGGTTCTCTTGACATGCCCGTGACACGCGTTTTTTGCTCGACAAAGAGGACAAAACCGTGTAACGCGTAGACAACGTAGACATCGTAGACAACGTAGACATCGTAGACACAAAGATACAGATCTATGAATTATAGTATTTTATGATGATATTCCTATTAGGTAGATCTAAGAGATTAAAATGACGGTATATTTGTCTACGTTGTCTACGATGTCTACGCTTGCTACACATAGGGGGTATGGTGCTATTTGGAAAAGGAGATCCTTCGGCGGCTGCGCCTTCTCAGGATGACACATGGGGCTTGACCCCCTTGTCCTATTCTGTCATTCTGAGGAGCGAAGCGACGAAGAATCTCCCCGAAACACAAAAACGGACGACCGACGGTCGTCCCTACAGGGCAGGGAGTCCGAACTTTCGTAAACGGATCGTAGGGGCGGATATTATCCGCCCGTCACGTTTCGCGCGGTTCAAATGACACCTCATCACCGCTTCGCGGAGCTTCTCCTCAAGGAGAAGCCTCTGTACGCGCGAAACCAAAAGCCTTCTCCTCCGAGGAGAAGGTGGCGCCGATAGGCGACGGATGAGGTGGTACGCAGAAAAGCGCAAGCTTTTCGCGAATGGATGAATTGCGCATCCGCGCATGTATTGTCCTGCGGACATGAATTGGCTGCGCCGTGAATTGCGCATCCGCGCATGAATACGGAGATTCATTTCTCGTCCTGCGGGGCGAAGCAGTGCGCCGCGGCATACAGGTAGTGCGCTTCGAACCGTTCGATCGCTTCGCGCACGATCTTCTTGGTCGGAAAGAACAGGTCGTACGCGTGGAACCAGTTCGGGTACACGTCGCACGACGCTTCGACGCCCGCGTCCTTGAGCCGCTGCACGTAATCGACGGTCTCCCGATAAAACGGTTCGATATCGCCGACGAACGTATAGCACGGCGGCATTCCGCGCAGATCCTTGCGTCTTGCGGGCGCGGCGTAATCGGGGACCAGATCCGTGCCGTACATCCCGCGAAGGTAGCGCTTCCACGCCTTATGATTGCGCTTCGTGTTCCAGTTCGGCGCATGGTTGTCCCTCGACGATTCGGTGTCGCGGTCGTCCAGCATCGGGTACAGCGGCATCTGAAATGCGATATTGACGTCGCCGCGATCGTGCGCAAGCATGCACAGCGCCGCGGTCATGCCTCCGCCCGCGCTTTCGCCGCCGACCATGATCTGATCCGAACGCACGCCGAGCTCGTCCGCGTGCGCCTTGAGGTAGCGGAGCGCGGTGTAGCAGTCGTGCAGGGCGGCGGGGTAGGGGTGCTTTTTGGAAAGCCGGTAATCGGGCACGACGAGCACCGCGCCGTACTTGACCGCAAGCGGCAGCGCGCGCGTCACGTACACGGACCGATGAGAGCCGGACTGATAGCCGCCGCCGTGGATCCATAAGATCCCCGGCATTTTTTGTTCCGTCGGCGTACTTGCGCGCAGGATCAAAAGCCGGATGCTGTGATCGCCTGCGGGGATTTTTCGCTTTTCGGTTGTAAAGGGTCGTTTTGCCATCGGCGTATCAGAAGAAAAAGTGTTTTTCGAGCGATCTGCGCAGCGCCGGAATCATGCCCGCGAGCAGCAGGAACCCGCCTGCGACGGCGAAGCCGATCATCGAATACAGGCTCCATTGGAACATCGGAACGCCGAAGGTCAGATGCACGAAGAACTCGATCAGCATCGTGAACCCGCCGAGCGCCAAAAGGAACCCGCCGAAGATAAAGAGCTTGCCGTGCCGCACGTATTTCAGCAGGCAGGCGACGGCGGTGAACAGCAGGGCGCCGATCATGGACACGGGGAAGGCAAGGCTCAAAAACCAATGCCCGCCGGTCTTGAGACAGATATACAGCGAGAGCAGGCACGCCGCCGCGTGACCGACCGGCACGAAGACCTCGACGGGGGGACGGCGGAACCAGCAGGGCAGAACGAAGATGATATAAAACAGCGCCAGCCCGCCGATCGCGTAGCCGCCCCAGCGAAGCGCGCTGTAGAGCTTGAAGCATACGGTCAGGATCACCACGAGCGCCATCACGCAGATCACGGTCATGGCGATCGCGAACGGACGGCGGGATTCCTTCTGCGCGCGCGGATAGTGCTCCGGATAGTTGAACTCGCCCTTGGACAGCTCGGGATTCCATACCGGCGTTTCGCACAGCGGACAGCGTTCGACGCCGTCCTGCAGCTTGACGCCGCATTTTACACAGTACATCTTAACTCCTCCTGTTGCATTCGATCTCCACGGGGACGCCGAGCTCAATGAGACGGGAGAAGAAGCGCCGCTCCAGCTCGGATTCGCGGATGTTTCGGATCATGTTGATATAGGTCCTGCCGCCGAAGCTCAGGACGGAACAGTTGTTGGGATAGCTGCGCTGCGGTCCGATGATGAACTCCATGCGTTCCATGTACACTGCCATATTCTCCGGTACGGGAAGCATGGCGAGGTTTGAGATGTTCACGCTGCCGCCGCCCTCTCCGCTTCTGCGGTACACGCCGTCCATGACGATGTTCTTCAGAAACACCGGCGCAAGTCGCAGGACCGTGATCTGCTGCGGCTGTACGTTGGCGGCGATCATGCCAGCCATGTAGCGCGGCGTGGCGAAGGCGCAGATCTGATGGTAGATCGTGCCGCAAAGCTCCTCAAACGTGTAATCGCCGTTTCGCGGGTCCGCGCCGACGTTCAGCACGAGGGAGAAGTTGCGAAGCGTCCGGCTGTTGAACAGCCGCCTAAGATCGACCGGCACCGTGACCTTGACGGTGCGCTGCCGCTTTCGCGGAAGCCGGTCGTTCTGCATGCCCATGATCGATTCCGCCATGACCGCCGAAAGGAAGGCGGTGACCGTCACGCGATAGCGGTGCGCGGCGTCTAAAAGCGTCTTCGTGTCGACGACGCCGGTGGTCAGCGTTTTGAAGCCGGTGGGCTCGCGCGTGCCGAACAGCCGGTAGGACCGCTCCTTTTCGCGGACGGAAGCGATCTCGGCGGCGTTCTTTAAAAAGCTGTCCTCAAGCTCGTCCTCGGCAGGCGGCTCGGAAAGCGAGCGGATCAATCCGTCCTTCGGAACGGAGACGCCGTATTTCAGCTCCAGATAGCGCGCGACGAGGTTACAGAGAAACACGCTGCCGCCGCGTCCGTCCGACAGCGCGTGGTAGCATTCCACAGCGATGCGGTTCTTATAGTAGAGGATGCGCATGCAGTTTTTGCGAAGCTCGCGGCTGCTCATGAAGGTGAGCGGATAGGCATAGTCGCTCTGCACCGTGACGGGGTGGTCGCTCTCCTCGAGGTAATACCAGAAGAACCCCTTTTTCAGCGTGACGAAAAAGGACGGAAAGCGCGCGCGCATGTCGTCCGCCGCCTGCTGCAGCACGTCCGGATCGATCGGATCGGTCAGCGTGGCGGAAACGCGAAACGCGTTGCTCCAATCCCTTCGCGCGATGGCGGGGAAGATCAGAGCCGCCGTATCCAGCCGATACCATTTCTTCTGCATGTCAAAAAAGCCCTCTCTGCTGATTCATGCAGCTATTATAACAGAGAAACGCCGGAATGTGAAGCACCGGAATAAACGCGCTTATCCCTTTGTTTGCGCACACATCGGAGTCGGGACCGCCGTACTGCGCCATCAGCAGCTTCGCCATTTTCGGGTCGGGCTTGGTGATGTGAACGGGGTATTCCAGTCGTTTTTCATAGATCCACATAAGTTTGCCTCCTTAATTCTGCCACGGCCATTTCTGGTAGACCCAGCTTCCGGCGTCGTGCGGACAGTTGCCGAAGTTCTGGAGCGGTCCGAACGTATCGTTGTATTCCGCCGTGAGACGGTCCAGCATGTTTGCGTAGCTGTTGAAATCGTTTCGCGCCTCGAGGTCCTCCGGGTGCGTGTCAAGGTACAGCTGCAGTTCGACGCAGGCAAAGCGCACCTCGCCGATTTTGTTCAACAGGGTTTGTTCCGTATAGTCCGTCATATTACACCTCGCGATTTGGGCAGGTCGGATAATCGGAGACGAGCTCCGGGAAAAGGGTCCCGCGTGACAGCGCCTCGCATGGACAGAAGCCCGCGCGGTAATCCTGAGAAGGGAAATAAACGGTCGCAAGCGCACAGCCTGCTTCGCCCGGCATACCGCAGGCATTGCCCGCCTGCACGGTACCCGCGGGGACGACGTTGTCGACCGTGGTGGGATCGACGGCGGGAACGCGGTTTGTGAAGCTGCAGGTTCCGCCGTTTGCATAGGATTGTTGCATCGTCTTTCCTCCTTGGTTCTTTACTGCTATGGTATTATTTTTGCACGAAAAGTGTGCGGAACGCGGTCGAAAAACGCCGCCGCCCGCGCGCAAACGCATTGACGCGGCGCGGAATTGATGATATATTATCAAGGAATACGGAAAGGGGAGCAACGCTATGGAGAAGCAAAAAGACAGAAAGCTTGATGCGGTTATCATCCTGCTGGTTGCGCTGATCGGATTTGCCGTCAGCCTGATCAGCTTTTTCTGGAGACGGAACAACGGAATGACGGTTTTCGTGTTCGTCGAGGAAAGCATCTTTTACCTGTTCGCGCTGTACTACTGCGTATGGGGCTATAAAAAACCGCACGGCAATCTGGTGCGCTACCTGATGCTGGTGCTCGCGCTCGTCACCGCTGCGTCGATCCATCAGATGCTGCTCGATTATCGGGAGCTGCCGTGGCAAGTTCTGCTCTCCGGCGCCGTTGCCGCGGTCCTGATCGGTTATATGGCAGGCAGACTGCATAAGGTCAAAAAGAACATCATCGTCGTTGTGATCGTGACGGCGCTGCTGCTGATCCGCTGCTTCTGGCCCCTCAAGCTGCAGTACAACGCGATCTCCGTCTTCTATGTGCTGGACCGCAGCACGACGCTGCTTGCGTGGATCACGGTCGTTCTGATCTATTTCTTCCGCTATAAGGAGCATAGGGAAGCCGGTCTTCTGACCGACGAGGCAGCCGCGCCCAAGGCGTGAGACTGCGGCGGAAGAAGCGCAAAGACGGTTGCTTGACGCTTTGAAATTGAATCAGGGCATCCCGCCTCTCCGGTATCATGCCGGGGAGGCTTTTTCTTCGTAGGGGCGGATATCATCCGCCCGTCAGGCTTCGTGCGGTTCAAAAGACTACCCTTCAGTCGGCTACGCCGACAGCTCCCCTGACAAGGGGAGCTCGAATACTTCTCGTAGGGGCGGATCGCATCCGCCCGCCAAACAACCCTTCAGTCACCTGCGGTGACAGCTCCCCTTGCACAGGGGAGCCAAGAATTCGGACAACGACTTGTAGGGGACGCCGACCCCGGCGTCCCGCAAAAAAACATGATAAGCACGTATGTCCTGTCTCGCACCCCCCGGCGTGTCATCCTGAGGAGGCGTAGCCGACGAAGGATCTCCCTGCCGCTTGGCGGTTCCGAATCATCCACCCGTCATATTGCGGGAAACCGCGGCATAATCTGTCCAAACGGGACGGAGGTTCTGATGGAACGGTCGTTGGAGATTTACGGAGGGGAGAGAAGGGGGATGCGTATGCTGTTTTCGGAGCTGAAATGCAGGGAGGTCATCAATGTTTGTACGGGCGAGCGCTATGGGAACGTCTGCGATCTCGCGTTCGACCCGTGCTCGGGCGAGGTGCTGGCGATCGTCGTGCCGGGCGCGGCGCGGCTTTTGGGACTGTTGAAATCGCGCGAGGGCATGGCGATCCCGTTCGATAAGATCAAAAAGCTCGGCGAGGACGTGATCCTTGTGGAGCTGCCGTAATTTGAACAATCCGTAAATTCGGTTTCGACGGGGGATCGAATCCGGTCATGATATGCTATACTATTATATTAAGTATGGCATCAATACAAGGAGGACAAGCTCTATGAAATGCCGGTATTGCGGAGGAACAGACAGCAAGGTCATCGATTCCCGCCCGAATGAGGACGGCAGCGCGATCCGCCGCCGCAGGGAATGCATCGGCTGCGGACGCAGATTCACGACGTGGGAGCGCATCGAGGAGAACCCGGTGATGGTCGTCAAGCGCGACGGACGCCGCGAGCCGTTCGAGCGCGAGAAGGTTGCGGTCGGCATCCGCAAGGCGTGTGAGAAGCGCCCGATCCCCGCAGACGTGCAGAACCGTCTCGTGGACGAGATCTGCCGCGAGATCAACAATTCGCTCGATTCCGAGGTCTCCACCGAGGCGATCGGCGAGCTGGTCATGAAAAAGCTCCGCGACGTCGACGAGGTCGCCTACGTGCGCTTCGCGTCGGTGTATCGCGAGTTCAAGGATTCTCAGACCTTCCTGCAGGAGCTGCAGCGGCTTTTGAACGAGAAATGACGCGAGAAGAGTTTACCCAAATCTATCGGTCGATCCGACCTGAGCACGCATATCGCGAACGAAACGGTGTCGGTATCTATACGATCCCGGCGTTTTCGGCATACCCTGAGATCGATCACGGCTTTTCGGCGCGCACGGGCGGCGTTTCCGAGGGCGATTTCGCCTCGCTGAACCTGAGTTTCACGCGTCCCGAGCAGCGCGAAAACGTGATGGAGAACTACCGCATCTTCTGCGCCGCCGCCGACATCCCGCTCGAAAGCATGGTCATGGACGCGTACGAGCACGGCACGACGGTGCTTTGCGTGAGCCGGCACGACGCCCGCCGCGGCTACGACCGACCGGCGCTGCCGCCGTGCGACGGGCTTGTGACCGACGATCCCGAGATCACCTTGATCACGGGACATGCCGACTGCATGGCGTTCTATTTTTACGATCCGAAAAAGCACGCGATCGGGCTTTGCCACGCGGGCTGGCGCGGCGCGCTGAACCGCATCGGCACGGAGGTCGTGCGTACGATGACAAAAGCTTGCGGCTCCGATCCGAAGGACATCGTCTGCGGCGTCGGACCGTCGATCTGCCCGAAGTGCTTCGAGGTCGGCGACGACGTGGCGGAGCTGTTCGTGACCGCGTTCCCGCAGTGCGAGCTGCTCGGCGAAAACGCGAAGGGCAAGGCGACGGTCGATCTCTGGCAGGTCGCGACGGCGCAGTTTCTGGAAAGCGGCGTCGAGCCTTCGCACATCCATCTGATGGGCGTCTGCACGTTTGAGGACGGACGGCTTTACTCGCATCGGCGCGACAAGGGACGCACCGGCGGCATGGCGGCGTACCTGCGGCTGAAGAAAATGCCGGAAAATGTGTAAGAAGGTTGACAACACGGCGGGAAAAGTGTAAAATTCATAAGATTTCATTCGGAAATACGAGGAGATACAAATGAGCAAAACACAGAGAAATAAGAAGCTGACCCGAAACCTCATGATCTGCGCGATCACCGTGCTCGTGATCGCGGCATTGGTCTTTCTGATCATTCTGACGCAGCAGGACGGCGCAGGGATGAATTGCTTCCAGAGAAACGCGACGGTCGCAAGCGCGGACGGCGTGAAGGTCACCATGAGCGAATACCGCCTGACCTACGACATGCTCGCGCAGAGCTATTCGACGGCGACGCTCACCGACGAGCAGGTCAAGACGCTGCAGGAAAACGCGGCGCGTCAGGTCCTGGTGCAGAAGATCTACGCAAAGGAAGCGAAGGCGCTCGGCATCACGCTGACGGACGAGCAGAAGGAAGCGGCGCGCACCTCCGCGCAGCAGCAGATCGACAGCGTCAAGGAGTATTATCGCGACAGTCTGATCAGCAGCGGCACGTATTCGAAGACCGCGCTGGACAAGCAGATCGCAGCCTACTATGAGCGCATCGGCATGACCGAGGGCGGTTACCTTGCGTTCCTCACCGAGAGCGCGGAAGCGAGCTACTACAGCGAGGCGATCACGGCGTACTACGAGGAGAACGGCAACGACTTCAGTGAGCAGGAGCTCCTGGACTACTATCGCGAGACCGTTGAGGAATCCATGTACACCGAAAACGAGGACGGCACCAAGACCGCGAACTATTCCGAAGGCGATTACTGGTACTCGCTGATGCTGTACAGCATCGGCTACTCCAGCCCGATGCTGTATGTGCCGGAGGACTTCATCTACATCGATTTCATCAAGATCGAGAAGGGCTCGACCGAGGAGGTCAACGAGGTCATCGAGAAGGTCAATTCCGGCGAGATGAGCTTTGACGAGCTGATGGCGTCCGACGAGAACAAGGACACCTACCGCGGCGAGATCCAGAGCCCGTACCCGATCGGCAAGAACGATCACGCGCAGCTGTTCAGCTCGGACGAGATCTTCGAGGCGGCGAAAGCACTCGAGGTCGGCAGCGTCGGCACGTTCGTGGAGGAGCCCGTGGAAGCGGAGGACGGCACCGTGACCGTGACCGCGTACCTGTTCCGCAGAGCGACAAGCGATATGTGCATGGACGGCGAGACCGGCGTCATCAAACTCGACTTCTATCCGGAGATCCGCTCCTCCATCGAGAACGAGTACCGCTTCGAGAAGTGGCTCGGCGACGTCAGGTTCGAGGATGCGCTCTATGCGTATAAGGGAGCGCTCGGATGAAGCAGCGAACGATCCGGATCATCTGTTGGGTCATGGCGGGACTGATGCTGTTCGGCGTCGTCGCCGCAGTCATCGGCATTGTGGGATAATCATTTTTCATCACGCGGAAGCGCCTTCTTCGGAGGGTGCTTTTTTCGACTCCTTTTCTTTTGTGAGGACCTATGCGGGTCGGAAGCACAAAAACATGTGTCATCCTGAGGCGCGAAGCCGACGAAGGATCTGAAAGCCCGGCATTCCCTCGGAAAAAACTCTTCCGTTTAATCTTTCGTTTCCGCTTGCAAAGAAAGTCCATATATGATATAATCAGAAAACCGATAGAACCGATTTGAAAAATACAATTGACAGATCGAATACTTTGGACTACGGATTCGGAGGAACGCTTATGAAGAAGACGGCTGCGCTGATCCTTGCGCTGATGCTGCTGTTTGCGCTGACGCCCGCGGCGGGGGCGGACGGGGAGGACTTCATGGTCGCGACGCGCGGCGGGCAAACTGCCGAGTACCTCGTCGACGTCGATGACGTTACATATCTGCAGGTCGACGTCTACCTTGACGGCGTCACGGACGATCGGCTTTTGACCGCGCTGACGTTCTCGCTCGGCTTTAACCCGAAACAGATCGAGTACGGCTTCAACTCGCAGGACCTCGGCGAAACGTATCTGTACGCGGTGAACGCGGAGGGCGTTTCGATGGGCAGCAGATCGCTGATCGTCAAGGAGACCGCGGCGCAGAGCGGTACGCTTTCGTTCTTTTTTGCCACGGACTACGGCTGCCGCGTGCAGGAGAACAAGCCGCTCATCTCCCTGTACTTCTATCCCTCGCCCGATCTGCAGGTCGGCGAAGAGATCGGCTTCACGCTCGGAAAGGAGACCGAGGCGGAATCCGTCCGCATGAGCGATCAGAACGGATGGGGCGATTACGAAAGCCGGACGGTCGGCGCGAATCTTCTGCCGTTCACCGTGACGGCGGAGCAGGAGGGCGTTGCCCTCAACGCGGAGATCGTGTTTAACAGCGCGGACGTGAAGTACAAGGGCTCCACGCCGTACGTGACCTACAACGGAACGGCGCAGAAGCCGCGCGTGACGGTGCGCGATAAGGACACGGGGGAGACGATCGATCCGAGCTATTATTCGCTGAGCTATCGCAACAACACACAGGCGGGCACCGCGACGGTCACGGCGAAGCTGCGCCGCGGCTACAAGGGCAGCGCGAACGCGTGGTTCAAGATCTACCTGCCCGCGCCGACGGTCACGTACGTCGAGAACAGGGAAAACGGCATCACGATCACGTGGGACAAGGTCGACGGCGCGAACGGATACGTCATCTACCGCCGCGCGTGGAACCTGATCAGCACGGGCTGGACGGCCTTTGAACGCTGGAACAACACCACCGACACGACTTGGACGGACACGACCGTCTATGCCGGTACGCGGTACCAGTACGGCGTCAAGGCGTACCCGAACGATCCGATGGACAACTTCAACCTCGGCGACGTCGGTCCGCTGAAAACGACGGTGCGCATCACCACCCGCAAGCTGAATTCGATCACGTCGGGCAGCAAGAAGCTGACCGTGAAGTGGACCGGCTCGAAGGTGTTTACCGGCTATCAGATCCAGTACGCGACGGATGCGGGCTTCACGAAGAACGCCGCTGCGATCAAGATCGCGAGTCCCGGCACCTACGAGACCGAGATCAAGAACCTGAAGGCGAAGACGACCTATTACGTACGCCTCCGCTCGTACCACGAATTCGAGGGCATGACGTATTTCGGCGAATGGTCGAACGTTATCCCCGGAAAAACCAAATAAAACAGGGAATCGATCCGGGAGACGCATGCCGTCTCCCGTTCCTTTTTTGACGGCGTAAAAAAGCATCGGCAGCGTAATATATTTTTTTAACGGAACGCTTGCAAAAGCGCAAAGAGTATGTTATGATATATCAGAAAATATGACGATACTGTGAACAATACTGTGACCGGCATCGACATAAACGGCGAACTGCGGCGGGAAGCTGCTTTGATCGGTATTCCGCACAGCCCGTATCATTTAGTAGGAGGAAAGAACCTATGAAGAAACTGTTGGCATTGCTCCTCTCTCTCGTGATGGTATTCGCACTCGTCTCCGTGGCGTCTGCGGAAGGCGAAGCCTTCACGCTCTCGATCGCGGGCGGCAACGTCGCGGACAATCTTGAGCTGAAGAACGGCGAAAACCTTTTGAAGGTCCCCGTCGTGCTGAACACAACGGTCGAGGATGCGGTTTACGGTCTGACCTTTGACGTGACCTTCAATAAGGATCAGGTCACGCTCGCGGCCTTCGAAACGACGGATGCTTTCAGCATCGCAGCGGTCAACGATAAGGCGGAAGGTACCGTTCGCTTCACCGCAGCCAGCACGGAAGGCGTCGCGGTCACCGAGGACATGCTTGTCGTAACCCTGTACTTTAAGGTTGCGGAAGATCTGGAAGCGGGCACCGAGATCGCATTCGAGCTTGCGGATGGCGCAAACGCGGAGACCGGCGATCCGTCCAAGCCCGTCGCAAATGCGATCGCGGCTGACTTCAAGCCCTACATTGTTTCCGACGCAGAGGTCTTCACCGGCGTTGTGAAGTTCAACGAGGGCGAGGTCCAGTACAAGGGCGCCACGCCGTACGTGATCTGGGATCATGCGGCAGGCATCCATGAGCCGGCGTTCACCGTTTATGAAGAGGACGAAGAGACCGTCGTCGATCCGGCGAACTACACCTACGAGTACAAAGAGAACACCTATCCCGGCACCGGCTATCTGTTCGTCTACTTCAAGGGCGCATACACCGGCACCGCGCAGCTGTTCTTCAAGATCTATCTGCCGGCAACGACGGGTACGACCGTTGAAAACGTGGACAACGGCATCCTGGTCAAGTGGGAGCCCGTTGAGGATGCGGCAGGCTATGTCATCTATCGCCGTGCATGGGCTGCAAACGCAGACGGTTGGACCGCGTTCGCGCGCTGGGACAACACGACCGAGCTCAGCTATCTCGACGGTCATGACGCATCGCATCAGACCTACGCAGGCACGCGCTATCAGTACGGCGTCAAGGCGTACTTCACACGCCGCATGGATCCGGTTGCGGGTATCGAAATCGGCGGCAACGTCAACGAGGATTCCGGCAACTTCAACCTCGGCGAGGTCGGTCCGCTGAAGACCACCGTCCGCATCACCAGCCGCGTTCTGAACAGCGTCACCGCGGGTTCGAAGCAGATGACCGTGAAGTGGACGCCGTCCAAGAACTTCACCGGCTATCAGATCAAGTATGCGACCGACGCGAACTTCACCAAGAACGTCGTCGCGGTCAAGATCACCGATGCGAAGACCGCAGAGACCGTCATCAAGAACCTGACCAAGGGCACGACCTACTATGTCACCGTCCGTTCGTACCATGAATTCAACGGTATGACCTACTACGGCGCATGGTCCAACGTGCTGAGCTGCAAGGTCAACTGAGAACGGAAATAGCATATTGCAAAGAGTGGGGCTGTCTCATTAGTGAGGCAGCCTCTTAGCATGGAATATAAGTATAGAATAA
>CALGGM010000055.1 GCA_937915925.1 uncultured Clostridia bacterium | reverse complement strand
CGCGTCCGCCGCCCGCATGACGAGCGAATCGAGAACGCGCATCTCTTCCTTCAGAAGCCCGACGGCGTTCTGGATGCGGTCGGAGCGCAGCGAGTTCGAACAAACGAGCTCCGCAAAGCCGTCGCCCGTGTGCGCGGGCGTCCGCTTTTGCGGCTTCATCTCGTACAGCGTGACCGCATAGCCGCGCTTCAAAAGCTGATACGCCGCCTCCGCGCCGGCAAGACCGGCGCCGACGACCGTGACGTTCGGCTTACTCATCGCTCTTTTTCGGACGGCGCAGGATCTCCCTGCACTCCGGGTTCGCGCACTGCACGAACGTGCCGTTCTGTCCGTGCTTCTGCACCATCAGCCCGCCGCACTTCGGGCACGGCGTTTTGACCGGCAGATCCCAGCTCGTGAAATCGCAGTCCGGATAGCGCTCGCAGCCGTAGAAGACCTTCTTTTTGCCGTGCTTCTTGACGATCGCTGCGCCGCACTTCGGGCACGGAACGCCCTCGACGGTTTCGACGATCGACTTTGTATTGCGGCAGGTTGGGAAGTTCGGGCAGGCAAGGAACTTGCCGAAGCGACCCATCTTATAAACCATCATCGCGCCGCACTTCTCGCACGGGACGTCGGAAACCTCGTCGGGGATCTTGATCTTTTCCGCGCTCTTTTCGGCGGTCTCGACCGTCTCCATGAACGGTCCGTAGAACTCGCCGATGACGTCCTGCCACTTCTCGGAGCCGTCCTCCACGGAGTCAAGCTCCTCCTCCATGTTCGCCGTAAACGCGACGTCCACGATGTCCGGGAAGCTCGATTTCATCAGTCCCGTGACCGCGAATCCGAGCTCGGTCGGCACGAGCGCCTTTTTCTCGCGCATGATGTAGCCGCGATCCACGATCGTGGAGATCGTCGGCGAATAGGTGGACGGACGTCCGATGCCCTTCTCCTCAAGCGTTTTTACGAGCGTCGCCTCGGTGTAGCGGGACGGCGGCTGCGTGAACTTCTGCTGCGGATCGAACGTCTCGCGCTTGAACACGTCGCCCTCCGCGATCGGCGGGAGCTGCACGTTGTCCTCGTCATCCGCGTCCCGGCTCTCGGTGTATACCGCCGAATAGCCTGCAAACCGCACGCGCGAGCCCGTCGCGCGGAACTGCACGCCGTTTGCGTCGAACGACACGGCGGTCTGCTCAAGCACCTCGTCGCTCATCTGGCTTGCCAAGAACCGCTCGTAAACGAGCTTATACAGCTTATACTGATCGCTCGAAAGGAACGGCTTCAAGGTCTTCGGATCGTTCTTCACATCGGTCGGACGGATCGCTTCGTGCGCGTCCTGCGCGTTTCTGCGTCCGCGGTATACGTTCGGAACCTTCGGCATGTACGCTTCGCCGAAGGTCGAAAGGATGTACGAACGCGCCGATCTCTGCGCCTCGTCCGCGATGCGCACCGAGTCGGTACGGATGTAGGTGATCAGACCCGTCGCGCCCTTCTTGCCGATCTCGACGCCCTCATAAAGCTGCTGCGCGACCATCATGGTGCGCTTGGTGGTAAAGCCCAGCTTTCTCGACGCGTCCTGCTGCATGCTCGACGTGGTGAACGGTGGCGCGGCGTGCTTATGCTTTTCGCCGGTCCTGACCTCGGTCGCCGTAAAGTCGGCGTCGCCCACGCGCGTGATCACCGCGTTGGTCTGCTCCTCGGTTTTGAGATCGACCTTCGCGCCGTCCATGCCGTAGAAGCGCACGTCAAACGTCTTCTTTGCGTTTGCGCGAAGCTTCGCCGAAAGGATCCAGTACTCCTCGGGTACGAACGCGTTGATCTCGTCCTCGCGGTCGCACACGATGCGCGCCGCAACCGACTGCACGCGTCCCGCGGACAGTCCCTTGCGGATCTTGACCCAAAGGATCGGGCTGATCTTATAGCCCACAATGCGGTCCAAAACGCGTCTTGCCTGCTGCGCGTCCACGAGGTCCATGTTGATCGTGCGCGGCTTTTTGATCGCGTTCTTCACCGCGTTTGCGGTGATCTCGTGAAACTCGATGCGGCACTTACTCTTGGTGTCCAGCTTCAAAATCTGCGCAAGATGCCACGAGATCGCTTCGCCCTCGCGGTCAGGGTCGGTTGCGAGAAGCACGCGGTCGGCGTCCTTCGCTTCCTTCTTGATGCGCTCCAGCACGTCCCCGCGTCCGCGGAGCGTGATGTACTTCGGCGCAAAGTCGTGCTCGGTGTCGACGCCGAGCTGCGATTTCGGAAGATCGCGGATGTGACCGTTGCTCGCCACGACCTTGAACGTATTGCCCAAAAACTTTCCGATCGTTTTCGCCTTGGCGGGCGACTCCACGATCACCAGTGTGTTCTTTGCTTCTGCCATAATGAATCTCCTTCGATTATTGGTCGAACGTTACGACCGTATGGATGGTATCGAGCGCGTAAATACGGCCCGGAAGTTGCTTGACGACCTCGGAAAACAGCATCTTCGTCAGCGTCGCGTTGAGCTCCTGCGCAGGACAGTCGATCCACTCCAAAAGCTCATCCGCATCCTTTTCGCCCTGTAAGAGCGCCATGTAGATCTCCTGTCCGACGCTGCCGAGCGAGGTGAACGTCACCTTCTTCGCCGCGCCGTTCAAAACGTCGTCGCCCGCGTCGTCGGTAAACTCGGAAAGGATGTCCGCCGCGCACGTGACCGGCTTTGCCTCGCCGCGCGTGATCATGCGGTTCGTGCCTACGCTCATCGGATCGGTGATGCGTCCCGGCACCGCGAAGACCTCCCTGCCCTGCTCGCGGGCGCAGTCCGCCGTGATCGACGTGCCGCTGCGTTCGCCCGCTTCGATCACCACCACGCCGCGCGAAATGCCCGACATGATGCGGTTGCGGATCGGGAAGTTCTGCTGCATGGGCGGCGTTTTCGGAAGGAACTCGGTGACGATCGCGCCGCGCTCGATCACCGCATCGTAGAGCTTTCCGTTGTCCTGCGGATAGGTAACGTCGATGCCGCAGCCGAGCACCCCGATGACGGGACAGTCCGAGCCGCCCGCATTCAACGCGCCCTTTGCGGACGCGGAATCGATCCCCGCCGCAAGCCCGGTCACCACCGTCGCGCCGCGCTCCGCAAGCTGTTCGCCCAAAAGCGCCGCGACGTCGCGTCCGTAATCGGAGCAGTTGCGCGCGCCGACCATAGCGATCGGAAGCGGGATCTCCTTCGGAAGCCTGCCCTTCACAAACAGGATCGACGGCGGATCGTAGATCTCAGAAAGAAGCGCAGGGTACTCGTCGCTTTCCGCGGTGACGACCGAAACGCCGCTGCGCTCGAGCCAGCCGCAGTAGCGGTCCATAAACCGATCGTCCGCCGCAGCGATGAGACGGCTACGTACGTTCTCGCTGACGTCGGAGAACCGTTCAAAATCGCGCCGCAGGATCGCCTCGCGCGCTTCCGAAAGATCGTCAAACCGCGAAAGCAGCTCGTAAAACAGGCGCGGGTTCGTGCTCGTCGCGTAGTTCAGCCACAGCCAGAGCCGCTTCGTTTCGTCCATCGGTCCGCCTCTCCTTGATGTTAGAATACTTCGGAACATATCATAGCATGAAAGATTTCGGATTTCAATCCTATTTATATATGCAATTGTGACAATTCGGAAACAAAAACCGCACGGATCGCCCGTGCGGCGTCAAATTTTGCCGGTTTGCCGTTCGTTTTTGTCGGAAAATCCTACGGGGAGATCCCTCGCCGCTTCGCTCCTCAGGATGACAGAACGGCGCTCCTGCCCCCGGAAAAGGGGGGATGCTCGCAGACAACCCTTCAATCACCTTCCCTTGCATAGGGGAAGCGAGAAAAGGGAAATACACTCTTGCCCTCCCTGTGCAAGGGAGGGTGGATCGACGGCGCTTGCGACGTCGAGACGGGAGGGTTGTGTTTAAAGATCCGACAGCATCGACATGCTGCGGTACTGGATCGCTTCGGCGTAGTGCTCAGGCAGGATCGTTTCGCAGTTTTCGAGGTCCGCGATCGTGCGGGCGACCTTCAAAACGCGCTGATAGGCGCGGGCGGAAAGCTGCAGGCGCTTGTACGCGTCGTGCAAAAGCTTTTCGGATTCGCCGGTGGGGTTGCAGTAACGGCGGATCAGCGGTCCGTTCATCTCGGCGTTCGTGCGAATGCCGTCTGTACTGAACCGCTCGCGCTGGATCGCTCTCGCCGCCGTCACGCGGGCGCGGACCGACTCGGAGCTTTCCGCGGGCTTCCGCTCGGTGATCTCGCGATAGCCCACCTCGGTCATCTCGATGTGCAGATCGATGCGGTCCAGGAGCGGACCCGAGATGCGACCCGCATAGCGCTTGATCTGTATGGGCGAGCAGGTACACGGCTTTGTGCGCGAGCCGCGGTTGCCGCACGGACACGGGTTCATGGCGGCGACGAGCAGAAAGTTTGCGGGGTACGTCGCCGTCGCCGCGGCGCGGCTGACCGTGACCTCGCCGTCCTCCAACGGCTGGCGCAGCGCTTCGAGCACATCGCGCCGAAACTCCGGCAGCTCGTCCAAAAACAGCACGCCGTTATGCGCAAGGCTGATCTCGCCGGGACCCGCCTTGGACCCGCCGCCGACCAGCGCGGCTACGCTTGCGCCGTGGTGCGGCGCGCGGAACGGGCGTTCGGTCACCAGGCCCTCGGTCCCCTTCATCGCGCCGGTGATCGAATGGATCTTCGTGGTCTCAAGCGCTTCCTCGAACGTCATATCCGGCAGGATCGACGGGATCGCGCGGGCAAGCATCGTCTTGCCGCTGCCGGGCGTGCCGCACAGAAGAATGTTGTGGTTGCCTGCAACGGCGATCTCCGCCGCGCGCTTTGCGGCGTTCTGCCCCTTGATCTCGGAAAAATCGACGGCGTTTTTATGTGTGCCGCCCGCAAACGGCTTCGGCTCGACGGGCGTGATCGCGATCTCGTTGCGCAGATGCGCCACGAGCGCGGCGAGGTTCTCGACCGGGAACACCGTCGCCCCGCGAATATACGCCGCCTCCGCCGCATTGTCCTTCGGTACGAAAAAGATGGAATAGTCCTTGCGGTACGCTTCGATCAGCATCGGCAGAATGCCGGAGATCGGACGGACGGCGCCGTCTAAAGCAAGCTCGCCCAACACGATCGCGCCGGACGGGATCGGCTTTAAGCTGCCGCTTGCGATCAGGATCGAAAGCGCGATCGGCAGGTCATACACCGAGCCCTCCTTTTTGAGGTCGGCGGGCGCAAGGTTGACCGTGATCCGCGCCGCCGGAAACGGAAGTCCCGAATGGCGGATCGCCGCCTGCACGCGCTCGCGCGATTCCTTGACCGCCGCGTCGGGCAGCCCGACCGTTTCGTAGTTCGGGATCCCCGGCACGATGTCCGTTTCGACCGTGACCGGATAGCCGGACAGCGCGATCAGCCCATAGCTTTCCACCTTTGCAAGCATCGTTTACTCCTCCGTTTTCTCCGTCGGTTCCTCTTTGCTCCGGTTAAACACAAACAGCTTGTTGCCTAAGAAGTTCACGAGCAGCGTGAACGGGAACGCTAAAAGCATACAGAACCGATCGGCGTTCAGAAGCTTTGTAACGAAGCTCTCGCCCGCGAGGTTCAGCCACCAGTCGCCGAGATGCAGCACGTCGCGGAACAGCCCCTGCAGCAGCAGCGAGATCCCAAGCGTGACGAGGTTCACGATCAGAAACGAAACGATCTCTCTTGCGTCGCGGCGGCGCTCCTCGCGGAACGTCCAGCGCGTATTCCAGAAATAGCTGTTCAAGATCCCGCAGACGTAACCGATGATCCTCGCAAGGAAGAAGATACCGAACAGCGCGTTCAGCGCAAACGTCACGCCGTAATCGACGAGCGTGTTGGACACGCCGATCAGCGCGAATTTGATGAGCTGCAGGAAGTTCTTTTTTCCCTCAGACGCCGACATAGTAGACCTTTCCGAACGGCGCAAGCACGTTCTCAATGAATTTTGCATAGCCGTACGTCGTCGGAATGCCCGAGATCGCAGGCAGCATCAGCAGAAACACGATCGCGGATGCGATCAGCCACGCCCATTTGAGCCGGGCCGTCCTCGGATATTTTTGCTCGACGTAGTAGAAGAGCAGGACGGTGAGAAGCATCATGAACGGGATCGTGGAGAAATAGTGATACAGGAACACGCACCGCGTGACAAGCGCCCACGGCAACAGCCCCGCAAGGATGCCGACAACCACGACGGCGAACGCGCGGTCCTTTCTGCACGCGGGGTTTCTGAACCACTCGACGGCGGCGAACACCGCGCCGAACGCGGACACGTACCATACCGCGGGATTGCCCGTGCTCGAAATGTTCGAGAGCAACCGCACCTCGTTGCCGTACGCGTCGACATAGGTGGGATAGCCCGAGTAGAACCACACGGACTTCTGCATCAGCGGCCACTGATACCACATCGACTGGCACATATGCGTCGCGTCGAGATCGGCGTGGTAGCGGTACATGCTGACCTGCTCCTTCCAGAGCTTTTCGAGCTTCGACTGCAGCGTCACGCAGTGGTCGGTGATGTAATAGCAGTAGTTCGTGCACACATACAGCGCGAGCGGGATCGCGATGAAGAACAGACAGCACCACACCGGCGTCATCAAAAGATTGTTGAGCGACAGATCGACGTCGCTGCGATTGCGGAACGCGAGCCGGAACAGAACCGCCGAAGCGATCGCCGCGCCCGAAAGGATCAGAAGCGTGCCGTAAAACCACGGCTTTAAGAGCACCTTTTCGATCGTATCGACGCCGATCGCGTTTGCGTCCCATTTCCAGCCGTTTGCCGTCGTCTGCCCGTAGGTGTTCCAATCGCACCACTTGCCCGCGATGTGCATGGCGATCACGGCGAACACGAACAGCACCGGCGCGTATGCAACGACGTTGACCGGCAGCTTTTTGCGCGCCGTCTTCTCGGTCCTGACGCGCGCACGGATCATGCGCACGAGGTTATAGATGAGATCGCCGAAGTACAGCACTGCGAGCCCCGCGCCCGAATACAGGCACGTCCACTTCGACGAGACGCCGAGCCCGAACGAAAGCCCGCAAAGCCCGAGCGATACGAGCTTTTTCCAATACGGACGCTGCTCAAAATCCTCCGCGATATAGTCGCCCATGAAGAGGAACATGAGAAGCGTAAAGAACAGCGCGTAGGTATCGATCGTCGCGATGCGCGTCTGCGCAAAGTGCATGCCGTCGCAGGCGAACAGCGCCGCCGTAATGAACGCGTAGTCGGTGCGCTTGAAGATCCGCTTCGCGAACACATACAGCACGGCAAGGATGAACACGCCGAACAGCGTACCCATAAAGCGCCAGCCGAACGGCGTCATGCCGAAGATGCGGATCCCGAGCGCGATCAGAAGCTTGCCGAGGGTCGGATGCGTCCACTCATAGATCGAGTACCCCTCGACCGCCGCAACGTCCGCGCCCTCTCTGAGATACAGATCGTCGTTCTGCGCGATCTCGTACGCGGTGCGCGCGTGGTAGATCTCGTCGAAATACATATCGTTCAGATACGTATGATCCAAAGCGACCTTGTTCTGCTCGTCCAGCATCTTTTCCGCGCCGTCCTTCGGCTCGTACACCGAAGCGGGCAGCAGCGTGTTGCCATCGAGAATCGCGATCTCGTTCATCGAGATGCTGCCGCTGTCCACGTACAGGATCAGATACTGCGTGACCGTGGTGATCGACAGTTCCTTCCACTTGTACATGTCGCCGTTGTCCTGCGAGAACACGGCAAGCGGCTCCGTCTCGCCGGGACGGAAATAGCCGTCGATAAACGCGCTTTCGTCGTAAATCTCCAGATCGCCCTCGGCGATGCTGCCGTAAAAGCGCATCTCGGTCACGTCCGTCTCGTCCCCGAGATCGACGATCACCGTGGTGCCGGGCTCCGCGTTCCATACGGTCTGCGGAGAGACGAGCGAACCGAGGTTCAAAAACGCGAACAGCGAATACACCGCAAGCAGCAGCAACAGCAGGAGATAATCCCGCTTCGTCATGCGGCGTCCGTTTTCCAATCCGAGCTCCTTTCGGAAGGTCTTAAAATCCATACCGCTCACCTCCGTTTGCCCTTCGGTCTTTTGGGCGGCTTTTGCGGCGTTTCCCGCGTCCCCATCTGCGCCGTCGGATCGCTCGGATCGAACGCGAGCGCGCCGCGGAACGCGATCGCCGTCAGATACAGCGCCGCTCCGACCTCGAGAAGCGAGATCAGCGCGATCATCTGATTGTGTACGACGCCGCCGCGGATCAGGTCCTTCGCCCCGTCGGACACGACGAACATCGCCATCATCTCGTTCATGAACGTCGTGACGGTCAGCATCGACGCAGCCGCGAGCTTTCCCGGATCGCGGTCAAACGCATATGCAAAGAGCAGCAGCATGAGCGCCGGGAAGATATAGCGCTCGTGCATATAATGCCCGAACGTGAACACCCATACGCAGAAGCACGCCGCAAGCAGGAAGATCAGCCCGCGGTTCGTGTACAGCGAATAGTTCGCCTTTCTGTGCCGCAGCCAATAGACGATAAACAGCAGCAGGGTCAGAAGTCCGGCGCACACGATGGAGATCACGCCGAACGCCTGCCATGTGAGAGGCGTTCCGAGCAGCCTCGAAAACGCGCTGAGGAAGAACGTCCACAGGAATACGGTCACGGCGGCAAGCATCGAAAGATACCCCGTCACGCCCGTGCCGCCCGCTCGGATCCAATCGAGGATCCTCTGCGCTCCGCGCTCGCGGCGCGCGGCATAGATGAGAACGCCGAGCATCCAGAGCCCGTACAGCGGGAAATCTCCGATCCCCTCCAAAAACGCATGCCACGCGTCGCCGGTCGGGGTCGCGTTCTTTGCGACGAACGCCAGCAGCGCAAGCAGTCCGGTTCCGATCGCCGCCGTCAAAAGCTCATAAAGCGCGCGGTTCGGCTCCTGCTCCCTGCGTTCGCGCATCGCTTTCCACGCGCGAGAAACGAGCGTCGAAAACCCGATCAGCAGCGCGACCTTCGAGAATGCCGCGTTGCACGAAACGAGGATCTTCCACGGGTTCGCGCCAACGAACATCGGGTTCTCCGCCTTAGTCCAGTTTCCGCCGAACAGCGTCAAATAGTTATACGCCTCGACCGACGCGTATTTATACCCGCTCGACGCGCTGCTGTAGCGATCGACCATCCAAAGGAAATCCATGTTCCCGCGGAAGAGCTCGGAACACGCAAGAAGCACCAGAAACGCTGCCGCCACCGCCGCGACCGAGTACCACACATGCTGTCCGAATTTCTTTGTGCCGATTTGATCGACGCCGGTCATCACATACATCAGCGCCAGCACCGGTCCGAAGATCAGCGCCTGCCACTTCATCAGGATCGCCGTCGCGTACAGAAGTCCCGCGAAGATTCGGTAATACGGCTTCTCGCGGCTCGCGTTCAGAATCAGGAACGTGCCGATCAGCATCACCGTGAGGATCGAATCGATCTGTCCCCACGCGCCGGAAAGAAAGACCGCCGCGGGATTCAGAACGATCAGTCCCGAAACCGTCAGCGCGAGCCGATCGGAAAGCGCAAAGCGCCTCGCGTTTTTCAAAAGGAGCAGTCCCGACAGCACGTCGCAGAAGAACGCCGGCAGCATGTACACAAACAGCTGCACCGCGCCCTCCGGGAACAGCGACGCGATCCGATACAAAAGACCGAGGATAAACATGTACAGCGGCGGATAGTCGCAGAAGCTGACGTTCTCATAGAACCCGCCCGGTCCGTACGCCGCCATCGACGCGCCCCAGCTTCTCCAGCAGGGCATGTCCGTGCTGTGTCCCTTAAACTTCGCGCACAGGATAAACCGGATCACAAATCCGATCAGAACGAGCATCCAGAAGGCGAGCGTTTTATGCGGGAGCGCGTCCGGATTTTTCGAAAGCCGCTTAGCCCGCTGCGTCACGCCGAACAGCAGCACGATCGCCGCGATCGCGCCGACCCAGAAGATCACCGTAAAGACCGCCTCGTAATCCTCCTCCGTGCGGTCCTCGTGCTCGTCGTCCGTCGCCTCGTACGGCGTCAGATTCTGAAACGGCACGGGCGCGTTTTCGGTCTGTTCGAAACGAACGTTTCGAAACCATACGCTGCCGCTCGATTCGTTCGAGTATCCGCCGAGTCTCAGCGCAAGCGTCACTGCGCTCTGTGTCTTTGCGGTGCGGAACGCCAGCACGACCGGCGTCCAGTCGTTCGTGCCGAACAGCCCGTCGGAATAGATAAAGCTGCCGTCCACGGCAAAGTTGTCGATCGAGAGCGTCGCGCCCTCGCCGTCGAACACATCCTCCGTGCGGATCTCCGCGCTGAACACGTACGCCTTGCCCGGCGCGACCTCGACCGTATGCACGAGCCTGCAGTCGTCGTAGCCGTTCGTGGTAAAGCCGACCGCGCCGTCCTCGAAGAGCGAGGCATACGCGCCCTCGTAGGAATTGACCGACCAGCCCGCAGGCACGCCGGTTCGCGCATCGGAAAAGTCAAACGCGATCAGCTCGGCGTCATCGCCCGGCAAGGGATCGGATCGCCTGCACCCGAACAGCGCCGCAAGAAGCAGCGCCGCGAGCAGTATGATCAAAATCCGATGAACTCTATGCAACATCCGATCCTCCGATCCTTTGATTTCTTTTCAGTATAGCACAGCCGCCGGTTCGCTTCAACCGTCAAAACGCGTTTCTGATATGGTTGACCGTCTCATCCGGCAGCAAAACCTCGATTACGTCAAAACGTGCGCTCTGCTCCGTGCCGCCGTTTTCCATGAGCCAGCGATTTGCGGCAAGCCGCAGAAAGCGCTGCTTGTCCCGATCCACCGCGTCCATCGGTCGCCCGTAGCTCCCGGGAGTCCGCGTCTTGACCTCGACGAACACGACCGTGCCGGTATCCCTTTCACGCGCGATCACGTCGATCTCGTGCCGCCCGGCGCGATAGTTTTTCGCGATCACGCGAAAGCCGTTCCGCCGGAGGTATCGCGCCGCGATTCGCTCGCCGAGCGCGCCGACCTCGACCGTGCTCATAGCAGGTTTTTGATGAACGAGCGCCGGTGCAGCGGGCACGGACCATATTCTTTGATCGCGTCCATGTGCTGTTTGGTCCCGTAGCCCTTGTTCTGCGCAAAGCCGTACATCGGGTAAATTGCGTCCTGCTCGCGCATGTAGCGGTCACGCTCGACCTTCGCGACGATCGACGCCGCCGCGATCGAATAGCTTAACGCGTCCCCGTGGATCAGCGGGTGCTGCCGCGCGGGAATGTCGAGCCCGGTCAGCGCATCGATCAGAACGTCCGTGATCGGCGTTTGCATCTTAGCGAACGCTTCGTTGAACGCACATTTGGTCGCCTCCAAAATGTTGATCTCATCGATCGTCCTTTGGTCGACCCACGCCGTCTGCGCCTCGATGCAGGTGGAAAGGATGCGCTCATACAGCGCTTCACGCCGCTTCTCACTGACCTTTTTCGAATCGTTGACGTACTCCAAAAGCGGCTCCGGCGGCATCACAACGCACGCGACCACCACCGGTCCCGCAAGGGGTCCTCTTCCTACCTCGTCCATGCCTGCGAGGATCACGCCGTCCTGTGTCCAGAACGCGCGATCGCGCTCGGAAAGCAGCAAAAGCCGCTCCTGTTCATTCCGCTTTGCCATCGTCTTCCTCCTGCGGCGGCTGTTCAAGGGTCACCTTTGCGATCTTACCCGCGCGGAATTCGTCCAGGACGATGCGCGCCGCGCGCTCGGTGTCGTAGATCCCGCCCTTTAAGATAAACCCGCGGCTCTTTGCGACGCCCTCCAAAAGCGTGCCCTCCGGTGTGTCGGCGTCAAGCTTTTTGTACCGCTCAAACAGCGCGTCCGGACAAAGCGTCTTGAGCGTCGAAAGCAGCTTTTCCGCAAGCTCCTCGATGTTCAGAATCTCGTCATTGATCGAGCCCAAAAACGCAAGATGCTCGGCGAGCGTCTCGTTCTCAAGCTTCGGCCACAAAAGCCCCGGCGAATCCAAAAGCTCGAGATGCGGCGTGATCTTCACCCACTGCTTTCCCTTGGTGACGCCCGGTCTGTCGCCGGTCTGCGCCCTTGCGCTGCCCGCGATGCGGTTCACCAGCGTGGACTTGCCTACGTTCGGGATGCCCACGATCAGCGCGCGGACGGTCTTTTTTACGCCCTTCTCCTCGAGCCGCTTCACGCGCTCCGCCGTCGCCTTTTCGATCAGTCGGATTGCAGTCGTCTTCGCGTTCTGCGCGCTCGCGGTGATTTCCGCCGCCTCGATCCCCTGCCGTTTATAATACCCGATCCAACGCTTGTTGGTTGCGGGATTGGCAAGATCGCTCTTATTCAGCAAAAGAACGCGTGTTTTTTGCGCAAACAGGCGATCGAAGTCCGGATTGCGCGACGCGCTCGGCGCACGCGCATCACAGAGTTCGACCACCACGTCGATGAGTTTCAGATTGTCCTCGAGCATGCGTCTTGCCTTTGCCATGTGCCCGGGATACCAGTTGATCGGATTGCCTTCCATTCGTTTCTCCTGTTCGCCTTTTCATACGGAAAAAGCCCCGACGCCGGGGCATTGGTTCTTAAAGCTTTGCAATCTTCGGCTTTTTCGGCTCTGCCGGCTTGTCGTCCTTGTCGTCGCCGAGGATGTGCCGCTCCGTACGGATCTCAAAGTGGATCATCAGCGTCATCAGTGCGCGCAGAGCAATGATCGCGCCGAGGATCAGAAGCTCGCCCCAGTCGCGCACGATAACGGAGCGCAGCAGCTCGCCGCCCATCTTGAACGTCAGCGCAAGCGCAATGCCCTCCGCGATCATCAGCTTGACGTGCGAATCCTTTCTGATCCACGCGATTACGCCCTTGATCGCCGTGACGACGACCACCGCGACGCCGATGATCTCGCAGAGCAGGATCGCCCACTCGATCACATACTCAAAGTATAGCTGAACATTCTCCAACAGCTGTGCCATCCCCGTGTTTCCTCCGTGCGTTTATCGCTCGTTCGTCTCCGGCGTGCGAAGCTCCGGACCCGGATCGCCGAGGTTAAAGTGCTTGCGGCAAAGCCCGATATACTTGTCGTTCGCGCCCAAAACAACCTGTTCGCCGACCTTTGTGATGCCGCCCTTGCCGTCAAGACGCGCGTTGTTTGTCGCCTTTCTTCCGCACCAGCAGATCGTTTTGACCTCCTCGATCGCGTCGGCACGCGCCAGAAGCCAATGGCTGCCCTCAAAGAAATTGCCCTGAAAATCGGTGCGAAGCCCGTAGCAGATCACCGGCACATTATAATCGTCGACGATCTTTACAAGCAGCTCCACCTGATCCTTCGTCAGGAACTGCGCCTCGTCGATGATCAGACAGTCGTATTCTCCCGCCTTGACCTTCTCCATGTCGAGCTCCTCCATCGAAATGCAGGAGTCCTCGAGCCCGCAGCGCGACCAGATGCGGCGGCTGCCGTTTCGCGTGTCCAAAGACGGCTTGATGAGGATCGCGTTTTTGCCGCGCTCCCAGTAATTGTACTTGACCATGATCGCGTTCGCGGTTTTAGAGGAGCCCATCGCTCCGTATCGAAAATACAGCTTTGCCATATCCATCCCCCTTTGCAAATCCTATTATACAGAAACAAGCTGCGCTTGTCAAAAAAATCCGCAAAATTTACAATTCGGGATTGACGAAACAAAAAAACCCGAGTATAATAGCAAAAGCGTCGAATGAATCGACAAGTTGTTGCTCAAGAGGGGAGGGAAAAAAAATGGAAATCAGAGTCGGTGAAAACGAATCCCTGGAAAGCGCTCTCAAGAGATGGAAGAGAAAGTGCGCTCGCAGCGGCGTCCTCGCGGAAGTTCGCAGACGTGAGCATTACGAAAAGCCCAGCGTAAAGCGCAAGAAGAAGGCAGAAGCCGCCAGAAAGCGCAAGTATTGATTCAAACACAACAAGGGAGCCGATCTTCGGCTCTCTTTTGTTTTTCTCCATCTTCAAAAAAACCCTTGACAAACGCAAAAAAGATGGTATGATATAAACATAGTTAGCATATGCTAACTATTGGAAATGCTACAAGGCATTTTATTTTAGAGCGAATAGTTAGCATATGCTAACCAAAGGAGGTTCCTATGTCGGAAGAAGCCATGATCCTGCACGGCGCGCCAACGCTTGCCGGCATCAAAACGGGCAGTCTGTTCCGCTATCCGTACAGCAGCGCGGAGGAAATGCGGGATTCGCTTCGCCATTGGAACCGGACGTTTGCGAAGAAGGGACTTCGCGTGATCCCGCTGTCGTATCGGGATCGGAAGGCGCTTCTCTACCTCTACCGCCCCGCGCGGCTCTCGAAGGATCTCAAAAACGACACGGCGTGCCGCATCCTCTCCGCGCGCGGGTACTGCACGGAATCGCCCGAGCGGTGCATCTGCTGTCTGATGCGACGGCTCAGAGAATGCGAGGAGTTCCCGCACGAGATCGGACTGTTCCTCGGCTATCCCGCGGAGGACGTGTGCGGCTTTATGGAGCATCGGGAATGCGATTTGAAATGCGTCGGCTGCTGGAAGGTCTACGGCGACGAAGCCGCGGCGCAAAAGACGTTTGAAAAGTACCGCAAATGCAGCGAGATCTATCGCCGTCATTTTGAAAACGGCACGTCGATCGACCGGCTGACGGTATCACAATAAAAGAAAAGGAGCAAACAAATGAGCAAGATCGCAGTTGTATATTGGAGCGGCACGGGCAACACCGAAGCCATGGCAAACGCCGTATTGGACGGCGTACGGGAAGCGGGCGCAGAGGGAACGCTGTTTACGGCTTCCGAATTCGACGCCTCGATGATGGGCGAATTTGACGCGATCGCGTTCGGCTGCCCGTCCATGGGCGACGAACAGCTGGAGGACAGCGAGTTCGAGCCGATGTTTGACGCCTGCCGCGCGAATCTCTCCGGCAAACCGATCGCGCTGTTCGGTTCCTACGGCTGGGGCGGCGGCGAATGGATGCGCACGTGGGAAGCCGCCTGTGACGCCGACGGCGCAAACCGCGTTACGGACTCCGTGATCTGCAACGACGCGCCGGACAGCGAAGCCATCGAAGCCTGTAAGGCGCTCGGAAAAGCACTCTCTTAAAAACACACCTCCTTCATCAGATAAACCTACCACCGACAAGACCGCCGCTTTTTTCCTTTCGTTCCGGCGGTCTTGTGGTTTTTGGAACTATTCTTGTATTGTTTTCCTTTCATGTGAGGGAATTCTTCAAAGGGGCATTTCGAAAGCACAGTCGGGTACTGCACCGCTGTGCTTTTCGTTGCGCCCGATCGGAATCTATGGTAGAATCAATGCGATAAATCGGGATTTACGGAGGAGAGCGACACAATGCTGCTTATTCAAAATATGGAAACGCCGAGACTGACGATCCGTTCTTGGCAGAAATCCGATAAGGACTTTACGCTGTCTCTATGGGGAGACAAAGAAAACGGGAAGTATATGAGCGATCCTGCCCGTGAGAATATGGATGAAGCGTATCTCAAATGTGTTGATGAAATGGAAGACAATCCGGAGGGATATTTTCTGATCGCCGAACGGAAAGAGGACGGTGCGCCTGTCGGCACCTGCTGCATATTCCCCGAAAACGGAAATTACGATATCGGATATTGCATTTCAAAAGAGCATTGGAAGCAAGGGCTCGGGACCGAAATGGTTGACGCCATCATTCGCCGGGTGAAGGCGGAAGGCGGCAAGTCCGTCACGGGCGAGGTGGCAGATGACAATCTTGCGTCGGTTGCGCTTCTGCGTAAATTCGGGTTTTCGGAGGACAGAAAAACACGCTATAAAAAATGGGGAGAAGAAACCTATTTTGACGCCCATTATTATAAGCTGAATTTAGACTAAGTATTACGTTACAGGCAGCTTCCGGAAAGCGATGCCATTCTCAGCCTTCGCGATGCGCGGCGGCGCTCCCGAAACGAAATAAAGCGGCGAAGAATCTCCGAACGCTCGATTGCTGTTCGTTCTGAGATCCTTCGTCGCTTCGCTTCTCAGGATGACACATCCGGTTCGGGCTCCCGTTCCTTTTGAGAAAAGGCGCCTTTCCGTCTGCTGCCGTTCTATTCTCCGCAGACCGCGATCACGCGGAACGGGACGCCGAGCTTTGCCCAGAACGCGGCAGATGTTTCGAACACGGCGCAGAGCGTTTCCCTGTCCTGCCTGCCGCGCTTTCGCGTGCCGAACAGCTTGTCATAATCGTCGATCACGACCGTCACCGCTTGGAAAGACAGCCAGTCGAGATCTGTGAGGCACTCGGACAGCGCGTCCCAGTTTTCGCCGAATCCCTTCGGAAACTGCATCGCCGCGGAGATTTCCCGAAAGAACCGCCGCGCGGTGCTGCACCTGTCGCCGCGAAGATACACGGCATAGACGCCCGCCGTATGGCTTGCCTCGCGCAGGGCGTCGAACGCGGTCGTTTCGCTTTCCTTTTTCACGAACGTGATACAGCTCTGTTTCCCGTCGGCTTGTTCGGCGAGGTTTTTGCATCTCAGCCAGTCCGCGGTCCGGATCATATTGTCCAGATCGGCTTCGTCAAGCCCTTTCCGGAAGGTCAGCGCGTCGCGCACCGTTTCGTTTTCGGCAAGGAACATGCCGGACACGAGATCGACGCCGCAAAGCGATCCGTCCGCAAGCCGGAACACGCGGACCTTCGGCGCTTCTCCGTTCAGCTTTTCCGAAAACAGCACGCTGCCCTTCACCGCGTCGGTCACGGTCTTCGCGTACGCCTCGTCCTCGACCCACACTGCGTCATATTCGCTCTGAATAAATGCCGCCAGCTCCTCGCCCGTGATCGCGTTCGGACGAAGGTTCGGGCGTTCCCGTTCATACAGTGCCTTCCATTGCTCCAGCAGCGTCGGCGTTTTGATCTTGATCTGCATCGTTCTTCCTCCCGTTAAGAAAAGGTGGGGATTTCCTCGGAAACCCCCACCCCGTTTACTTGTCGTTATTCCGCTTTTTCCGCGTCGAATTCGGTGATGAGACCGACGACATAGCGGAGGATCGCCGCAGAGTCAGCCGCGTTGACCTCGCCGTCGCCGTTGACGTCCGCATTCAGCGTGCCTTCCTGCGTCAGCGCGGAGAGACCGACCAGCGCGCGCAGCACGAGCGCCGCGTCCGCGGAAGTGATCTTGCCGTCGCAGTTCGCGTCGCCGTACGCCGGAACCAGCTCAACGATATCCGCACGGCTGCGGGTACGGATGCGCGGACCGATCTGATCGGAGAACTCGTAGCTGTTCTGGCCGATGGATGCGATGCCGCGAGCGCTGAGGAACACGCCCTCCTTGACCCAGCTCAGATCATGGTAGCCCTGCTCGTCCTTCTCGCAGACCTCGCTGCAGTTGATGTAGCCGTCGAGGAACACGATGACTTCGCCGCTACCGTCGTCCACATGGATCGCGCCGAGCACACCGTTCGCGTCATACTCGACCTTGGTGACCTTGCCGCTGAACGCAACGAGGTTGCCGACCTTTTCGGCGCTCGAGGCGTCATTCGTGGAGACCGTTTCGAGGAGCTCCGCTTCGACGATCTCTTCGGTGTTCGCCTTGCAGATCTCATCGATGACGATGTTCAGGTTGCCGTCGTCGATCACATAGGTCTCGATGGTCTGCATGTTCGCCATCGTGATCGCAACCTCGAGCAGTCTTGCGCGGGTCGCGTAGCCCTTCGTGGTGACGCCGTCCGCGGTGTATTCTTCATCGCGCAGCGTGATGTCCTGAATGTCTCCGCCGTAGTCGTTGCCGCAGTTCAGCTCAATCTCGCCCATGTACTCGCTGGTCATACCGGTGATGCGCAGCTTCTGACCGATCTCATAGCGGCCCGCAACCGGGAACACGTTGATGCCGCGACCGCTCTCGTCCTGGATGTAGATGCAGTCGAAGAACGCGGTATCCTTGTCGTAGCCGGACGCGTTGGAGGTGACATAACCCTCAATCGTGTACGAGGTGTTGAGCTTGCCCGCCTCGTGGATGTCGGCGATCGGCGTGACCTCACTGGGATGGATCATCTTAAAGAGGTTCACAACGATCTGGTAGTTCGTGTTCTGCAGCGTTGCCGCGCTCTCCATCTCGACCTTGACCTCGAACGTGGAGAAGAAGGTGACGCCGGAGGTGATGCAGAAGCCGCCCGTGGGCAGTTCTTCAAACGCGAGCACGCTGATCGTGTCCTGATCGCCTGCCGCATCGTAGTACGGCTGGTAGATCTTGTCCTTCGTGACGTTTCTGCCGCCGTCATAGTACAGCGGGTACGAGCTGACGAACGAGGTATCGAACGCGTTGACGACGCTCGTCGCACCGTTCAGGATGATCGGTGCCGCGTTGTAGCAGGAGAACATCAGGTTCGTGTTCTCGATGAGATACTCGGTCAGCGGGTTGTCCCAGTTGTAGAAGTCCTTGCCGGTGAAGTGCAGACGGTAGGACTCGTTGGTCATGTTGTCCGCGTCGGAAACGATGCCCTTGCCCACGCGCGCCTTTGCGCCGACGGCTTCGAGGATCTCATTCGAGATGACGCTTGCCCATTCCGTTTCGTTTGCCGGTTCAAGACGGTCGGACTTCGAGCAGATGATGAAGTTGCCGCCGCGCTCCGCATAACGTTTGATTGCCGCGATCTCGTCCTTGGTGTAGAGCGAATCGCTTACCGAGATGTTCGCGCCCTTGAACGGGACGGTCAGAACGAGCAGGTCGCAGTTTTCGAGCACCGCATCGGTGATCGGCTCGGTGATGTGCTGCGACTTGACGCCGTACTGCGCCGCAAGCTCGATGAACGCCGTGTCGGAATCCGCGTAGTTACCGGAGATATAGAAGTTGCTGTGACCCGCGTCGATCAGCATCAGCGACATGTCTGCGCCGTCGCGCACCGTGAAGCCGAGGTTGCCGTTGAACACGTATTCCGCGCCGCGGAACGTACCGGTGACCTTGACCTCCATCGTGAAGCGGCCGGTCTCGGTCGGCGTGTAGGTCCACGTCAGCTTGTCGTCCTGCTTCGCTGCGGTCAGCGTCGAGGTGCCGTCGGAGAACTTCGGGTTCTCGACCGTTTCGAGCAGCTCGCCTGCAACGGAGTACTCGACCTTGGTGATCGTGAAGTCGATCGCGGAGGCGTCCTCGCCGATCGCTGCTTCTTCGTAGTTGTACAGCGGAACGATGAACGTGATCGGTTCATCCTTCAGCTCGATGGCGGTGTCCTTCTCGACGGGCGACATGCCGACCTTGACGGTCTCGCTCGTCCAGACGGGCGCGGTGACCGCGATGTCGGAGTCGACCTCGTCCACGCGGATATAGTAGTAGGAGTAGTTGTTGTCAAGCTCGACTTCCCACGAACCGGACTGCGCGTTGAACGTCTTCGATGCAACGGTCACGTCGCCGTTCGCGATGACGGAGACCTTCTGCACCTTGTCGGTCGGATCCTTGAAGTCGACGCGGATGTTGAGCTTTTCGCCCTGCTCGAGATTCAGGATCGAGCCCATCACGTTGTCGTTGAGCGTATAGTAGATTTCGAGGTCGTTGTCTTCAGTCGCGTACATCGTCATGTTGCGCAGCGCGTCGTAGATGCCTTCCTCGGAGTAGTTGTCGGTATAGATAACGTCACGGCAGGTGTTGCTGTCGCCCCAGCCGCCCTTGTGGTTATCCTGGTTGTTCGTCGGCGCAAGGTGCCAGCCCTTGTCCAGCGCCATGGTGTAATACTGGTAGGAAGGCCAGTACATCGAACCGCCGACCTTGCCCTCGCCGTTGCCGACCTCGATCATGGTGATCAGCTCGTCGTACGCGGGGGTGTAGTGCGCGAAGTCTTCAAACGTACCGAACGTGGTGCCCGGATGGTTGAACTGGTTGATCGTGGTCTTTCTGCCGTTCTCCTTATCGAGACGCGCCACCTCGACCAGACGGTCATAGTACGCGACCAGACCCGGACCGCCCTTCACGACGTACTTCGGAAGGTTGCGCGATTCGAAGCCGATCGAGTTGAACGTGTTGATATGGCCGTACTGACCGGACCACGTCATCTCGAAGCCGACGATCGGGATGAAGCTGTCGTCCGCATACTGCTCCGCGGTTTTCTTCGCTTCCTGCCACAGCGTCATGGAACCGTCCGCGGTCATCTTGCCCTTCGATGCGTCGGTGAGATCGCCGTTCGGATTGTCCTTGGTGTCGTAGTAGTTCGAGTGGTCGGTGACCGCAAGGAAGTCAATTCTTTCCGCCTGCCTTGCATGCTCGAACGCCTGCTCGAGCGTGCCGGTACCGTCGGAATACTCCGCGGTGTGCGAATGCAGCTCGCCGAAGTAGAGCTGATAGGTCGCAACGCCGACGGTGAAGCTCCACGTGGTTTCATAGGACTTGCCGTCCGCACGCGTGATCTTCACGTACACGGTGACCTTGCCGTCCTCCATGTCCTTGTCGGGCGTGTAGGTCGCGGTGTTGCCTTCGACGACCGGGGTGACCGCGACGTCGTTCAGTTTCATTTCAACCGTCGGATTTTCGCCGCAGTTAGCGAACGTGACGGAGATTTCCGGACGCTTGTTCTCGCCGGTCGCGCTGTTCGCTTCGGGCAGATAGGAAAGGATCTGCGGGAGGTCGATAACGACGAGCTCGAAGGTCTCGACCGCGACGTTCGCGGGCTCCCACTTATCCGCCGCCGTGATCTTCACGGTCAGGTTGCCGCCGGTGATGGCGCTTGCCGGGATCAGGAATTTATAGGTGTCGTCCTCGACGCCGTCCGGCTCCAGCGTGAGAAGGGATTCCTCGCCCTTCAGAAGCTCGAGGCTCACGCTGTCCACGCCGCTCGCATCCTGCACCGTTACGGAGAAGGTGTATGCCTTGCCGACTTCCGCTTCCGCGTTGTTCACGCGCGTGATGACCGGCGCTTTGTTATCGCTCGTGGGAACGTAGTCCTTCGAGGAGCCGTTTCTTAACTGCTTGGTCGAGTTGTACTGCGAAACGATCGCGTACAGGTTCACGACGTCGCCCGCCTCCACGCCGACCGGATAGGGCGCTGCGCGGTAGATCGGCATCGAGTTGCCCTTGCTGTCGGTAACGGTGGTGGAGCCGTTGTCCTTATACTCGCCGAGCGTGACGTTTCTGACCATGATGTACTCGGTCAGAAGGTTCGCGTGGTTCGCACTGACCTGCGAGAAGTCGTCGAACACCTGCGGCTCGATCGCGCTTTCGCCGATGATCTCCTCGGGAGTCGCCTTGCGGATCTCGGTCATCGACTGGATCTGCTGCACGCCGCCATAAGCGCCGAGCTTACCGGTCATGACCAGCCAGTCACCGACCTCGATCGGATTCTCGGAGGTGTCAACGTCCATCGAATTGTATGCCTGCAGCGCGTAAACCTCGCCATCGATCTTCGTCTGCAGGACCGCAGAGTTGATCGAGCCGAAGTTACCGAAGCGGTACACGAGCTGACCAACGACCTTTGCGCTTGCGACATCACCCGCGGCGAGCGCCTGCGGAATGCTCATCGCGCCTTCAAAGACCGTGTAAGCAAACTCCGCAACAGCAGACTGCTTACCGTTCTTCTCCGCATAGGCGAAGATCGAACAGTTCTCGTCGATCGTGATCGGCGCGGTGTACTTTGCAAACTCGCCGTCCTCACCGATCTTCCAGTAGATGTCTGCCCCTTCCGTTGCCGTGGTAAGCTTCACTGTGCCGCCCTTTGCGATCGTGCCGGCGGCGGGATCTGCCGTCGGTGCCAGAACTGTCACTTCGTCCGTGACCATAAAGAACTGCAACAGGAAGTATTTTTGATTGGATTCCTTGTAGCTGTACGTCGTAAACAGGCTGTTGTAAACCTCGATGTACTGCGGTTTACCGCTGTATGCCGCCGCCTTGTTTTTGACAAGGTATCCCTCGCCTTCGATGGGTTCGAGGACCCACAGACCGTAATCAGTCAGCGTGTCATTGAACGTCAGCGAGCCACCCGTTTCGCCGGTGGTCAGGTACTTCCCATCGACCGTGAAAGCATATTCGCCCGCTTCGTTAACAGTCACATCGAACATCGCCGTGCCCGTCGGCAAAACGATGCTGCCGCCGTCTACGGTGACGCTGACCCCGGTCAGCTTGTTGTCGCTGGCAACCGTGCTGATTACGGTGTTTCCGGTCGGATAATACATCACGATCTTATCGCCGTTCGCAGGCGCCGCATCCATGGCAATCGCAACCTCGCCCTCGGCAAAGGTTGCCGGAATCAGCGCGAGCACCATCAAAAGCGACAGGATGAGTGCCAATGCTTTTTTCATGTGTTCTTGTCTCCTCCTACATAGATTCATAGCGGGATAAAAGCCGCAAGGGCAGACTACCCCTATTTATACAAGTCTAATTATACACGACCCATCCCAAAAAATCCATCCCATATTTGTACTTTTTTCATAATTTCTTTCGATCCTCTGTCAAGATCGTCAGCCGGATGCGATCCGCTCCCTACGGATGAAGCCAACCTGTAGGGGAAGATATCATCTTCCCGTTCCGCTGTTGCGCGGGCGGATGCGATCCGCCTGCGGTTTCATATCGAGCTCCCCTTGTCAGGGAAGCTGGCGACGTAGCCGACTGAAGGGTAGTCATTTGAACCGCAAGTCTTTCCCGGGACGCTGAGGTCGGCGTCCCCTACGAGCCCTTGACATTTTTCTTGCCTCCCCTGTGTAAGGGGAGGTGGCGACCGATAGGTCGTCGGAAGGGTTGTTGCGCGGGCGGATGATATCCGCCCCTACGGATAAAGGTCGCTCTATCAAACAAAAAGGAGCCTTTCGGCTCCTCAGGCTGTCGCAAAAGGGGTCAGACCATTTGCGGCGAGATGATTCAAATGAA
>CALGGM010000054.1 GCA_937915925.1 uncultured Clostridia bacterium | reverse complement strand
TTGCCACGGGAACGCCGATCAGCAATTCCATGACGGAGATGTACACCATGCAGCGTTATCTCCAGTACAACCGTCTGAAGGATACGCACCTGCAGCACTTCGACGCATGGGCGTCCACGTTCGGTGAAACCGTCACGGCAATCGAGCTTGCTCCGGAGGGTACCGGCTATCGGGCAAAGACCCGGTTCTCCCGTTTTTTCAACCTTCCGGAGTTGGTGTCCATGTTCAAGGATATTGCGGATGTACAGACGGCGGATATGCTGCAGCTTCCCGTACCGGAAGCGGAGTACTATAACGAGGTGATCAAGCCGAGTGACTTTCAGCGCGAGATGGTAGCATCCTTTGCCGAGCGTGCCGAGAATGTGCGAAAGGGCATTGTCAAGCCGTATGAGGACAATATGCTGAAAATCACGAACGACGGACGAAAGCTTGCTTTGGATCAGCGACTTAATAATCCCATGCTGCCGGATGAGGATACCAGCAAGGTCAATGCCTGCTTGGATAACATCTACCGGATATGGCTCGAATCTTCGGAGCAGCGTTCCGCGCAGCTCGTGTTCTGCGATCTGTCCACCCCGCACAACGACGGCAAGTTCAACGTGTATGACGATCTTAAAATGAAGCTGATCGAACGCGGTGTACCGGAAGAAGAGATTGCGTTCATCCATGAGGCGAACACCGAAACGAAGAAAGCCGAGCTGTTCGGAAACGTCCGAGCCGGCAAGGTCAGAATCTTGCTCGGTTCCACCGCCAAAATGGGCGCCGGAACCAACGTACAGAAACGTCTGATTGCCCTGCACCATCTGGATATTCCGTGGAGACCTTCGGATATCGAGCAGCGCGAAGGCCGCATCCTGCGGCAAGGCAACGATAACCCGAAGGTTGAGATCTTCCGCTATGTCACCGAGAACACGTTTGACAGCTATATGTGGCAAACGATTGAAGCAAAGCAGAAGTTTATCGGACAGATCATGACCTCGAAGTCCCCTGCAAGGTCCTGCGAAGATGTGGATGAAACCGCGTTGACGTATGCCGAGGTAAAGGCATTGGCAACCGGCAATCCGCACATTAAGGAGAAGATGGACCTCGAAGTACAGGTATCCAAGCTGAAGCTGCTGAAATCCAACTACCTCTCCATGCGCTACTCTTTGGAGGATCGCCTGCTAAAAAAGGTGCCGAAGGATATCCGTTTGACCGAGGAAAACATCGCCGGGTGCGAAGCGGATATGGAACTGTACACGCAGCACAAGGTAGACGGCTTTGCAGGAATGAGCGTATCCGGCACAACCTACGGACCGGATGAAAAGAAGGACGCCGGTGTTGCGATCCTTGCCGCATGCATGGCAAAGACCTCCGCAACGGAATCCAAGATCGGAACCTACATGGGATTTGATCTGTTCATTTCGTATGATTCCATGTCCAAGGTCTTTAAAATGCGGCTGGAAGGAACACTCTCCTACCGGATCGACCTCGGTGAAGACGTGTTCGGCAATATCACCCGAATGGACAATGCGCTTGCTTCGATTCCTGCCCGAAAGCAGGGATATGAACGGACGCTGTCCGAGCTGCACGATCAGGAACGGAACCTCAAAGAGGAGCTTGAAAAACCATTCCCGCAGGAGGACGAACTCCGCGAGAAAACGGATCGGCTGACCGAGTTGGACGCGCTGCTGAATCTCGACAAGCACGAAAGCGACGCGATCGGCGAAGAAGACGAAGACCGTGAGGAGGATGCTCCGGAACGGTCAAATGACGAATATGAAAAATAAGGAGAAACACATGAAGCGATATACACAGGAGCAGATCGACGCTGCCGACAGCATCGATCTCGTTGCCTACGCACAGTCTCGCGGTTATGAGCTGGATCGCGAAGGCAATCAGTACAGGATGAAAGAGCATGACAGCCTGTACCTCAAGGACAATCATTGGTACTGGTTCAGTCACCAGCTCGGCGGCAAAGCGATTTCTTTTCTCATGCAGTACGAGGGACGCGGCTTTGTCGAAGCCATGCAAACGCTGCTCGGCGAAAAGGACATCAACGAGCGACCGCTGCCGAAAGCGTCCGAGATCTCGGCAAAGGAACCGGAACCCTTTGAGCTCCCGACGCCGAGCGAAAACAGCAAGGCGGCATATGCTTACCTCTGCCAGCGCGGGATCTCACCGAAGATTATCTCGCAATACATGAAGGAGGGCTTGATCTACCAGACCAATTCGTTCGCCTACACGGACGAGAACGGTGAACGCGCCGAGAAGAAATGTCCGGCACAGGTGGTATTCATCGGCAAGGACAAGGATGGCGACCCGAAGTACGCCTGTACCCGCGCCTGTTTCAATGAAGGCAAGCACGATGCGCCGGGCAGCAACAAGGCATATGCGTTTTCGATCCCTGCGGGCGAGAACTGCAAATCGGTATGGGTATTCGAGAGCGCGATTGATCTGCTTTCGCACATGACGCTGTGCAGCTACAGCAAGAAGCAGTTCCCGACGCACCGCGTTTCCCTCGGTGATTGCTCTCCCGTTGCGCTGCAGCGATATCTGATCGACCATCCGGAAATCGAGTATGTCAATCTCGGCTTGGATAACGATGAGCAGGGACGGAATGCTGCGGAGAACATCAAGGAGATGCTCAAGGATTCCTACAAGGTATATGATCACACCCCGACCTTCGGCAAGGATTTCAACGAAGATCTCATGCACCGGCAGGAGCAGTACAGAGAAAGCCACAAGGAAAAGGACGATCCGGAACCGGAACGGTAAGAACCGATTCTATCTGAGACTTGCTAGGATGTCAAAAGCACGGTATAATACTATATATCGCAACATGATCTATGTCCAATACGGGACATAATTGCCCATGGATGAAATGATCATTTTCAGATCGAAGATCAAGAGATAACGAACCGAATGAACATTTTGTTGACAAGGTTTGTTTTATAACTGCTGTGGATGGAGGTTCAGCCATCGCACATTGTGTGCAAGAGTGTCAAACTAATCACGTACTTTCGAAATGCTTGGCCTTGTTTGATCTTTGCCATTTGAGAATTATGCGTGTTTCCGTTAGTCGATCAACTGATACTTATCTTATTGGAGGGCAAGTATGGAAAAACCTTTTGTTCCGGAATGGGATTATGCAAAAGTCATGTCAAATATTAAAAGGTGGAGTTTCTCCAGTAAAATGGATATTGCGCAAGCACATTCATATAAATATATCAAAGCCGACGGAAAAGAGCAAAAACTTCATTTGGCGCAACCGGATGAAATCGAGACATTTGTCATGCTTGCTGTCAAGAAAGAAGAATGGAAGAACGATATCATCCAAAAAACAGATTTTGAACGATGCATAACAGCAATTCGAAATTACAATAATCCGAAGTTGTTTTCATTGAAAGGGACAGAATTCGGCGACACTTATTTCCCTTTAGCTGCAGCGACACAGTTTCCGAGTCAGAAAAACTACTTTCTTTTGTTTTTTAGATACTTGGCGTACTTCACTTTTCAAAATGATGAGATCGATGTACAGCAAGAGTTCTTAAGAAAATTTCGAATCCCCTATGTAGATATTGCAGCACCTATTCTTGCACTGTGGATACATCTTGTTAGGGGCGATGAACAGAACATAGGGCAGGCGTTTTTATGGATTATTGAGCATTACAGCTCAGCAATTGAACTTTTATCAATCAGCAGAGAGAATTATCGAAAAGAACTAGATAAATACAACAATACAGAGTTTGACTACCGGTATTCTATTCGTCCATCTTTTTCTTGGCCATTTATCGAAGAGAAAGGCGTGCGCTATTGCCCAACACCGCATTTATTGCCAATATCAGCAACATCCTCACTGCTGTTTAGATTAACAGAAAATGATGATAATCTTCGAAGTTTAATAGGGAAAAATGCGATTGAGACTTATCTGTATAAGACTATCTGTAATAGCGGTTTGTTTGATGAAGTTCTTCCAGAGCAGCAGTATGCGATCGGAAAAGTGACAAATAGGACCCTTGACGTTCTATCAAGTATTGATGATATAATTGTTTGCTTTGATAGTAAATCCCTTACCCCGTCAGTATCAATGAGGGTACTGGATGAGCATGGCGTTGAAAGCACAAAGGATAGATTAGTGCAAGCTTTGAAGCAAGTATATACGCATACTCATGAGAAATATGGAAAAGAGTATAACCCTCTAAAGCAGCATTTACAATCGGACAGAGAGAACATCTACGGATTTGTCGTTGTACTAGAAGATCCATATTTCTCCATGGACGAGTTATATCGTCGTACGGCAGATGCATTGCGTATCGATACTACAAGCGATGAATACAAATGGTTAACAAAGCATATTGGCATCGTTGAAATGGATAACCTTGAAAAACAGTTGTTCATGTCGTCGCGAACTCATTTTATCAAACTGATTCAAAAGCATGTGAATGGTGAAAACACTACAGATTTCTGGTTTACGCATACAGACGGCAAACATGTTCGTTATCTACCTGAGCATGCGAAAGGATTTTTAGAAACGAATGTGTTTGGAATTCTTGATAAAATGGAAGTGGACGGGATTAAATCACCTATTCATAAGCTGTGAATAAGAGGTAGTATGGATGATATAGAGTAAAGAACCACGTTGAAATAAATAAGTAAGCTCCTACCCGTTGGATGCTTGAGTGGAAATAGATAGTGCGCTGTGGACATGCTCTTTGCGCTCGCGGTTTTACTTCCATAGAAAACAGCCTCGGAATCATACGGTTCGTAGTTCCGAGGCTGTTGCTTACGGTCATAGACCTTCTTGCTTTTGACGATCTTGGTTGTTGGTTTGATGTTCCAGACCGTGCGCTTCTGTGTGTCGAGTCCTTTCTTACTGCGCTTGCTCATCTTGTCCCGGGGGACGAATTGCTTCATAGCCATCAGCTCCTTTCGGTTTTCCAGTATAACCGGTGAAATTGGAAAATGCAACCATCATATCAAATCTCATTGATTCAGCCCCGCTTCTGCGGCTTGGGCTGGAACTACGAAACGAAGGACAGAACGGCTCTGCCGCTGTCCTTGCAAGCATCGCCTTTGTATCCACAAACGCCGCTTGTTAGGGCTGTTGCCCTAATACCCATATGCCGCAAAGCGGGAGCTTGCCTGCAGCAGTGCTTATACTTTTCAAAACAAAAAGAATCAGATCGGAGGTGAACGGTTGCGGAAAAGAAATGTAGATATTCATATAATGCTGAACCAAGAGGAAGGTCAAAGGTTCGATGACCTATGCAAACGATCCGGTTTGTCCCATGCAGGACTGATCCGAAAAATGGTCTTGAACTGTCCGATTCAAGATCGTCCCAACGCGGACTTTCTATCGCTGACAGATGCAATCGACCGGATCGGCGTCAACTTCAATCAGCTTGTCCGGAAGGTTAACACTACGGGGAACGTCTCGAATGGCGATCTTAAAGAAGCAAAGCGAACCTATCAGCAAGTCCTGCGGCTCATGCGAGAATGGGAGAAAACATGGCGATAACCAAGATTCTGTCCAAGCGAATGCGGCTTGATAAGCTGATCCGCTATGTTCAAAACCCGGATAAAACCGACGATGCCGTGTTCACTTATTGTCAGTACTGCGATCCGAGAGATGCTGCAAAACAGATGCAGGCAACAAAAGAACGGTACGACAAGACCGACGGCATTCAAGCGTTTCACATCATTCAGAGCTTCTCACCCGGCGAGATCACACCGGAGCTTGCCCACGAACTCGGCATTCGTTTTATCAAGGAGCATCTGTCCGACTATGAGGTTGTGCTCGGAACCCATGTAGATAAAGAACATATTCACAACCACATAACGATGAACTCGGTCAGCTTCAAAACCGGAAAGAAATACCATAGCACAGCGCAGTCGTACTATCAGCAGATACGCAAGATCTCCGACAGATTGTGCAAGGAATACGGTCTTTCCGTCGTTATGGAAACCTCCGGCAAAGGTATTACCTACGCCGAATGGAAGCTGCACGAAGCAGGGCTGTTGACCCTGCGCGAACTGTTCGATCAAGATGTAGAAGAATGCCTGTCGCTAGCAATGAACCTCGGTGGCTTCTACGCCCTCATGGAAGATCACGGCTACACGGTCAAACATCACGGTTCCTATCCGTCATTCGTTCCGGACGGGTACTCTCATCCGTATCGCATCAAACGCAATGGCAAGTCATGGACGGAGCGCGATATCGAAAGCTTCATCGACCAAGCTATGTCCGATCCGACCTTTGAGGTCATTATGCCAAAAGTGCAGAAAGCATTTGTCCCATACGGCAAGCAGCGCGGATTCCGTGCGCTGTATGTTTCGTGGATGTACGTTCTCGGCATCATAGGGCAAGGCAAGCGAACGCAATACCCAAAGGTGAATTACAAGGAACTAAAGCGGTTTGAGCAGTACAAAGCCCAAGCCGCTTTTCTTGATCGGAACAAGATCGACACAAGGGAACAACTGCAAGCAAAGATTATAGAGCTAAACGAAACGGTAGAAACGCTCAACAAGAGCCGGATCATCTGGAACAGCAAAAAGAAACGATGCCGGGGGTTATATTCTGCACTTTCTACTGCTGAGCATTTAGCGGATGTCCCCGATCTGTACACGCAAGGTGTTGTAGGAATCGAGAAGGATTACAAACGATATCTGGACGCGGCGCGCAAACTGGGCGGCGCTGATCTTGAAGCATTGAAGGCGGAACGAAACGAGGTATACGAGAGGGTCGCTTCTATCAATGCCGAGATCCGTGAATGTCAGAAGGAACTGCGTCTATGTGAAAAGATACAGGCAGACTCTCCGAGAATCGAGCAGCAGATGCGTGAGCAGATTGAGCTGGACGAACGCGAACATGACTATTCTTTATAAGGAGGAACACAATTGAACGGTGAAGCGGCGGACGAAGTTGTCCGCATGGCATTGAACGGAACCGAGGTTGCCATCCGGCTGACCGGTTCCGCGGCAAAGAACCTCGCAGCAATCCTCGTTGCGTGGTCGAAGAATCATAAAAAGGTGTATGGCAAGACCTCCATGATGAAGCTCCTTCGTTCCGGCGAGGAGCTTCAGGTCCTAAGCCTGACCAAGGAACAGTATAAAGAGTTCAAAGCGTCGGCGAGAAGGCAGGTGCTGTTTGCGCCGTTTGTGGATACGAAGTCCGAGAACGAAAT
>CALGGM010000053.1 GCA_937915925.1 uncultured Clostridia bacterium | reverse complement strand
GGTCGGCGCTTCGGTCGGGATTTCGGTCGGTACTTCGGTCGGCGCCTCGGTGGGCGCAGGGGTGGACGTCGGCGCTTCGGTCGGGACCTCGGTCGGTTCCGGCGTCGGCGTCGGTTCCGGCGTCGCGGTCACCGCGGGATGCAGCGTGACGGACAGGTTTTCAAAGAACGGTTCGTTCGCCGCGCCGGCTTCGGACGCGGAATATACGAGCCGGTACGAAACCTCGGCGGGAACGGTATATTCCCAATAATCAAAGGAACGGAAGGTCGCAAGCTGCTCCTCGGCGATCTCCCGCGCGCTGCGGTTTTCGTACAGCGGCAGAAGCTCGTCCTTGACCGTCAGGCGATCCTCGCCCGCGTAGACGACGTACAGCTTTTGATAATAATCCCTGTGCTTTTTGCAGATGGCTTTTGCGTATTCACAGACGATGCGATCGCCCGGAAGCGCGTCCGCGCTGTCGGACGGCGCGATGATCACCGCGGGATGCAGATCCTTGATCGCGGTTTCCAGAAGCTTTTCGCCATGCTCCCTGCTCCACGAGCGCTGCAGCGTCTTATAGTCCAGAGACAGCCGCGTCTGCACGCCGAGGCGAACAGGATAGTTTTGAACGCCGAGCGCCCACAGCGCGGAGAAGCCGGATTCGAGCTGCAGACGGCTGTGATCGGCGCAGTAGCACACGACGACGTTCGCGCCGTCGTTGACGAGCTTCGGCAGAAGCCCGCCGTATACGCGGTATTCGTCGCCGGGGTACGCCGCAAGCAGCAGCACGTCGGGCTGATCGGCGCTCGTCCATTGGTATACATCCTCGGGAAGCTCGCCCGCGCCGAACGCGCAGACGTCGGAAAGCGACGACTTCGACAGGGTCAGCTCAACGGCGTTCGTGCCCGCGGGAAGCTGTGTGACGGTGCAAAGATAGGGGACCGAAAGCGGGTCCTCGGAAAGGAGCGTTTCGCCCGCAAAGCAGCGAAGCGTCGGCGCGTTGGCGGGCTCGGATTCCCAAACGGTGACAAGGGTCGCAGCCTCGGCGGAGAAATCAAAGCGGACCGTGCTTTCCCGGTTGAACGCAACATAGGTATCGGCAAAGCCATCGGTCAGAAGAAACGCCTCGTCTTCCCGCTTTTCGGGCATCGTTACCGAAACGGACAGCCGATCCGCCGTATTCGCTTCGCCGGATGCGGCAAACGTAATACCGCCCGGAACGAACGATAAAACCAATATTATCACGAGCACATATGCTATTTTCTTCATAGCGTCCTCCGAAATCCCACGATTCGATCTTTTTCAGTATACCACGCGCACGCACGATCTGTAAAGTGTTCATTGGGTAACAAAGTTGTAAAAGCCTTTTAGTAGCAAAGCTGTAAAACGCCTGCGGCGTATTGTGTTTTTTGTCGAAATCCGTTATACTGTAAAAGAAGATATTTCGCGAACGGTGACGGTATTACGCGTGGAAGAGGTTTATATGAAGCACCAGAGAATCATCGTGTTTGCAGCGATCCTTGCGGCGCTGCTTTTGCTGCTGTCGATCGGCTGCGATCAGACGCCCGCTGTTGAGCCGGATCCGACGCCCACCGCCGAGGCGATCACGCCGAAGCCCGTGGACACGCGGGTACAGCTTTCCACGGGACCGGTCGAGCGGGACGTGACCGAGCTGACGCTGAACAGCGTGACGGAGGACGACCTTGCGGCGCTGTCCGAGCTTCGCGAGCTTCGCCTGCTCGACGGACGCGCGTGCGGCGACGCTGCGCTTTTGAAGGCGTTTTCCGAAACGGTTTCCTATCCCGTGCTGTGGAGCGTGCCTTTCGGCGATACGCGCATCGACAGCGATGCGGATGCGCTTGCCGTTCCGGCGTCGGTCACCGCGGCGCAGGACGTGATCGATGCGCTTGCGCTGCTTCCGCATGTGACAAGCGTGGATCTTACGGACAGCGGCTTAAACAACGAACAGACGCTGCTGCTCCTCGAAGCGGTTCCCACGGTTTCGGTGCGGTATGCGATCCTTGTGCAGGGAACGCGCGTCGCGCCGGACAGCATGGAGCTTACCCTGAGCGCCGACGGGATCGGCGATTGGGACGCGCTGAAGGACGAGCTTGCGCTTCTGCCTTCGCTGACGCGCATCACGGTCGAGGGCAGGCTTTCGCCGGATCGCGCGAAGCGTCTGCTTGAAGCCGCGGGCGAGACCGAAGCGGTCTATACGGTCGCGTTCGGCAATACGGCGATTGAAAGCACGAGCGAGGAAGCCGATCTGTCCGCGCTCTCACCGTCCGAGCTTAATAACATCATCGGCGCGGTCGCGGTGCTGCCGAATCTGAAACGCGTGAATCTGAACCCGGAAAGCGGACAAAGCAAGTGGACGCTTGACGACGCGAACCGCCTGCAGACCGCGCGGGAAGGGCTTTTGGTGGACTATCGGACCGAGGCGTTCGGGGTGACGTTCTCGCTTGCGGACGAGGTCGTTTCGTTCAGCGGCGTCGATCTCAAAAAGCGCGTCGACGACGTCAAAGCGCTGCTGCCGTATCTTTGCAACGTGCAGCGGCTCGACATGGAAGACTGCGGCGTCGACAACGAAACGATGGCGGCGCTTCGCGACGAGTTCCCACAGCCGAAGATCGTCTGGACCGTCACGGTCGGCGGGTACAATCCGATCCGCACCGACGCGATCATGATCAAGTTCTCCGCGGCGGGACGCAGAACGCTGTACGACAAGGACGTGAAAAACCTCAAGTACTGCCGCGATCTGAAATACATCGATCTCGGACACAACAAGCTGCACCACATGGATTTCGTCAAGTACATGCCGGACCTTGAGGTCTTCATCATGTTCAATCCGGTCAGCGATCTCAAGGGCATCGAGAACTGCACCAAGCTCGAATACTTCGAATGCTTCTCGACGGTGATCTCCGACCTGACGCCGCTTGCGGCATGTACGGAGCTGAAGCACCTGAACCTGTGCTTCAACAACATCAAGGACATCACGCCGCTCTATGGGCTTACGAATCTCGAACGGCTGTGGATCTCGCGCAACAAGATCCCGGAGGAGCAGATCGAGGAATTCAAGAGCCGCGTGCCGAACTGCGTGGTGAACAACACGACGCATAACCCGACCGGCGAGGGCTGGCGAACGGACGAAAACGGCAATTACGTCGAGCGCTATGCGCTTTTAAGGGAGCAGTTCCAGTATGACAAGACCGAGCTGCGGTCGTATTAAGGAGGAGCGTATGGATTACAGAGAGTTGGGCAATACCGGATTAAAGGCAAGCGTCATCGGCATGGGCTGCGAGGGCTTTTTCGAGGACGGTTATACCATGGCAGAAAAGCTGTTTGACGTGGCGGAGGCGCTCGGGATCAATTATTTCGATCTGTACGCGTCCGATCCGGACGTCCGCGCAGCGGTCGGCAGGGCTTTAAAGGGCAGACGCGAGAAGTTCCTCATCCAGTCGCATCTGTGCTCCGTGTGGAAGGACGGGCAGTATCTCCGCACCCGCGACCTTGCGGAAACCAAGGCGGGCTTCGAGGAGATGATGCGGCTTCTGGACACCGATTATCTCGACGTCGGCATGATCCATTATTGCGACGCGATGTCGGATTGGGAGGAGATCGTGCGTTCCGGGATCCTCGATTACGCGCGGGAGCTCAAGGCGGCGGGACGCATTCGCCATATCGGGCTTTCGAGCCACAATCCGCTCGTCGCGGAGCGCGCCGTCAAGGAGGGCGGGATCGAGGTGCTGATGTTCTCGGTCAATCCCTGCTACGATCTGCAGCCCGCGGACGAGGACGTGGAGAAGCTCTGGAGCGACGAGGCGTACGCGAACGATCTCACCAACATGGACCCGGACCGTCAGCGGCTTTATGAGACCTGTCAGGCGATGGGCGTCGGCATCACCGTCATGAAGGCGTTTGCGGGCGGCGATCTTCTGAACGCGGAGCTGTCTCCGGCGGGCGTCGCGTTAAGCGCGCATCAGTGCATTTCCTACGCGCTGTCGCGTCCGGCGGTCGCCGTCGTGCTCGCGGGCGCGCGAACCGTGGAGCAGCTTCAAAACAGCGCTGCATACTGCGACGCGGACGAAGCCGAGCGGGACTATGCCGCCGCGCTCGCGTCGTTCCCGAAGATCCATTGGGAAGGGCACTGCATGTACTGCAGCCATTGCGCGCCGTGTCCGATGGAGATCAGCGTCGCCGACGTCACGAAGTTTCTGCATCTTGCAAAGACGCAAAAGGAGATCCCCGAAACCGTGCGCGAGCATTACGCAGCTCTAAAGCATCACGCGGGCGAATGCATCGGCTGCGGCGCGTGCGAAACGCGCTGCCCCTTCGGCGTGGAGATCCGACAGAACATGAACGAAGCCGCCTCGGTCTTCGGTTATTGAACCGAAACGGATCTGCGCCTTCGGGCGGGAAAGAGGCGTTGATGACGTCGATCCTCACAAAGACCTCGCATTGAAGACGTCAACTCCAATCCAAAAGCGCCGATCCGTGCGGTCGGTGCTGTTTTGTCAGTGACAAGGCAAGGGGCGCTGTGGTAAAATGAAATCGAAAGATCGGGATATTCGGAGGGGTTATGGGAATCAGATCGGATTTGGAAACGGTCGGAATGGAATTGTGGTCGGATGCGCGCGTATCGATCCGACCGCTGAAAACGGAGTCCGATTTGATCTATGCGGCATATGAATGTCAGCTTGACGACGGGCAAAAGGAGCTTGTCAATCCGGCGTGGTTTTCCATCGGCAGGGCATATCTGTGCAGAGAGGACAATTACCCCTGCATCATCTGTGACGGGCAAATGACGCCGATCGGATTCATCAACCTTTGCAAGTGGCTCGGCGAAGGCGACGCGTATACGTGGAGTTATTTTATCGACAGAAGCCATCAGGGGAAGGGGTACGGAAGAAGCGCCGCCGAGGCAGCCGTCCGGATCCTGAAAGCGGCGAACCCCGATAAGCCGATCAAGCTTGCGACGGAGAAGGGCAACGACAAAGCGCAGCGTTTGTACCGCTCGCTCGGGTTTCGCCTGCTGCCGGAGCGCGACGGAGACGATATCGTTTTCGGTCTATAAATCGGGCGCTTCAAGCAGTTCGTCCCGACGGCGCAGTCCTGTACCGCGCGGAAAGAAGCGTGACCGCATAGATGAGCTTTCGTCCGGCGATTTGCCGACGCCTTTGGTCCCGACCGATCTTTCGGGGAGACGACGGGACCTTTTTTCTTTTTTATCTCCAAAAGAGCGATATTACGGTATGGACTTTTTCGGAAAGATGTGATAGTATTTGGTTAGCAATCGCTAACCGCTGGTCGGACTGTTTCTCGGAACAGTTTTTTCTTGGGACAGAGGTTAGCAAAAGCTAACTATCGAAGGGAAGAGGAACAATGGATAAGGTTCGGATCGAACACAATACAGTGCAGGAGACGCTGGTGATCCCGCTGTACGGGCGGAAGATGTGCACGGAGCGGTTTCCGAAGCTGTTTCGGGATGACAAGGCGGTGGAGCTGATCGAACGGCTCGACTACGATTTTTCGGGGCTTGAAAAGCAGGCGAAAAGCACCGCGTATCAATTCGGCGCATTGGAGGTCGCCATGCGCGAGAACGATCTGATGATCGAGATGCGCGGCTATCTCAAGACCCATCCGAAGGCGACGCTCGTGAATCTCGGCTGTGGGCTCGATCAGACCGCGGAGAACGTCGACAACGGCACGTGCCGCATCGTGAACATCGATCTTCCGGACGTGATCGCGGTGCGAAATGAGCTGCTGCCGGAAAGCGAGCGCGTTACAAACCTCGGATGCAATCTCAACGATCCGAAGTGGATGGACGCGATCGACGCGTCAAACGGCGTTTGCCTGATCGCGGCGGGCGTATTCTACTATTTCAAAACGGACGATCTCAAAAAGCTGTTCCCCTTGATGGCGAAGCGCTTTCCGGGCGGGCGGCTCGTGTTCGATTCCGCGGGCAGGCGCGCAGTGAAGATCATGCTGAAAACGTGGGTGAAGGACGCGGGCGTCACGAGCATTTCGGACTACTTTGCGGTAGACCGGCTCGACGATCTTGCATGGATGACGGGCGCGACGGTTACGAGCCGCGGATATATGCTCGGTTATAACGATCTCAGGGACCCGTCGGTTCCGGGGCTGTTCCGCCTGATGGCAAAGCTCGGCGACGGGATGATGAAGATGCGGATCGTTCGAATGGAGTTTGACAAGGAGGCATAAATGGGACTGCTTAAAAAGTGCGTAAATCAGACGAGAAAGCCGGAGGGCTTTTTGGGAAAGCTGATGCTCGGCAGCATGAACGGCGGGCACGCGAAGCTCGGCGACTGGGGCATGCTGCAGCTTCGCAATCTGAAACCGAACGCGATTATTGAGCTCGGCTGCGGCGGCGGACGCAATGCGGGAGAGCTAAGTAAGCGTTTTTCGGACGCGGCCGTGACGGCGGTCGATTATTCTGATCTGTCGGTGGAAAAGACAACGGCGTATAACCGCAAGGCAATCGAAGCGGGACGGATCAAGGTGCAGCAGGGCGACGTCTCCGCACTCGCATTTTCGGACGCGTCGTTCGATCTTGCGACCGCGTTTGAAACGGTGTATTTCTGGCCGGGTCCCTCGAAGAGCTTTTCGGAGGTCTGCCGCGTTTTGAAGCCCGGCGGACGGTTTCTGATCGTCAACGAATCCGACGGCACGGACAAAACCGGCAAGCAGTTTGAAACGATCATCGACGGCATGCACACCTACACGGCGGAGGAATTGGAAGCGGCGTTAAAGGAAGCGGGCTTTGCGAGCGTCAAAATCACGCACCATCCCGAAAAGCCGTGGCTTGCGATCCTCGCGGCGAAAGGAGAATGAGATGAAACCGGATTATAGGAATTGGGTTCCGAACAATATGCTTGCGGGGCTTTGGGCAGGGTTTGCGATTATGCTGATCCTGTTTGTACTGCTCGGCGCGACGGGACTGATCCTGCACGGCACGGCGCGTCTGATCCTTGCGATCGTGCTCGGGGTCGCTGCGCTCGTGTTTCTGTTCTATGCGATCTGGATGACGTCGCTGCACCGGGCGTTCGATTACAACGGCAGGCGCAAGATGGCAAAGACGATCGTCGAGGGCACGGCGGCGTATGTGAAACTTCCCGACGGCGGCACGGGGCTTGACGTCGGCTGCGGCAGCGCGGCATTGACGGTTGCCTCCGCAAAGCGCAATCCGAACGCGTCGATGGTCGGCTGCGACATCTGGAGCGGCGGGTATAAGACCGTGTTCAGTCAGGCGCTTTGCGAACGCAACGCCAAAGCGGAGCGCGTCCACAATGTGCGCTTCATGCCGGGCAATGCCGTGAAGCTGCCGTTCGACGACGAAACCTTTGACGCGGTGACGAGCAATTATGTTTATCACAACATCACCGGAAAGGATAAGCAGCAGCTTCTTCTGGAAACGCTGCGCGTGCTGAAAAAGGGCGGCACGTTCGCGATCCACGATCTGATGAGCCCGGCGCGCTACGGCGATATGGACGCGTTCGTGAAAAAGCTGAAAGCGCAGGGCTATGCCGACGTACAGCTCTATGACACAACGGACGGGAAGTTCATGACAAAGAAGGAAGCGGCATGGCTCGGGCTTTCGGGCTCGACGCTGCTGGTCGGGAGGAAATAAGATGGCACGGCATGAGGAGATCCGGGAATCCTATAAAGCGCTCGGTTCGATCGGCACGATGTACGACGGGATCATCACGCGCTCGACGTTACTCGGAAAGCTGATGGACAGCGTGATCTGGGGACTCGGAAAAGAACAGGCGGCGCAATGGATCAACGATGCGTTAAGCCCGATCCCGGAGATTTTTTCGGGGTCGCTGCTGGAGGTTCCGGTCGGCACGGGCGTTCTGACCATGCCGCTGTATCAAAGTTTGCCGAACGCGAAGATCACCTGCCTTGACTATTCCGCGGACATGATGAAAAACGCCGAGCGGCGCGCGGAGGCGATGCACCTAAAGAACGTCGCATTCGTGCAGGGCGACGTCGGCGCGCTGCCGTTCGAGGACGAAAGCTTTGACGTCGTGCTGTCGCTGAACGGTTTTCACGCGTTCCCGGACAAGGACGCGGCGTATGCGGAGACGTACCGGGTGCTGAAAAAGGGCGGTATCTTTTGCGGATGCTTCTATATCGCGAAGGAATTCAAACGCACGGACTGGTTTGTAAAGCACATGTACGTTCCGAAGAAGTTCTTTTCGCCGCCGTTTGAGACGAAGGAAAGTCTGCAAAAGAGACTTTCGGATCTGTATACCGAGGCGAACGTGCACACGGTCAACGCCGAGGGCATTTTCTGCTGTGTGAAATAGGGGGGAGTATGAAGGAACGTTCCAAGAGATTACTGATCCTCGGGATCGTCGGATGTCTTTTATATGTAATCGGGGACTTTTTGTTTGCCGCGACCGGCAAGGAGCAATCGACGGAATCCATCGGATTGTTGGTCCGCGTCGCGTACCTTGAAATGGGTACATGGCGCATGGTCGCAAGCATTCTCTGCGGCTTCTTTGGTTCGCTGCTCTACTACATGGGCTTCCATCGGATGTACGGGCTTTTAAAGCTGCATCTCAAAGCGCCGAAGGACCGGAAATGGATCAGGCTGTTCCGCGTCGCGTACATGACCGGCACGGTCGCGTGGACCTACGTCCATGCCATGTTCATGACGGTTGCGCTGATCTTCAAGTTCGTGTATCAAAGCTACGGCGACATGCAGACCGCCGCGGACATTGCAAACCGCGTGTTTTACGCGAACGCCGCTCCGATGCTGATCGGCTACATTCTTTGCGACGCGCTGCTGACGGTCGTGATGATCGTGCTCGTGTGGACGAAGCGCATCCCGCTGAAAAACACGGCACAGCGCATCCTTGCCACGCTCTGCAACCCCTTGATGATGCCCGGCATCGTCGGCAACCTCTTTACGCTGCTGCCGTGGCCGATCGATCAGCTCGATCACGGAACGGAATCGTTCGGGCATGCGCTGGTGCTGCTGCTCGGATTGGTTCTTTTAAACGCCATGGATCGCGCGGGCGAGCTGAAGGAGACGGAATATGACCTATAACGATATCGGCATCGGCGGCGCGCTTGATTGGAAGCGCATCCGAAAGCTTATGTGCATTGGGATCTTCGGCGCGCTATTAACGCTTGTCGGCGATATGCTGCTCGGCTGGGGCGTACACGATCCGTCCGTTGCGGGCTTGGAGGGATTCCTTTCCGCCTATCGCGACCTTTCGGACGGACGCATCTTCTTCTCGGCGCTTTTGGGGATGATCGGGATCCCCTTGGAAGCGCTGAGCTACTTTGCGATCTATCGGCTGATCGCGCCGTATTCCGAAAAGCATGCGCATCTCTACCGCAGCGGCATTCTCGGCACGCTTGCGTTTGCGGGGTGCGGCGTACATGTACCGTGCCTTGCGTGCGTGTTCTTCTATAAGTATATGGCGATCGCAAGTCCCGAAAACGCGCTTGCGCTTTCCGTTCGCTTCGGGGCGTACTTTCTGCTGCCCGCGACGATCGTATTCTTTATCTTCTGGATCGTGCAGCATATTGCGCATATCACCGCGTTTGCAAAGGGCAAAACGCCCTATCCGAATTGGTGCTGGATCTTCTGCCCTGCGGTTGGGATGGCGCTTTTGATGCTTCTGAAGTTCCTGCCGGAAACCGCTTTGCGCAACGCCATGACCGCGGCGTGGATCAGCTGGGGCAACCTTTGGATGTTCATCGGGCTTCTGATCCTCTCGAAGAAAGCGGAGCGGCAAAAAGGGGCAACGGTATGAAATACGCCGGAATGCCTGCGGGGATGTGGCTGCTGTTCGCAAACTCGTTTGAGAAGAAAACCGTCTCCGTGCTCGGCTTCGATCGGGACGCGGCAAGGCGGATCCGAAAGGATGCGAAGGCGGAATACCGGAGAATCATCGACCGCCTTCCGACGTTTGAAAAGGGCGATCGGTTTTTGATGAACATCGTCAGCTGCGCAATGCTTGCGGCGTTCTATCTCAATATGGCCCCGCACCCCTCGACGGAGCGGATGACCGACTTTTACCGCGAGGCGATGATGACAAAGCCGATGCTGTTGTTTTGCCGCATGAGCGGGAAGCGGAAGTTTTCAAAAAAGGATATCGCGCGGCTGCAGAAAACCGAGGCGTTTCGCGCCGCGGACCGCAATCCGTATTCGTGGAACATGACGTTCCATCCCTATGCCGACGGCAGCGGGTACGAGGCGCGGTTTACGCACTGCGGTATTTGCACGCTTTTGCGCGAGCTTGGCATCTTCGAGCTGACGCCCGCCATGTGCGCGTTGGATTACACGATGAGCGAGGCGGGCGGCGCGTCGGTGTTTGTGCGAGAGTACACGCTTGCGTCCGGCGGCCCGTACTGTGACTGCGGGTATAAAAGAAAGGAGAACGTAAAATGACGTGGTGGGTGATTTTGATCGAGATGGTGGTGTTTGCCGCCGTGTTTACGGCCATTCTGTTCATTTACTTTCGCGGTGAACGTAAGTACAGTCCGGCGAGCATTCACAACTATCCGCCGGACATTCAGGAGGAATATTTCAAAACGCATGAGCGGATCGACGTCTCCTACCGTTCGAAAAACGTGGTGCTGACCAAGGGGTTCGGGATTCTCATTTTCATCGGGATCCTGTTCGCCTGCGCATGGATCGCAGGCGCAAACACGTTTTTGCAGGGCTTTCTGCTTTCGTTCGGGCTGATGGCGTGGATCGGTGTCTACGACACCTGCTTTCTCGACTGGGTGCTGTTCGCACATCTCAAAATGTTCCGCCTCGAGGGCACGGAGCATATGGACAGGGCATACCGCCAAAAGTGGTTTCATTTGAAGGGCATGCTCTTTCCGGGAATCGTCTTTGCGCTGATTCCCGCAACGGTCGTGGGACTGCTGATTCTGTGGGTACGGTAAACGGAGGTATGTATGGCAAGGAAGGATTCGGACAATCAAAAGAAATCCATGAGCGCGATGTTTCGCGGAAAGGCGATCTTTAAGCCGCTGAACACGGGACGGATCGATGAGCACGTCGCCTGCGTGCGCGAATGGGTTGCGAACATTTTCTTTTACACGAAAAACGGCACGACCGTCATGATCGACGCGGGCTACAACTATGCGCGGCTTGCGGAAAAGATGCAATGGCTCAATATCGACCCGAAAACGATCCGGCACATCTTGATTACGCATCAGGACACGGATCATGTCGGTGCGCTCGAACGCGATAGCGAGCTTCTTTTCAAGGACGCCACGGTCTACATCGGCGAGATCGAGAACCGGTATCTCACCGGCGAAGCGCGGCGTCGCGTCATTCATGGGCTGTATAAGCTGCCGATGGTCAAGACGGACAACAAAAAGGTCCTGCTCCGCGACGGCGAGGTGTTCGAGATCGACGGGATCAAAATCGAATGTATTCTCGTTCCGGGACACACGTGGGGACATATGGTGTACCTCATTGACGATCGGTACCTGTTCACCGGTGACACGATCTGGTTCGGCGCGGACGGCGGCTACAGCTTTATCGGCACGCTTGCCGAGGACAACAAGCTTTCGGTCCGCTCACTCGAAAAGCTCGAAGCGAACATTCGCGCAAGGAATCGCAGCATCGCGGTCATCACCGGACATACGGGCTGGACGGACGATCTCGATTTCGTCTTTGCGCACCGGACGGAGATCTGCAAGCCGTTTTTGAAGCGCTATACCGATCCGGACGCGCCGTATGACGGCTATGAGGAAGAGGACGATACCGAAAGCAACGCGCGCACGGTTCCGCTTCTGAAGAAAACGGATCGCAAGAACGCATAAAAGGGCTTTGGGAGAATGATATGGTACTGAAATTGATCATCGAAACCGTGATCCTGTGGGCGATGTATGCCCTGTATATGGCGATCCTCGTGCACAAGCGCGGACCGATCGGCGGGATCTTCTTTTATCCGAAGGTGATACAGGATCGCGTGATCGCGCTGAACCTGATCACGGAACGGGAGCTTAAGCGCCGCAGAGCGTTTGCGCACATGCTTTTGATCGCATGGATGATCCTGATCCCGCTTGTGATGATCGTGTTCGTCAACGGCGCAAGAACCTATTGGGACTGCTGCTGGCAGTACTACGTGCTGTTTCTCGGCGCGGAGTTTTTCGACTGGCTTGTGATCGACACAATCTGGGTCGCGCTGTCCGACTGGTGGCTGATCCCCGGCACGGAGGACCTCGATTACACATGGCACAGCACGAAGGTCAAGCGGTGGAAGATGGTGAAGCTCATCCCGTTTTCCGTGCCGATCGCCGCGATCGTCGGCGGGCTATGCTGGCTTGCGGGCAAATTGGTTTGATTGGAGTGACATATGAAATACGGCATGATCGGCGGCTTTGTCAAGCTCGCGTTTGCCAAAACGTCGTTTGACTATCTCGAAAAGGCAATCCCGGATCTGGATATGACGTCCTATAAAAAGCGCGTGCAGAAGGAATATCGGGCGATCGTAGAACGGACGCCCTCTGTCGGCAGCATGAAGGACAATATGTTCGTCATGACGATGTACGCGGGCGCGTTTCTGATCGCGCTGTATAAGGAAGCGGATGGCAGGATGGACGGGGAAACGCTGAAAGGCCTCGTCCGCGCCGCGGCGTACTGTCCGCTGATGGTCAAGGCGAAGCAGGGCAAGAGCGCGTTTACCGAAAAGGAGATCGAAAACCGCACGCGGCAGGCGGCATGGTCGCGGGCGCATATCGAGGAATACCCGATGAACTGGTTCTATTATTTTGAGACCGTTCCGGGTAAGGAGGAGTATTATATCACGCATAAGCAGTGCGGTATCTGTAAATTGACGCGTCAGGAGCAGTACGAGGAGATTACAAAGTACCTTTGCATGATGGATTATTACACCTTTGAGATGCAGGGCGCGGTGCTGGATCGGACCAAAACGCTCGGCTGCGGCGACGACGAATGCAATTTCCATTTGATGAGCAAAGCACGTGCCGCCGAAATCGGCTTTGCGCAAAGCCCGGATGCGAAATAAGGGGGTACATATGACGGCACAACGCATTCTGAAAAAGAAAACCTTTATCAAAGCGGAGATGGACCGACGGCTCGAAAAGTCACAGAGCGACGCGCTTTGGCAGAAAGCGGCGGAACGGCTCGACGGGATCCTGCAGCAATATGCCGATCTTCCCAAGGGCGTTCGCGCGCATACCGATACCTATATCTTTCCGTCGGCGGCGATCTATTCTGCATTGAAGGAAGCGGTCGGGGCGGAGACGGCGTATGATATTGTCGAAACCGCGGCGATCGACCTCACGAACGGGTACGGCAAAAGGATCGCGGGGATGATGAAGCTTCCGGGCATGCCTGCGTTGTTTGTGAAGGTGTTTGACCCGATCAGCCGCTATCACTTCGGGCCGAAAAACGGCTTTCAAAACGTCTTCTATCCGAAGGAGAAGGGCGTGTACCGTATGGACATTCTCGCCTGCCCCTATGCCCGCTATTTTAAGGAGCTCGGCTGTTTTGAGCTCACCGGGATTTTCTGCGAGAACGACGACCGCGTCTACGGAAATCTTCCGGGGCTTCAATTCGAACGGCATACGACCATAGGTAAGGGCGGCGAAAAGTGCGATTTCTGCGTAAAGCGTGTGTAAGGAGGGAAAACCGTGCAATTCGATGAAATGGGTAATATGGACGGAAAGGTCCTGTTTTTGCTGCCGGGAACGGCGTGCGATTATCAGACGAACTTCGCCTCCGTGCTCGACCGGCTCGGGGAGAAGTATCATCTGGTTTGCGTGAACTACGACGGCTTCGATGGAAGCGGTTCCGTCTTTCCGGACATGATCACAGTGACGGAAAAGATCGAGCGGTACATCAAGGAACATTTCGACGGCAGGATCGACGGCGCGATCGGCTCGTCGCTCGGTTCAAGCTTTGTCGGACAGCTCATTCAGCGCAAGAATATCCACATCGATCACGGCATCTTCGGCAGCCCCGACCTCGACCAAAGCGGGAAATTTTCCGCATGGCTCCAATCCAAGCTCGTTGTGCCGCTTCTCACAAGCTTTACCAAAAGTGAAAAGAAGCGAATGAAGACGCGCGAGAAGCTGAAGGGCTTCTTTGAAATGAACGACGAGACCGCGGATCGGTTCATGGCGTGCTTTTCGAAGTTCTCGCCGGAGTCGATCAAAAACGAATACTATACCGACCTTCTGACGTGGCTCGACGACGATATCCATGTGGAGCACACCAAGGCGCATTTCATTTATGCGACTAAGATGGGGGAGAAGTATCTGAACCGCTACAAGCAGCATTTCCGCGATCCGGATATCCGCGCGTTTCACATGCAGCACGAGCAATGGCTGTTCGGCGGCGAGCAGTACACCGCGCCGGTTCTTTCCGCCATCGACGAATTTATGGAAACGCCGGTATAAGAAGCGGACGCTTGCGCGAGCGAACGCAAAACCCCTGTTCAAACCCGCATCGGGCGGGGAAGAACAGGGGTCGATCGTTTTATGGGGGCGATTGCGTCGGGCGGCGCTATTGATCCGCTCGGAAATCAAGCCTTGTTGAACTTTTCCTTCGGCTGCTTGCAGCGCGGGCATTTCCAATCGTCGGGAAGGTCCTCGAACGCCACGCCGTCGTGCTCCGCGGGATCGTAGACATAACCGCAGATCGAGCAGACATACTTGCCGGACGCTTCCTTCTTTGTGAAATCCACCTCGGCGAGCACGGTGGGAACCGGGTGATCGAGGTCCATCACGCGGTTTGCCTCGAGGTTCTCATAGCCCTGCGGGGTGTGCGTGCCGCAATAGACCGTCGGATGGTTCTGCACAAACTCGCGTACGCGGTCGAGAGTCTCTCGCGCGGCGGCGAGGTCGTCAAACACGACCGAGAGCTTGTTTGCGTACAGCGCTTCGTCGACGTAGGTGATATCGCCGTGCAGCATGTAGAAAAGCCCGTCCTTTTCCGCGACTACGATGCTGTTGCCGTTGGTGTGCCCCTTCGCCTTGATGAGGTAAATGCCGTCGCGGATCTTCTGACAGGCGGGGAAGTTATAGTACGCGCCGTCGGTGAACGTGACCGGAACGAGATTGTTGAGCCCCTGCAGCTCCGCCGCTTCGCATTCGTCCGCGTTCACGTAGATCTTTGCGTTCGGGAAGGACCTGAGCTCGCCCGAATGGTCGCCGTGCTTGTGCGTGAGAAGGATCGCCGAGGATTTTCGCGATCTGACCCTCCACGTCCTTTTGGGGCAGCGTGTCGATCTGGTTTTTCATCTCGAAACCGGGCAGGTAATTATCCACCGTCTGCACGGCGTTGATGTAGGAAAGCTTTAAACCTTTTTCGACGCACGCCTGCTGAACGTGCGCAAACGCCTGTCCGAACCCCATGCCGTAGGTGTAGATAAAAAAGAAATAGTCGGTCGGGGCGTACTCCGTAAGGAAGTGGCTTTGGGGCGACAATTACTGGCTCAAAAGAATATAAAACCGGCGTGACCATCGCGGTCACGTCGGTTTTTCTGTGACACTATGGATTTTGGGGTGCAAAATCCGATGCTCGTTATAACTGTGGACAAGGTAAACCTTTCGCCTTGATACGTTCGAGGGCTGCAAAGAGAGTATTACCCTGTTTATCACCCGCAGGACAAGGCAGAAATAATTCTGACTTTTTTCAGAAAAGCACTACCATTTTGTCGTTTGATGTGCTATTATATTATAGAATAGCTATGAGCGCAAGAAAGGGAGGAGGTGCCGCGAATGAACCCAGTATTAAAATATAGAGGCGGGAAATCGCGGGAAATTCCCCGTTTTTTGCAATACATTCCTGACGACTTTGACAGATACATCGAGCCTTTTTTCGGCGGCGGTGCTGTCTATTTTTACCTTGAACCCGAAGTCGCAATTATAAATGATGTTAATGAACGGCTAATGTTGTTCTATCGGCAACTGCGCGACAATTACCCGGAAATGCGGGTGCAGCTTGATGAACTTCAACGCGTGTATGAAGCCAATCAGGCAGCATATAAAAAGCTGAAAGCGCAAACGCCTGATGAACGTGTACCAAATGCCAATGAAGAATTATACTATAAAATGCGGGAGCTTTTTAATCACCCTGACGGTAGTTATTTAGACGGCGTAGTATATTTTTTCATTAACAAAACGGCGTATTCTGGTATGATTAGATATAACAGCAACGGCGAATATAATGTGCCTTTTGGACGCTATCCTAATCTTAACACACAATTAGTCACAGCGCAACACAGTCAATTATTACGTGGGGCGGATCTGTATAGTCTTGATTATAAACGCATATTTGATATGGCGGGAGAAGATGATTTTATATTCCTAGACCCGCCCTATGATTGCGTTTTCAATGACTATGGAAATATTGACATGATGAACGGTTTTGATGAAACCGAGCATAGACGTTTAGCTGCTGATTTTAGGAATCTTCCCTGCCGTGCGCTTATGGTTATCGGAAAGACCCCGTTGACTATGGAACTATATGGAGACTATGTTTTCGACGAGTATTATAAAAACTACGCCGTAAATATCAAAAATCGTTTCAACAACGATAAAATGCACATTGTTGTAAAGAATTATTAAGCCGGGAGGGCGAACGCATGGCATACCTAAAAAATAAAGCCTTATTCTTCACAACGTCGCCCCGCACCCCCTCTAAAATGATACCGGAGATACAGTTGCTTAGTGAGCATTTTTCCGGGCAAAAATGGAACAAACAAACGCAGATTGCGTTTATTGACCTGTTAGCGCAATCGGGTTTCTTTGAGGGTAGCGGTTCATCAAACAATAAAGATTTTAGCGCAAGGGACAGGATAAACAGAGCGCCGAAAGCGTTGGGGTTTGTTGACCTGACCCCACAAATTGAATTAACTGACGCGGGAAAAGCGCTGGTTTATGGGAAACGCCCGCAGGAAGTATTTTTGCGGCAACTGTTGAAATTTCAGTTTCCGTCACCATACCATGTTGAAACAACCGGAATTGAGGGTACTTTCTATATAAAGCCGTATTTAGAGATTATACGGCTTATTCGAGATTTAGAAAGCCTATCTTTTGATGAATTAAAAATCTTTGCTCTTATGATGACGGATTATAGGCAGTATGAAACCGTCAAAAAAGCTATCCTTGATTTTCGTGCAGAAAGGGAAACCCATAGAGGACAGTATAAAAAGTTTGTAGATGAGAAGTGGACAGAAGCGCTTTTGCGGACGTATGCAGACGATATTGACGCGGGCAATACAAGAACACGCGAAACGACTGACAAGAGCCTGAAAAAGTTCCTTAACACGAAGAAAAGCAACACAAGGGATTATACCGACGCTTGTTTTCGGTATTTGCGTTATACTGGTCTGGTTTCTATTTCTCATAGAAATCGGTCTATCGCTATCTATCCTGACAAAATAAAAGAAGTTGACTTCATTCTCGCAACTGTTGATCGTAAACCCGTTTTTGTTAATGATACGGATGGTTACAAAGCCTACTTATTTAATCCTACAATCCCGGAGCTATTTGTTGATAGTGTTGAAAATGTCATTGACCATATAATGCGCATAAGTGACTATACGCAAAGGCAGCTTTCCGGGAAAAGTATTGAGGAACTGAAAGATGTTCGTGACGCTATCATAGCAGAGCGAAAAGCCGCCGTTATCAATGCTCAAGTTACGGAAATCAAATCTTATGCTCTGTATTCAGAGATTATTGATACCTTCAATGAGATAATATCTGACGGATACTACGACGCGCCTCTGATGCTTGAATATAATACATGGCGAGCTATGACAATGCTTGACGGAGGAAACATAAAGGGCAATTTCAAATTTGATGATGTCGGACAGCCCCTTTCAACAGCGTCCGGAAATATGCCTGATATTGAATGTGACTATGATGATTTTGTTTTGTCGGTAGAAGTTACCATGCAACAGGGACAGCGCCAATATGAAAGCGAGGGCGAACCCGTAGCACGGCATTTTGGACAGATGAAAAAACGAACAGGCAAAGACGCATACTGTCTATTTATTGCCCCGACTATCAACAAGGCAAGTTTAGCACACTTTTTCGCGTTGAATAAAATAGGTATTTCTTACTATGGCGGTAAGACAAAGATTATTCCCCTTGAATTAGATCAGTTCATGCGACTTGTAGAAAACTCCTATAATTATCACACGCAACCGACCCCGCATAATATCCGTCAATTCCTTGATGAAGTTATGCGGCAAGAGGAGCTTGCTGTTGATGAAAACGACTGGAATGATAAAATTCAAACTTGCGTTGCAGAATGGTTAGCGGCATAAATTTTCAAGAGAATCTGCTTGCAGATTTATGCCACAAATAATCGGCAAACAGGCATAAGAAAACGGCGAAAATCCTTATCTTATAAGGGTTTTCGCCGTTCTGAATATACTCTTTCTCGGAAGACATGGAAACCTCCTTACGAAGTGCCTCCTTCGTGATCTTCGCTTTTTTCAGAAAGTCCCTGACCATCATCGGCATTTCGCCGGCATACACCGGCGCGACGACGCCGACGGCGTCGTCCGAAAGATCGATCTCGCGTTGCTTCATCAGCTGCGGGATCGATAAAAGCGTTCCGTCGATCCGTCTTGCGACGTACAGACAGTTGCCGGTCGCGGTAAAATAGCAAATCGTCATATGGCTTCCTCCGAAGAACAGGGGATCACTTCGTTTCCATTCCGGCAAGCGCCCGATCCAAGAGCCCCTTCAAAAGATACAGCTCCTGCTCGGAAAGCGGGATGCAGCCCTGCATGGCGGCAGGCACGTCCTTTGCTTTTTCCCGAAGCGCTTCACCCTGCGCCGTCAGCGTCAGAAGCAGCTTGCGCTCGTTGCTTTCCAGTCGTTCGCGGCGGATCAGTCCCGCCTTTTCCAAGCGCTTCAACAGCGGCGCGAGCGTACCGGAATCCAAATGAACTTTTTCGCCGAGCTCGCCCTCCGTCATGCCGCCAAACTCCCACAGCACCATCATAACGATATACTGCGTATAAGTCAAGTTCAGCGCCTCCAAAGGCTTGCGGTACTGCCGCACGACCTCCTTTGCGCAGGCATAGAGCGGGAAGCAAAGCTGATCGTCAAGGCGAAGGCTGTTTGTCATACATACTCCTTTTTTCAGAAAGGAGGCTGCGAAGCTCGCAGCCCCCGATCGGTGTTGTGCTGTTCAGAACGTGACCGTTTCCGGCGCCTCGGTAAACGAGCTGAACACGGCGACGGCGTTCTTGAGGTACAGCATCTGCATGTTGCCGTCGTCCGGATCGTACATGGCTTCCAGGGAAGGCATCCTTTCGAGCATGGCGACCCTGACGTTGCGATCGTCGTCGTTCACGAGCTCGCCCGCGATGCGCAGCCACTTGCCGCCCTTGAACGCGCAAAGCTCCGCCTTCGGGTTTGCCGCAAGCTGCTTCGATACCGGCTTGACCTTGCCGGTCTGAATGTAGAGCTTGCCGTTGTACAGAAGCGCCGTGCCGAACGGGCGGACCCGCGGCTGATCGCCCTCGACGGTCGCCAGATAATAGGTGTGTGCTTCGTCTAAGAATTGACAGACTTTTTCGATGCCTTCCATGATGTTCTCCTTTGTTGATTTATTCGCCGAGCTGCTCGATGAGATAGTTTTCGTAGCCGATCTCCTCGATCAGATTCAGGTGCTGACGGACCCAGTTATAATGCTCCTGCTCGTCCACGATGAACTGCTGGATCATGTTTCTGGAAACATAGTCGTCGTCGAACAGGGCAAGGGACTTGCTCATCATCGGAAGCGCTTCCTCGCTGTCCTTGCAGTCGTAGGCAAGCATTTCCCGGATGTCGGTGATGACCGGGTATTCCGCGATCGCAACGACCGGCGTCTCGCCGAGCTCGATCAAGCGGGCGTTGACCTTTTTCGCTTCTTCCCATTCTTCGTCGGACTCCGCCATGATCTTGTCGCCGAGCTTAGAAAAACCGCGCTGTTTCAGAAGCTGCGCATGGATGGAGTGCTGCTGGGAATTGCCGAACCAACCCTTTGCAAATTCCTTCAAAAGTTCGATCTTTGTCATTTTTTCATCCTCCGCATTATAATATTGCTCGCGTTTTGATCGCGCACAACTTTTACTATACGGAAGGAGCGGAGGGTTTCAATTCAGAATCGCGGCTCGGTTTCTCATAATGAGAGGTTTTTCCCCGATTCTCTCATTTTTCATGTAAATACTGTTTCAGGGGTTCGGGCAGCGACAACGCATAGATTTCCGAAAGCTTCGAGGGTTCCGCCCCGTATTTTCCGAGGATCCATTCGCAGGTCAGGTAGACGCTTCCGCAGCAGTAGATCCGGATCGGCATCTCGGTTTCCTCGCTCAGCCTGTCTGATTTTGCCGCCTGCAGGATCTTCCTTGTCAGACTGTTCGTGTTGATCTCGGTCATGTTGCGGATGAAGGAATCGTAGCCGTTGGTGTTCAGAAGAAGATTCGCGAGATATTCCCGATGCACATGGTAATACATTGCTGCGTCGAGCAGCGTCTGCATCCAGCTCGTTTCGTCGAACGCGATCCGATCGAGGATCTTCTCAAGGTCCCGGCTGTATGCCCACGCGATCAGATCGTACTTATCCCTGAACTGGCGGTAAAACGTCGCCGTGGAATACCCGCAGTTTTCCGTGACGTCCTTTACCGTGATCCGATCGATGGGCTTCGCTTCGGCGATCTCCCGAAACGATTCCGCAAGGATCTCCTTTGCCGTTTTCCGTTTCATCCGCTGTGCTCCGTTCAAAAAACGCTTTTTATATATTTTACATCAGAGGCGCTTGCCTTTCAAGTGCGCGGACGGATTTTTCTTTTTGCGCCCGTGTCGATCGGGACCGCGGTATGCGGAAGAATTCGGTATGGACTTTTTCGGAAAGATGTGATAGTATTTGGTTAGCAAAAGCTAACCGGCTGTGCCCGTCAATCACGGCGGGAAACAGCTTTTTATCGGTGCAAAGGTTAGCGAGGGCTAACCGAAACGCTTTGGAGGTGCAGCATGTCATTGAGATATGAGATTCTGAAACGGCTGGTCAAGGCGGCGAACATCAAAAAACGCTGGCTTTCGAAAAGCACGGAGGAGCTTTTGGAAAACCGCAGAAAGCAGAATGCGAAAAACCGCGTACCGGCGCTCAAAGACGACGCGTTTCAAATCAGCCGCATCGAGATCATGGGCTGTCCGGTGCTGAAGCTGATCCATAAACGGAAGACGGATCGGGCGAATCTGTTTATCATCGGCGGCGGTATGATCTCCGCGCCGCGTCCGGGCTCCGTCAAAAAGGCGCTGCGCTTTGCAAAGGAGACGGGGCTGGACGTCTACGTTCCGTATTATCCGCTTTGCACGGACTATCCGCTCACCAAGGCATATGAGATGATCCACGCGACGTATCGGGAAATGCTGAAGACGTACGACGCCGATCACATCTCCGTGCTCGGCACGTCCTCCGGCGGGAACCTTGCGCTCGGCATGGTCCCGTATATCAATGAAAGCGCGCCGGACACGCCCATGCCCGGGTACATCATGACGGTCTCGCCCGGCACCTGCGTCGCCACCGAGGAGGAATGGCAGCGGATGCAGGCGCTCGACGAGAAGGACGTCGCGATCCCCGCGCAGTATATGAAGATGGCGGAGGACATCATGAAGCACGGCGACGACAGCGTGCCGGAATACATGATTTGGCTGCAGAACGGCAATTTTGCAAACTGTCCGTTTGTGACCTTCATCTACGGCTCCGACGAAACGCTGTACGCCTGCGCGCCGAGCTTTGAAGCGGCGATGAAACGGTATGCCGCGGATTATGAAATGATCGTCGGCGAGGGCATGTTCCATTGCTATCCGGTGTTCCCGATCGTGAAGGAGGGCAGGGACGGATGGGATATGATGATCCGCACGGTAAAGGCGCATACGGCACAGAAGGGTTAAAGGAAAGGAGAGGATCGGATCCATGCTGTTGACGGTATTTCTGACCGTTGTGTTTTGCGGGGCGATCACGCTGATGCTGCTCGCGGCGGTCGCGTTCATTCAGAAAAAAGAGTTCTTTTCCTCCGCGCCGAAGGAAGCGCAGGCGGTGATCCAGCCGCGGGAAAAGGAGCTGTTTTACGGCGCGCGGATCATCGGCTGGACGCTTCTGGCGTTCAGCGTTCTCATGATCCTCGGCGTCGGCGCCGTTGCGATCTGGGACGGGGTCCGAAGCGAATTCACGTTTTGGCAGTTCTTTTTCCGGTTCGTGTTCATCTTCACGGTCTACAAGCTGTATGACATGATCTGCTTCGATTATTTTCTGCTGATGAAGTTCAAATTCTTTCAGCACTATTATCCGGAGGTCGGACCCGTGTATGAGAACCGGAAGTACGGATTCAACCTCAAAAGTCAGCTGTTGAAGCTGCTGGTGATCTTTCCCGCGGCGTCCGCGCTTGCGGCATGGATCTGCACTTTGCTGTAAAGGACGGGTGTGAAATGAAGGATCGGGAGCATCTTCCGATGTACGGCGTGGGACCGCTTTACGTGTATGTGATCGCGGCGCTTACCCTTGCCGCCGTGCTTTTACGGAATCATTCGTTTCTTGCGGCGGGACGGTTGGACGCGCTTCGCGTTCCGCTGCTGATCCTCGGGATCCTTCTGATCCTTTCGGGGATCGCGCTTTGGGTGTATGCGGTCCCGATTTCGAAGATCGACGACGGGATCAGGGAGAACCGTCTTGTGACTGCGGGCGCGTACGCACTCGTGCGCAATCCGATCTATTCCGCCGCCATGATCGTCTGCACCGGCGTGATCCTGATTGTCGGCAACGCATGGTTCTTTGTTCTGCCGCTTTTCTTCTGGCTCTTTCTGACGGTCCTGATGAAGCACACGGAGGAGAAGTGGCTTAAAAATCTGTACGGAACGGAATACGAAGCCTACTGCAAACGTGTCAATCGCTGTTGGCCGTGGTTTCCGAGGGAGGAAAGAATATGAAGCTCAGCGTAAAAGAATTCGACGCCATGCAGATGGGATGGCGCAAATGGTACATCGAGAAGATCGAGTTGAAAACGTTCAAGCGGTTCGGCTTGATCATCAAGGATCGGGACATTCTGGAGATCGGATGCGGGAACGGCTATGCCGCCTCGCTGATCACGGCGGAGCAGCCGAAAAGCTACACAGGATTGGACATCATGCCGGAACAACTGGCGATCGCAAGGGACAGAGGGCTTCAGAACGCGACCTTCGTCGAGGGCAGCGCGGACGATCTGAAGCGCTTTCCCGACGGAAGCTTCGACGCCGTTCTGGATTTCTGCATTCTCCATCATGTGGAGGGGTGGAGGACCTTCTTCGATGAAGCGCATCGCGTGCTGAAGGACGGCGGCAGCATCTATATCGCCGATCTTTCCAAGCGGTGCATTCACATCGTCGACGCTCTGCTGCATTGGGGACACGCCGAGGAAGCGCTCTTCACGTTGAAGGAGTTTGAAGCGGAGGCGAACAAGCGCGGCTTTAAAACCGTGCGCAGGGCGAACGACCTCGGGCTTGAGGGATATTTCAGATTTCAAAAAGAGGAACAGGGAAAATGAAGGAAAAGGATCTGCCGATCGATCGGACGAAGCACGTCGTATACACTAAGCGCGCCAAGAAATGCGTGCAAAAGCTTTTGCGCCGTTATTACGACGCGCAAACGGCGGAGCGGCTTTGGGAGAAGATCCAGCTAAAGTATTGCGACTATCTCAGGGAGGAGCCCGCGCTCGGCAGCGCGAAGATCACCGTCAGCATCTACGACCCGATCCTGATCTTCGCTTGGTTCTCGGTCGTGCCGGATAAGCCGCCCATTGAGGACATTCAGCAGGACGTCTATGACTGCTTTATGGGCAGCTTCACCGCGCTCGGCAAGGTCTTCAATCTGAACCGCAAAACGGACAGCAGGCTCGCGAGCAGGATTTTTAAAAAGACGAGCGACATTCGCGCCGAGGAAAGCAAGCGGCTGCCGGCGTCGTTTTGCATGGACGGATTTTCGTACGACGGGCAAAGCGGCGCGATCCGCTATTGCTTTACGCAGTGCCCGAACGCGGAGTTTGCCAAGCGTCACCACATGGAGGACGTGCTTCCGGTGATGTGCAACTGCGACCATTTCGCGATGCAGAAGCTCCATGCGACCCTGATCCGCGAGGGAACGTGCGTTACGTCCGACCGCTGTGATTACTGCATCGTCGGCGATCAGAGCCCGATCGCAAAGGCGTATGAATTGAAAACACTGGACAACGGGCTGTTGGTCAGCGTAAAGAAGGAGCCGACTGCATGAAATATAAGGGGATCTATTGGACGCTGTTTGCGCCGCTGATGAAAAAGAGCATCGAAAAACGCTTCGGAAAAGCGCTTGCAAAGCAGTCGATTGAAAAGGGCAAAGCGGAATATCGCCGTCTGCTCGCGCACGCGGACGATCTCGGTCCGGGCAATCCCATGGCGACCAACGCGTATTTTGCCTATGTGTTTGCCGCGGCATGGCTCGGCAGCGGCAAAGCTATCGCGCCGGATGAGATGGGACAGGTCATGACCGATGTGCTCGAGAGTCGTCTTTTGCGCACGGTGTTCGGCATGACGGACCTGAACCGCACGCCGAAGAAATGGGAAAAGGACATGCGTGCCTATGCGGCGTGGTATGATAAGCACGGCGGAGACTACCCGGTCAACTGGGTCGTACGCTTTGACCCGAGCGCGCACCGCGACGGAAGCTATTATTATTTCACCCGCTGTCCGATCTGCGAATTCTGCGCGCGCGAAGGGATTGCGGAGCTGATGCCCGCGCTTTGCGCGACCGACGAGGTCATGTTCCGCCTGCAGCACGGAACGCTGCACCGCGCGCATACGATCGCAAACGGCGATCCGATCTGCGATTACTGGGTCACGGGCGATCGGGCAAAGAACCCGCAATAGGACCCGATTCAAACACGCTCCGCCTGAACCGGATTATATTCGTTCTACGATTGCGATATGATAAACGACGCACGGATCTGCTTCAGGAACCGTTCCGCGATCGGCGAAAAGGTCTGATACTTTTTCCACACCAGATACAGCTTCGTTTCCAATGCGGGGAAAAGCGGACGGAAGGTAAGCCCACTGCCGGGGGAGGTGTCGACAAGGCGGTCGAACGTCAGAAGATAACCGAGGTGTTCCTTCGCAAAAACGGAAGCGTTATAGGACAGCCGGAACGAACCTTCCAGACGCAGCAGCGGCATTTTATCCTTCGCCCAAAGCGGAATATCCTTTTCCCAACCCTGCCCGGAGCAGAACAGAGGAAGCCCCACAAGGTCATCTGCACAGATGACCTTTTTCATTGCCAACGGATCGTCCTCCGGAAAGGCAAGTCCCCATCGGTCCGCTTCGGGAAAGACCAGGGATTCATACTTGGATGCGTCGGGAGTTTCCGCAAGCACGGCAAAATCCAAAAGCCCCTTATCCAACTTTTCCGCCACCTGCTCCGTATCGCCGCTTGTGATGTGGTAGCGAAGATCGGGATACAGCTGTTTCAGCGCATGGATCGCGCGCGCAAGAAAGCAGATTTGGTACGATTCCGCCAAGCCCAGATACAGATCGCCGCCGGTGATATCGTCCAACGAAAGGAACTCCTTTTCGATCCGGTCCGCCATGCTGACAAGATCCTCCGCTCTGTCGCGCAGCAGCACGCCTTCTTCGGTCAGACGAATGCTGAAGCTGTGCCGCGTGAACAGCTTTTTTCCAAGCTCATCCTCCAACGATCTCAGCGCTTTGGACAGCGTCGGCTGCGTCACATGCAGCAGCTCAGCTGCCCGCGTCATATTCTCCTCCCGCGCAACGGCAAGAAAGTATCGAAGGGTACGAATCTCCATATAGCGCCTCCTTTGATATTCGATGTTAGAATATCATGATATTCATTATAACCATTAGCGAGATTTGCGTCAAGATGGTACACTGATTCCAGTCAAGGAAAGGAGATCGGTCACGGTGCAGGCAGTCAGGGAAAATTTGCTGGACGCAGGATGCGCCGAAGCTTCGGTGCAGACGGTGGAGCGGATGATGACGGCGGGGCGCCTCGAAGACGCGCTGCATCAGATGCGGGTTTTGCGCTGCGATCTCGTTGATGAACTGCATCGGAGTCAGAGAAGGGTGGATTGCATCGATCATCTGATCCGGCAAACGGAAAAAGAAATCAAAAGCAAAGCGGAAAGGCGGTAAAGGAGCATGATGAAAACGGAAGAACTGAAGCTTACACAGGAATGGGATAAGGTGTTTCCGAAAAGCGATAAGGTCGATCACAGAAAGGTGACCTTTGTCAATCACTTCGGGATCACGCTTGCGGCGGATATGTATACGCCGAAGAATGCGGAAGGTAAGCTGCCTGCCATCGCGGTCAGCGGGCCGTTCGGCGCGTGCAAGGAGCAATCCTCCGGGCTATATGCGCAGACGATGGCGGAGCGGGGGGTTCTTTCGATCGCGTTCGATCCGTCCTTTACCGGCGAATCCGGCGGCTTTCCGCGCGCGATGCATTCCCCGGATATCGACGTCGAGGATTTTCAGGCGGCGGTGGATTTCCTGTCCGTGCAGGAGAACGTCGATCCTGAGCGCATCGGCATCATCGGCATCTGCGGCTGGGGCGGCATGGCGCTTGAGGCCGCTTGCATCGACACGCGGATCAAGGCGACCGTGACCTCCACGATGTACGATATGTCCCGTGTGGCAGGCAACGGCTACTTCGATTCTGCAAATAATGAGGAAGCGCGTTATCAGATGCGCGCTGCGATCAATACCCAAAGAACAGAAGATTATCGAAACGGCAGCTACGCCCTGCAGGGCGGCGTGGTCGATCCGCTGCCGGAGGACGCCCCGTACTTTGTAAAGGACTATTACGACTATTACAAAACGCCGCGCGGCTATCATCCCCGCTCTTTGAATTCCAACGGCGGATGGACGGTCAATACGCAGACTTCATTGATGAACACACGGCTCTTTACCTACTCCAATGAGATTCGCGGCGCGGTGCTGATGATCCACGGCGATAAGGCGCACTCCTGCTACATGAGCCGCGACGCCTATGCCGATATGGTGAAGGACAGCAAATATGCCGACAATAAGGAACTTTTTATCATCCCCGGCGCTTCGCATACCGACCTCTACGACGGCGGCAACAAGAACGCGATTCCGTTCGACAAGATCGAAGCGTTTATGAAGATGTATCTCAAGTAAGCTCCCGGCAATGGAGAGACCTATGAAAAAGCTTTTCCGGATGATCTCTGCGATCATTCTCTTGCTTGCGCTTGCAGCGTGCAATGACGACGTAACAAACACGGTCGTTGTGGAAGCACAAAGCAATTCTACCGCGGAACCGACCACATCCGATACGGAAGAGGTTTACGCAGAACAGACGCCGAATCAGATACAAGCAGGGGATCTGAAAACACCGGTACCTACGGCGGAAGCGGAAGAGCCGATCGAAGACATTTCTGCGCAAACCGATGCGCTGCAGACGGAACACGAAAAAGAGGAGAGCAGGCAGATGCAAATGATGATCAACGGCACGGCAGTCACGGTGGAATGGGAGAGCAACGATTCCGTTGAAGCGCTGAGACAATTCGTGGAACAGGAGTCAATCACCGTTCAGATGTCCATGTACGGCGGCTTCGAGCAGGTTGGTCCCATCGGAACAAGCTTGCCAAGAAAAGATGTACAAACGACCACTCAAGCCGGTGACATCGTTCTTTATTCCGGCAATCAAATAGTTGTCTTTTACGGCTCCAATTCATGGGCATATACGCGCCTTGGACACATCTCGGACAAAACACCGTCGGAGATGGCGGAGTTGTTGGGCAGCGGCGACGTCACAATCACGATCGGTATGGAGAATGCAAAATGAAAATACTAAGACGCCTCAGGAAAGAATTGACGAGTATGAGAATCAAATTGAAGAACTCAAAAAAGCGGCAAACAAGATAAAAAAGGAAATGAAGGCAGTATAGGAATGAGAATGAGAAACCGACTAAAATGCATCAAAAATGGTCAAAAAACCCTTAAAAATGATGCGTTGCCCCCGGGTTGCCCCCAGACATAACAAAAACGCCCTAGATCAGGGCGTTTTTGCATTTTACTGGCTCCCCACAGGAAGTTAAACTCGAACCTGTCAGCTCCTCTTGGAAGATTCTGTTTACTTCTTTCAGAGTGATTGTCTTGGAATCGTCTTTGAAGTTATATGTCAGCACGATTCTGTCGTCATAGACATAGACTGCATTTACAAAATAGTCGATGATTTGTTTTTGAAACTTTACACTTCGAATGTCGCCGTGTTTGAACCGCTCCATCCAGTGAACAACCATATCCCGCGTCAGATTTGGCTGCTGCATTTCCTCTTGTATGATCTGCGCCTCTAATTCAGCCTTTTCTGCTTCCAGTTCATCCATTCTGGCTTTTACCGTTTCATTGTAAAAACCATTTTGAACTGCATCCAATAGATTGGAAATTGCGAGCTTGTTTTCCTCCAATCGCTTTCGCAGGGCGGGGAGGAGTTGATTTCCCTTTTCCTGTGCCGCAATGATCATATCTGCTGCGCGGTTGATACCGGCTTTGGAAAGTGCGTGATCAACCGTAAACTTGACTACGGCATATTCGATCGCATCCTTCCGGACAGCTTTCTTTTTGCAGCCTTTTCCGCGCTTTGCGTTCGAGCATTTGTAATAATGGTAGGTTTCGCCTGTTCCGCTCGTGCCGCTTTCACCTGCCATGAATGCGCCGCATCTTCCACAGTACAGCTTTGTCGTCAGCAGATAGTCCACATCTGATTTGAAACGGGCAGGGGCTTTCCGGATGTGGGCAAAGCGCTTCTGTACTCGATCATACAATTCCGGAGATATAATCTGTGGCATACCGTCCGGGACAACAATATCCATGAATCGGTACTCGCCGGTGTACTTTCGATTGTGCAGCATAAAAACGATTACACTTGAGGTAAAACCTTTGCCGGTCTTGGATCGAATACCGCGCGCATTCAAGTCCTTGCAGATCCGTGTGGACGGTTCACCGTCCGCATAACGCCGGTAAACTTCCTGTACGACCTTCGCTTCGGTGGGTTCAATATGATACTTTCGGTCTTCGCCAACATAGTAGCCGTAGGGAATCTGACTGCCGTTGAACTTGCATTTTAGCGCATTCTCGGTCATGCCGCGAATAACCTTTTCGGAAAGCTCGGCTGAATAAAACTCAGCATACCCTTCGAGCATGGCTTCCAGCAAAATGCCTTCCGGGCGAACCGAAATATTCTCCTTCGCCGAAACGACGCGAACGCCGTTCTTCTTCAGAATTGCCTTGTTGCGAGCGGAATCATAGCGGTTGCGTGCGAAGCGGTCGAGCTTCCAGACAATAACCACGTCGAACAGGTGTTTTGCGCTGTCCTTAATCATACGCTGAAAATCGGGACGGTCATCCGTTTTTGCAGAAAACGCGCGGTCGATATAATTCGCTACGACGTTGATACCCTGTCGATCGGCAAACTCCAAGCATTCACGAATCTGTCCCTCTATGGATTCCTCACGCTGATTGTCGGAGGAGTATCTTGCATAGATGACGCCGTTCATCCTTCTTTACCTCCCGAAAGTAAGGACAGTAAAGCATCCTTGAATTTTGCGTGCATGGCAGAGGACGGATCGAAGCACATTTCAATAAACTGCTTTAGCTCGGGATTGTCCGTTTGCGTCTGCGTATGGTATTCATACAGCTTTCCTTGTGGATAATCGGTGCGCCCGAACAGATAATCCAAGGACACATCAAAATAATCGGCATACTGGAGCAGCATTGCATAAGGCATTTCCGATACATTGTTCTCGTAGCGGAAGATGGCTGATTGTTGCGTATTCAGTATGGTGGCCACTTTTGCCTGCGAAAGCCCGGCGCCTTCCCGTAAACTCTTAATCCGTTCTCCGACAATATCCATAACTGTATTTCTCCTTTGAGTCAATTGCATTATAATCCAAATATAGTATATTGTCAATCATAATTTAAGATGCGGATTCGAATATAATAGAATTGGAAAAGCGTTTCTAGTGTGCAAATACTCATTTAAGAGAATAGGCATTCAGAGGGAATTTGTCAAGTGGATATTTTTTAATAATTCATGTGGTTCTCTTGTTCTCTAGTAATATCCATATTTAATGCCTTTTGCGAGTTCATTAATGCCATTTCGGTATCAAGTTAAAAATACACTCTTGAGAAAGCTTGCTATTTTCTTTTGATCGGCACTATCTTTTTGCATATTGTCATTATCCTCTAATAGAGAATGGTATTTAACTAGAAAAATCATTATCGGTTCCATTACTCTTTTTAACCACATATTGTGAACCTCTTCTACCCGTTGCTGATAATTAGCACAAATCTCTTTTGATACATATTGCTTGAGATATAAAAAGATTATTTCTTTCAAATGTAACAATCGAAAATTATATAGATTTTGTATTCTTTCATATGAAATATCCCCGGAGAACTTGATGGTATCCTGAATTACTGAAATAGTAAATTGATTCATTAGAGCTACCACCATAGCAATACCTGCTTCTAAATGGCTAAGTTTTTCCGTTTTTGATGCAACATCCATTGTTTGAATAACCGCAGTAGAATCGCATAAGCATTCTTCAACCATGTTTTTATCTTTAATCACATCTGCCATATAAAAAGCAGCATTAGCATCTTCCTTTTCTGTATAATCGCATATTCTTTGTAAAAAAGCTTCTTTGGCCAGCATTCCTCTTATTTGGTCAGATGGATTGTTATGAATATAAAAATGGAATATCTCATGTGCAATAAGAAAAGCTTGTTGAACAAACAGATAATTGGGTATGGCATTTTTGCTTGAATATAGCTTTATTACATCTTCAAACATATTCAAATACTTGCCTGCAAATACCTCAGCAGAAGAATATTTACATTGATTATAACATTCTTCAGAAGCTAATTTATAAAATAACAATTCAACAACCTTTTGTTGATCTTCCTCCAATACGCATTGGTTTAGCAAATGCATTGTTTCAATTAAGTAACGATCAAAAATCAAATAATACTTCCCATCAATTTCAATGGTATATGTTTTCTTTTCGATAGTATTTACAACAACCAAGGGAAAATGATCAATATGCAAGGCATGAACAATACTATCGTAATATTGTTCTGTTGCAGTATCCTTTTCAACCTTATCTCGTATTATTGTAGTGTCAGTTATAAGGTTTTTGATGACATCAATTTGTTCCATTTTCTGAAACTATTGCTTTCTCTATCCTTTCAAGATAACCCGAAATATCTTCAGAATTTTCCTGTAAGGTCGATAAATCACTAGTTCTTGCAATTATTTTTCTTTCGCCATTAGAAGATAGAATGATTTCAAATTGATTTCTTTCCATTTTTGCCTTTTCTAATAATAACTTTTCTTTTTCTAAAGCCAGTTGCTTTTTGTTTAGATTGATTTGCTTAATGTTAATTCGGTGTAAGAGAACCAATTCTATTGCGGCTAATATGGACGGAAGAGCCACTTCTAGTATTTTTGAAATATCAATCATTACTTGGACTGAAGTTCCCATGTCGAATCCATGTTCAGTTCTTACAATCACACTTTGTGGATATTCAATTTTTATTTCTGAGAAATACTGTAATTCATCCTCCCCTATTTTGATGATTAACATGGCAACCTCCTTTATAAATACTTTTAGCATGTCCGTTTTTTACATTCAAGTTGGTGTGTCCACTAAATTGCTCATAAGCTCAAACAATACATAGTTACATTCTCGAGAATTAACCCATGCCTCATTTATCTTACTAAACACATGATACACTGCAAAAATCCATTAATCAAACAATATATTATCATACGATTCTGTTATCATATTTTTTGAAACAGATACTGAATTGCATAGACCAGTTGTGTTGCAGTTTTTTATCAATTATATCCCAAATGACCTTGTTGAGTGAGATGGTCGTATGCGCTTTCCTCTACACCTTTTTGAATTATTACAGCCACGGCTTGTCGATGGGCGGTAGTCCGTCAGGTTCTTTTGCTCCATTGCTCTCATTTTCCTTCATTCTCTTTTGCGGACCATTCTTCTAGTATTATGTAACATCTATTACTTTACATATGGTTAAAAATGTGGTATACTGAAGATAGCGCAAGGAGGTATACCATAATGACGAACAAAGAGATCTATTTGACGGCAGAACAACAG
>CALGGM010000052.1 GCA_937915925.1 uncultured Clostridia bacterium | reverse complement strand
GGCGGATCGCATCCGCCCGTCAAGTTCGCGCGGTTCTAAAGACAACCCTTCCGTCAAGGCTGCTCAAACGAATCGTGTCCCGGCACGCAACCTTGACGGTCATCCTGAGGCGAAAACCGAAGGATCTCCCCGCAATGCAAAAACGGACGACCAATGGTCGTCCCTACAGGGTGTGCGTACCATCCACAGGGGAGGCAAGATTGTATAAACGGATCGTAGGGACGGGCATTGCCCGTCCGCATCTACCTCATCAACACACATGAAGGAAGAATTGAAGGCCGCATACGACGCGGCACACGTAAAAATCGAATGGCTCATCATCCGCGAGGTCTGCCTTTCCCGCGAAACGCAGACGCTGACGGTCAGCGCCGATCGCATCCAAAAGCTCGTCTCCCCGGAAGCGCAGAGCGCGTGGGAGGCGCAGATCCGTTCGCTGTTGCCGATGTACGCGATCTCGTTTGCGTATCATGACGTCGAGCCGGAGCGCATCGCTCCGAAGCCGATCCCGCAAAAGAAGAACGAAGTCGACGTGCCGCTGCCGGAGAACGGGAACCTCTTGGGCAAGCCGATCCCCGAAAACGCGGAGGAGCTTTCGATCTTCGAGCTCGATCCCGAGCAGGAGACGTCTGCGGTGTTCACCGGCAGGCTCGTCTCCGCCGAGGTGCGCGACGATTGGTCGATGCGCGTCAAAAAGCCGAACTGCCGCGTGCAGTTCAACGTGACCGACCTCAACGATTCGGTGTACTGCACTGCAAGCTTTCCCGAAGAATGGCAGTCTTTGCGGTTTCTGCACTGGCTCGAGGAGGCGGCAAAGGACGGCAAGGACCTGAGAATCAAGGGCGTCTGCAAGATCGTCAAGAAGACGGGAGAGCGCAGCGTATATGTCGACGCGGTGGGTCTCGCTTCGCGTACGCTTCGCAGCGACGACGCCGAGGAAAAGCGCGTCGAGCTGCATCTGCACTCGCGCATGTCCACCATGGACGGCATCACGAACCTCACGGAAGCGTTTCGCACCGCGAAGCGCTGGGGACATAAGGCGCTCGCGATCACGGATCACGGCGTGGTGCAGGCGTTCCCGGAGGCGGCGAAGGCGGCAAAGGCGACCGGCGTCAAGGCGATTTTCGGCGTCGAGGGCTATCTGATCCCCGACAGCGAGGCGATCCCATCCGACGGCGATTTCACGGTCTTCGACATCGAGACGACGGGGCTCAAGGCGGAGTCCTGTGACATCATTGAGATCGGCGCGGTACGTCTGCACGAGGGCCGCGTGGTCGAGCGGTTCCAGTCATTTGTCGACGACGGCACGGTGATCCCAAAAAATATCACGGAGCTGACCGGCATCACGCAGAGCATGATCGAGGGCGCGCCGTCTACGCGCGAGGTGCTGGAGCGCTTCCGCGCGTTTGCCGAGGGGAGCACGCTCGTCGCGCACAACGCTTCGTTTGACACGGGCTTTATCACGCACCACGGCGATCGGTTCGGGATCACGTTCCCCATGCCGTACGCCGATACGCTGATGCTCTCGCGCTATCTTCTGCGCGACGAGCTCGAAAACCATAAGCTGGACACGATCTCCCATTACCTCGATATCGATATGGGCAGCCATCACCGCGCGGACGACGACGCAAATACCTGCGCAATGATCCTGCTTCACTTTATCGAGCTTTTAAAAGCGCGCGGCATCGACCGCATTCCGGTCATTCCGAGCGCGGACGAGGCGTACCGCAAGCGCCTTGCGAAGGAAAAGCGCACGACCAACCACATCATCCTGATTGCCAAAACGCAGAAGGGCATGAAGGACCTCTATAAGCTTGTGAGCTGGGCGCACCTCGATTATCTGCACGGGCGTCCGCAGATCCCGAAATCGCTCTTGATGCTGTACCGAAGCGATCTCATCGTCGGCTCCGCTTGCGAGGCGGGCGAGCTGTTCCGCGCGATCCTAAACGGCGAGCCGGAGGAGAAGATCGAAAAGATCGCGTCGTTCTACGACTATTTCGAGATCCAGCCGATCGGCAACAATGCGTTCTTAAAGCGCGAGGGAACCGTCAAGGACGACGAGGGATTGAGGGATCTGAACCGCAAAATCGTCGCGCTCGGCGAACAGATGCATAAGCCCGTTGCGGCGACCGGCGACGTACACTTTCTGGAGCCGACCGACGCGATCTATCGCGCGATTCTGATGAGCAAGCTCGGCTTTACCGACGCCACGGAGCAGGCGCCGCTGTATTTCAAGCCGACGCAGGAGATGCTCGACGAGTTCTCGTACCTCGGCGAAGCGAAGGCGCACGAGGTCGTCATCGAGACGCCGAACGCGATCGCGGACATGTGCGACGAGCTGAAACCGTTCCCGGACGGCACGCACTCGCCGACGATCGAGAACGCGGAGGACGAGCTTAAAAACACGGCGATCTCCCGCGCGCACGAGATCTACGGCGATCCGCTCCCGCCGATCGTGCAGGCAAGGCTCGACAAGGAGCTGAACTCCATCATCGGCAACCATTATGCGTCGCTGTATCTGATGGCGCAGCGGCTCGTGAAAAAGTCGCTGTCCGACGGGTACCTTGTCGGAAGCCGTGGTTCCGTCGGTTCGTCGGTCGTGGCGATGCTGGCGGGCATCACCGAGGTCAACGCGCTTTCGCCGCACTA
>CALGGM010000051.1 GCA_937915925.1 uncultured Clostridia bacterium | reverse complement strand
ATGGGATTTTCCGACGATCCGAACGAGCTGCATCACCGGATCCGGGAGCTCGGCGTCGGCGGCATGATGTACCGTCCCGACGCCGCAGAGCGCATTCAGAACGTGCATCGCACGATCCAGTCGATGGCGAAGATCCCGCTGCTGCTTGCCGCCAACACCGAAAACGGCGGAAACGGGCTTGCCTACGAAGGGACCTCCTTCGGACAGCCGATGGTGACTTCGGCAGCGAACGACCCGGAGCACGCCTACCGCATGGGAAAGACCGCCTGCTCGGAGGGCGCAGCGCTCGGCATGAACTGGAGCTTTGCGCCGATCGTCGACGTCAACATGGAGTTTCACAATCCCATCACGAACGTGCGCACGTTCGGAAGCGATCCGGATCGCGTTCTTATGTATGCGTCCGCGTATCTGCGCGGGGCGAAGGAGAGTGGCGTCGCCGTTGCCGTCAAGCATTTTCCGGGCGACGGCGTGGACGAGCGCGACCAGCACATCTTGACGAGCGTCAATTCCCTCGGAAAAGAGGAATGGGATCGAAGCTACGGTAAGATCTATCGCGGATTGATCGAGAAGGGCGCGCAGACGGTCATGGTCGGACATATCGCGCTGCCTGCGTACGCGGACGAAGCGGAGCGGTATCTGCCCGCAAGCCTGTCGCGCTCGCTGATGACCGGGCTTTTGCGCGAGACAATCGGCTTTAACGGCGTGATCGTCACGGACGCGACGCCGATGGTCGGCTTTACCGCGGCAATGCCGAGAGAACGCGCGATTCCTGCGGCGGTTGCGGCAGGCGCGGACATGATCCTGTTCAACAAGGATCTCGACGAGGATTATCTGTTCCTGCAAAAGGGCGTCGAGGACGGGACCGTTTCCGAGGAGCGTCTGGACGAAGCGGTGACAAGGATCCTTGCGCTCAAGGCGTCGCTGCATCTGCATGAAAAGCAGCGGCAGGGCACGCTCGTGCCGGACGCGTCTGCAAGAGCCGTCGTCGGCTGCGAGCAGCACCGCGCATGGGCAAGGGAAGCGGCGGATCGCGCCGTAACGCTGGTCAAGGACACGCAGCATCTGCTGCCTCTGTCGGCGAAGCGCTTCCCGCGGGTCTATCTGAATGTCATCCAAAAGGACATGGATCCGAACCATCCGACCGTACAGGCATGGAAGGCGCTGTTCGAACGCGAGGGCTTTACGGTTACCGTGCGCGATCGGCGGGTTGCCGTGACCGTACAGGATATGGCAAACATCCCGGGCTTACCGCCCGAAAAGCTTGCGCTGCTGCACGAAATGTACCGGAGCATCCGTGAGGTGCACGACGATTACGATCTCTATGTCTATATCTGCAACATGGAGAACGCGTCCAACAACACGACGCTTCGGCTGAATTGGAATGTGACGTTCGGACTTGGGGACGACGCGCCGTGGTTTGCGGCGGAGATCCCGACGCTGATGATCAGTACGGCGTATCCGTATCATCTGTTCGATGCGCCGATGATGAAGACCTATATCAACGCATATGCGGGAACGCCGGATGTTAAAAATGCGGTGATGGATAAAATCATGGGACGGAGCGCTTTTTGGGGCGTCAGCCCGATCGATCCGTTCTGCGGAAGAGAGGATACAAAATGGTAAAAGAATTCGATGCAATCATCTTTGATCTGGACGGCGTGATCTGTTATACGGACGAGTATCACTATCGCGCATGGAAAGCGATCGCGGACAGCAACGGGATCCCGTTCGACCGGACGATCAACAACCGCCTGCGCGGCGTAAGCCGCATGGCAAGCCTCGAAATCATTCTGGAAAAGAGCGCATGCCTGTTTTCCGAAGCGGAGAAGGAAGCGCTTGCCACGCAGAAGAACGAGATCTATAAGCAGCTGCTTGCGGAAATGACGCCTGCAGATCTGCCGGAATCCGTGAAAACCACGCTCGATGCGCTGCGCAAAAAGGGATATCGGATGGCGATCGGTTCTTCCTCCAAGAACGCGATGTTCATTTTGCAGCAGATCGGGCTGGACGGCTATTTTGACGCGGTTTCGGACGGCAACAACATCACGCATTCCAAGCCCGATCCCGAGGTCTTTTTGAAAGCGGCGCAGATGCTGCACACGGAGCCTTCCCGCTGCCTCGTTGTGGAGGACGCGGTTTCGGGCGCAGAGGCGGCGCACCGCGGCGGAATGAAGGCGGCTTGCGTCGGCGACGCTTCCAAGGAAGGCGCGGGCAATTGGAACCTCAACTCGGTAGAAGATCTTCTGAATATTTTATAAAAGATGAAGCGGAACGAAGCATTTTTGAAAACGGCGGAATCGCTGAAGCCGGAACTGAACCGACGGACCGTATGCATAGACCCGCACGGCGACGCCCTGCGGGAGGGCGAGTCCGTCCTGTTCGATTTTCGGGAGCATCTGGTGGGATATGTCACGCTGTGCTTTACGACGGAGGGCAGCCATCCGGACGCGCCCGCATGGATCGAGCTGCAGTTTGCGGAGCGCGCGCACGAGCTTTCCGAGGATGTGCAAAGCTACAAGGGCTGGGTCAGCAAAAGCTGGATCCAGCAGGAGCGTCTGCATCTCGATACGTTCCCGTGTAGTGTTCGCCTGCCGCGTCGCTTCGCGTTCCGATACCTGAAGCTCACGGTGCTCGGCGTCAGCTCAAAGTATCGGCTCAAGGTGGAAAGGATCGGCTGCGAGGCTGTTTCCTCGGCAGACGACGCCGATCTGAAGCCGTATGAAACGCAGGACGCGGAGCTTTCTTTGATCGATCGCATCGCCTGCAGGACGCTGCACGACTGTATGCAGGACGTCTTCGAGGACGGTCCGAAGCGCGACCGACGGCTGTGGATCGGCGATCTGCGGCTGCAGGCGCTCGCAAACGCGCAGACGTACCGGAAGTTCGATCTGGTCAAGCGCTGTCTGTACCTGTTTGCGGGAAGCACGTTCGACGACGGGCGGGTCAGCGCGGCGATCTTTACCGAGCCGGACATCGAAGCGGACGATACCGCGATGTTCGACTATTCGCTGCTGTTCGTTCCGACGCTTTGGGATTATTA
>CALGGM010000050.1 GCA_937915925.1 uncultured Clostridia bacterium | reverse complement strand
TCATTTAAGCTTTGTCCAAATTTATTATACCACTTTCTTGCTCCTCAGAATGACAGAACCGGGGCACGCGGCGAACAAAACATGTGTCATCGTGTCGCGCGGAGATTCTTCGTCGCTTTGCTCCTCAGAATGACAGAACCGGGGCACGCGGCGAACAAAACGTGTGTCATCGTGTCGCGCGGAGATTCTTCCTCGCTTTGCCTCAGAATGACACAGCGGGGAGGGAAAGGCGTGCGTATTATGAACCGCACGGCACTTGACGGGTCGTCGAGGACGACGACCCCTACGGGATCGTTATACGGGCGGATACGATCCGCTCCTACGGGTAAGGTGATATCCTGCGAATGAACCTATGCCGTAGGGGAAGGTATCACCTTCCCGTTCCGCTATCACGGCGGGCGGATCCGCCCCTACGGGATTGTTACACGGACGGACAATGCCCGTCCCTACGGGTGCGCGATTGTGCAGGGACGACCGTCGGTCGTCCGTTATCCCCGTATCGCTTTTTGCAGGGCGTCGGCGATTTCGAGCATGGCGGCGGAGTCGGTCTTTACCGTGCTTCGGTCATAGGACAGGATGCCGTTGATCTCCTCCTCGACGTCGGAAAGCTGCGTGTAGATCGCGCCGCAAAGCCCGTCCCTGACCGCCGGAAGGATCTCCTCGCGGTACAGGCGTTCGACCGCCGTCTGATACGCGGCGCGGTCGGAGAAGAACCGATACCCGTACTTTTTGCCGGGCGTCTCGCTTAACGCGTAGCCCCCGAACTCCGAGAGCAGAAACGGCTTCTTGCCGGGGCGCAGTCTGAACCTTCTGAAATACACATGCTCGCTGACAACGTCGCTCTTGTCTTGCGCAAACCAGCCCGACGTCGCGTCGAAGAAGCGTGTATGATCGAACGCTTTCAGACGGTCGTACACCTCGTCCGCGCAGAACTGTCCCCAGCCCTCGTTGAAGATCGTCCACCCGACGATGCAAGGCGCGTTATAAAGATGCCGGACCGTGTCCCTTGCGGTGTGCAGAAAGATCTCGCGCGCCTTGGGATCGCGGTTCGCGCGGCGGTCGGAAAGCCGTTTGATCCCGACGGTCGGCAGCACCGTATCGTGGATGAACCGGTATTTTCCGTTGTTTACAAAGTCCTGAATGACGAGCATCCCGAGCCGATCGCACGCTTCATAGAACGGCAGCGGCTCCACGCGGATGTGCTTTCGAAGCGTGTTGAAGCCCTGCGCCTTCGCGGTGAGGATATCGCGCTCATAGCCCGCATCGTCCGGCGGCAGGCAAAGCCCGTTGCGCCAATAACCCTGATCCAAAAGCCCGTGCAGAAAATACGGCTCGCCGTTCAGAAGCAGCCGCGGGACGCCGTTTACAACGCCCTGAGAGACCGTACGAAGCGCAAAATAGGAACGCACGACGTCTCGCCCGAACCGCACCGTAAAAGGGTAAATATGCGGGTTCTCGGGCGTCCAGAGGTTCGGATCGGGGATCGGAACGGTCATGTGCGGCGAGGTCATCTTCACATGAAGCGGTCCGTTCGGGGTTTCGATCTCGAGCGTCGCGTCCGGAAAGTCGGTGCTGTTTGGAAAGACATTGACCGTCACCGCGACCAGCGAGGGGCAAACCGTTAGATGCGTAATATAGTTCTCCGGAACGACCTCCATCCATACCGTCTGCCAGATGCCGGAAAACGGCGTATACCACATGCCGCCGTTCTTATGCTTCTGCTTGCCGTACGGGTACGTGTGATCGAGCGCGTCGACGGCGCGCACAATGAGCTCATTTTGGTCATGCAGCGCGTCCGTGACGTCGAAGGAGAAGGGGAGATACCCGCCCTCGTGCAGCCCGAGCCGCGCGCCGTTTAGAAAGACTTCGGCGATCTGATCGACCGCGCCGAAGTGCAGCAGCACGCGTTCGTCCCCGGCGTGCGCAGGGTTTTGAAATGTTCTCCGATACCACATGACCTCGTTCGGCGCAATCCTTCGGTTCACGCCGGAGAGCGGTGCTTCCGGCGGGTAGGGGACCTCGATGGAATCGGAAAAGGACGCAGGGCGTTCGCCGCGCGTTACGGCAAAGTCCCACGTCCCGTTGAGATTGATAAAGCTGTCGCGCCGAAGCTGCGGGCGCGGATAGGCGTTAAGCATGCGCGTTCTCCTTCCCTGCGCGGATCAGCTCGATCGCCGTGATCGCGCCGACGAACAGCAGCACGACGCCCGCCCAAAGGTAGATGTTCGCGTTCGGAATGAACGACGTCGTACCGTCGCTGTTGGTGAACTGCTCCGCGCCGCGAAGGACGAGCTTTCCGATCTCGGGACCGATGACGCCCGGGATCAGCACCTGCGCGATGATGCGTAGACCCTGAAACCGTCCTGCCATCGCCTTTGGCGTGCAGTCGCGAATGCGCGCGCCGTACACCGCCATGCCGCAGAGATACCCGCACATCATGAGAAGCGAGCCGAGGAAGACAAGCGCGGTCGAACGGAACAGATACAGAACCGCATAGCCGCACAGCAGAACGACGAGCGCGGGCACAAGCGATCTCCGATACCCGATGCGATCGTACAGCCTGCCGTACAGCGCGGTCGCGATCGCCGCAAGCACGATCGCAGGCGCCATGATGAGCACGTAGTTATCGAGATGCAGGGCTTCCGTGTAGTAAAGGATCAGATACGGCATAAAGACCTGAATGGAAATACCGAACACGGTGAAGCCCAAAAGCGTCAGATAGAGGTTGGGATTTTCGCGGATCACGCGCGGACGGAAGCCGTAAAACAGCGTATAAAAGTATCCGTCCTTTTGCGGCTTCAGGTCCTTCGGCTCGTCGATCAGAAACAGTCCGAGTACGCCGGACACAAGAACAATCGTGCCGATCGCCAAAAACAGGATGGTCCAATGCTCCGCGCTGTCGTTCTTTGCCCACATCGTTCCGCCGAACACGACGAGGATGGCGAGTAACGGCATCATGGCGTTCAGTCCTTCCGCTTTGCCGCGGTTCGTTTCATCGGTGCTGTCGGTGAGCCACGCATTGAAGCAGGCGTCGTTTGCCGTCGAACCGAAAAACGTCATGATGCAGTCGAACACAATGACCAGCGTCACGCCGATCGACGCGGCTTTTGCGGCGTCTTTAGCGGCAGCGGGGAAGAGCTTTGCGATCCAATCGACGCGCATCGCCGCAAAGCACAGGATGGAAACGCCCCACAGGATGTACCCGAAGGTCATGAACGCCTTGCGCTTGCCGAGCCGATCCGAAAGCGCGCCGATCAACAGCGTCGTCAGCGTCGCGGCGACGGCGCTTGCCTGCACCATCAGCGCGATCTGCGCCTGCGTCGCGTGGAACATGTGGTAGATAAAGACGTTGAAATACATGTTTTCAACGACCCATGCGATCTGTCCGATCAGGCTGAACAGGACGAGCGCGACCCAGAAGCGTTTCCGTTGCATACGTCAGTCCTCCAGATGCAGCTCGTAGACGCCGCGGTTGCGAACGGTCAAAGGCTTCGACGCGCCGGGACGCAGCACGCGGTCCATCCCTGCGCAGAACTCGTCAAGCATATCGTTCGGCACGATCGCAAGCACCGTCCCCGCAAAGCCGCCGCCGTGCACGCGCACCGCGCCTCTGCCATTTAATAGCCTTTTTGCGTAGCTGATCGTAAACGCGACCGCCTGCGCGTCGGTGTGACCCTCCGCAATGACGTTCTGCAGCAGCATGTACGACGATTCACCGGACGCGTTGAGCTGCGAAAGGAACGCGGCAAAGTCGCCAGTCTCAAGTGCGTCCTTCGCCTTTTGCACGCGCCTGTTTTCGTCGAAGATATGCATTGCGCGGAGTACGGCGCGGTCGCCGAACATGCGGCGAAGCACCGGAAGCGCCGCGTAGAAATCGGATTCGGAAACGTCGCGCAGCGCCGTCGCGCCGAAGAAGGAATCGATCGCCGCCAGCTCGCGCGTGATCGCGGCGTAGCAGTCGGTGAGGTTCGCGTGGTCCGCGCCGGTGTCGATGATGACGAGCTCGTGACCGCTTTCGTTGAACGCGAAGTTCACGCGCTCCGCGATCGGCTCCGCGGGATCGGCAAAGTCGAAGAACTGGATCCCGCCCAAAGCGCACGCCATCTGATCGAGAAGCCCGGAGGGCTTGCCGAAGAACACGTTTTCCGCGCGCTGCCCGATCACGGCAAGCGAAACCGCGTCCAGCTCGCCGTCGAGATAATACCCGTTCATCACGCCCGCAAGCAGGACCTCGATCGCGGCAGACGAGCTTAAACCGCTTCCCGAAAGCACGTTGGACGAGACGTAGATGTCGAGACCGAACGGCTCTGCGCCGCGTTCGCAAACGCCGGACAGCACGCCGCGCAGCAGCGCTTTCGTCGTGCCGTATTCGTTCGGATCGGGTTCGCGCTCGTTTAGTTTTACCGAACAGGCGGGGAAGCCCTCGGACACGAGCCGAAGCTCGTCGCTGCCGTTACCCGATGCAAGCGCGAGCGCGGACAGATTCACGCCGCACGCAAGCACGAGACCGTGCTGATGGTCGGTGTGGTTGCCGATCAGTTCCGAGCGTCCGCACGCGGAGAACATGCGATCCGCCTTGTGCCCGAACGCGGCTTCAAACGCCGCGCGCAATTCGTCGATGGATTTCATAATTGTTCCTCCTCAAAGATAAACCGATACCGTGTATTGCGGACCGACTGTTTGCCGTCTCCGGAAAGAATATTCTCCGAAGCGATCGGAAGATCCGGCATCGTTTGCCGTCCCTCGGTCTCGAGACAGACCGCGCCGTACGGGCGGTAGATTACGCCGCCCTTGCCGCGGCGTTCGGTGAGATATTCTGCGGTATAGAATTGCACCGCTTTGCAGTCGGTACGAACTTCCATCCCGATTCCGCGATTGACGAAAAGCTTCAGCACATGACCGTCCAGCACGAAGCTGTGATCGTACGTATCCGAGATCTTGCGAAGCTTCCGGAAATCGAACCGCGTACCCGTCACGTCTTCTTCGCCGCCCAACGGAATACAGCTGCCGTCTACCGGCACATACCGTTCGGCAGGAATTTCGAGAAGATGTCCGCGCGCGTCGCCGCTGTCATGCCCGTTCAGGTTCCAGTAGGCGTGATTCGTCGGATTCCATGCGGTGATGCGGTCGGAAGATCCCTTATAGGAAATGGAAAGCGAATCGCCATTCAGCATGTATATCGCAGAAAACACGACATTGCCGGGATAGCCCTCGTCGCCGTCTGCGGAATGCAGTGTAAAGATCACGGTATCATCCGATACGTTAGCCGAAAAGATCCGCTTGTCGAACCCGACCGCGCCGCCGTGGAGCTGGTTTTTGCCCTCGTTTGCGGTGACGGGAAAGGCGTCGTTTCCGATTCGTAGAACGGAATCCGGGATGCGTCCCGCAAACCGCCCGATCGACGCGCCGAGATAGGCGTCGTTCTGTTCGTATTCTTCGACCGTGTCATAGCCCAGAACAACGTCGACGCGTTCGTCCCCATTCGTGAGCACGACCGACTGCAGCGTCGCGCCGTAATCGAGCACGGTCGCTTCGATCCCGCGATCGTTGGAGAGCGTATACGCAAAAACGTCTTCGCCGTTCTTGGTCGTTCCGAAAAAACGCTTTGTAACCATGTATGATCCTCCGTTTCCATTATTATACAAAACCCGCGCACAAAACGCAAGCGCGATATGAGGCAGCAGGGGAGTGCTTGCGACCGTGTAACCGCCCCGTAAAAAACATGCGGTTCAAAACCCATTTCACCGACCGCGTCCGATGTGTCATTCTGAGCCGCAAAGCGGCGAAGAATCTCCCCGTATTGCGACAGCGCACCCTTCGCTTTCGCAGCCGTTTCGCCAAAAGAACCGAAACCGGAACGTTGATGCGTTCCGGCTCCGGTCGTATGGGGGTATGTGATTATGCGTTATTTGATCTTACAGGAGAGCGCGTCCGACCATTCGCCGAAGTAGGTCATGCCCTCGAACTCGTGATACGAGCGGACCGTGACGTAATAGGTCTTGCCGTACGTGAGCTTCTTGATGATGTACTGGCTCGCGGCGGGATCGGTGATTTTGATCGCGACGACGTCCTTGCTGAAATTCGGGTCGGTCGAATACTTGATCTGATAGCCGGTGAAGTATTTCGAGCCTGCCCACTTGACCGTCAGGTTGTTTCTCGAAGCCGTGAGGGAGAGGAGCTTGCGCGACGTGATGCGCACGGTCGTCTTCAACGGACCGACCTCGCCGAGGTTGTAGTTGTCCATCGGATCGGAGAAGTACGCCTTTACGCCGTACTGATAGCGCGTACCGGCGTAGACGGTCGTGTCGGTCCATGTCGTACCGGTCGTGTTGTTCCAACGCTTGAACTCGGTCCAGCCGGCGCTCGTCAGGTTCCATGCGCGGCGATAGATCACGTAGCCCTTCGCGTCCTTTACGGGCTTCCAGCTGATCGTAATGCCGTTTTCGCTGTTCGCGACGGCGGTCTCGGTCGTGCCGGGCAGGAAGATCTTGAACCACTTCTTGAACGTACCGCCCTTGCCGCCGAGCACGGAGATCGTTACCGACGCGGTGCCGGGCTTGATGTTGCTGCTGTATGATACGTCGTAGCAGAAGGGGTAGATCAGGTTGCCGTCCTTGTCCTTGACGGTGAGCGAGGGCTTCATGGCTTTGCCGTTATAGATCATGTAGGGCGTCGTGCCTTTCCAAAGCATCTCGCTGCCGAACGTGATGGAGTCCTCATCGATCTCGACGTTTTCGGGATAGTAATGCCAGATCGCTTTTACGAACTTGTCGTTCCGACTGTCGATCGCAGATTCCGGAAGCGCGGTAAGGCGCTGTTCTTCCGTGCCGCGATAGAACACGTCGGACAGATCGGAGCAGCCGGAGAATGCGGCGGATTCAACGCTCTTCGTGCCGGTGCCCATCGTGACCGATTCGAGCGCGGTCGATCCGACGAGCATATTGCCGCTGATGGCTTCAAGGCTGTCGGGAATGTGGAACGTTTTCAGATTCGTGCACCGTTCAAACGCGGCGAATCCGACGGTCTTCACGCCTTCGGGCAGAACGACGTCCATAAGTCCCGTGCAGCCGGAGAACGCGTATTGCCCGATTTCCTCGACGGAAGCGGGGATGTCGATCTCCTTCAGCCCCGTGCAGTCATAGAATGCAAACTCGCCGATGCGCTGAATGCCGTCGTCAAACGTGACCGTGAGATCGTTTGCGCGGGAAAGATACCACGGCGTCCGCTTCGTGTTCGCGATACTGTAGGCGCACATGCGTCCGGTGCCGACGGTGAAGCGCACGGATGTGAGCTTGCTCGTGTTGATCAGGTCGACCGGGTTCAGATTGCAGGGGAGGGTGAGGGAGGTAATGTTGTTGCAGTTCTGGAACGAATTCTCGTAAACATCATTCACGTTGTTGCCGATCACGAGGGTCTTGAGATTCGTGCAGTTCTTAAATGCCTCCGTTTTGATGGACGTGACGCTGTCGGGGATCACGATCGATTCAAGCGCCGAGCAGTTTTTGAAGGAAGTTGTACGGATAATGTCGATGCCTTCGGGCAATGTGACTGTCGGAAGCGATGAGCAGTTGGAGAAGACGTTGCTGCCGAAGTACGAAACGGTCTTCGGGAGCTTGACCGTCTTCAAAGCAATACAGCTGGAGAACGTGCCGTTTCCGATGTACGTGACACTTTCCGGAATGGTAACGGACGTCAGCTTTTTGCAGCTGGCGAACGCGCTGTTGCAGATGCTCTCCACGCTGTTCGGGATCGTAATGGACGTTATTGCCGCGCCGTTCAGTGCGAACGCGCCGATGACCTTTGTGCCTTCCTTGATCGTGATGGGCGTCGGATAGGTTTCCTTAAAACCGATCAGGCATTTGTTCAGGTAGACCAAGCCCTTCGGCTGGCTGTTCATCCATGCCGTGCCGAAAAACGCCTCTGTGCCGACATAGGTGATGCTGTCGGGCAGCGTAATCGAAGCAAGCTTGGCGTCCTTCTTGAACATGGCTTCGCCGACGAATGTCGCGCCGTTCGCAAACGTAACGGACGTCAGCGCCGTGCATTCCGCAAACGCGCCGTACCCGACGTCCTTGATGCTTGCGGGGATCGTGACCGTCTGCAGGGAAGAGCATTTTTTGAATGCCTGATCCGGGAGCATGGTAAGTCCCGTGCCGAGGTCGAGGGTCTTCAGCGCCGTGCAGGAATTGAACGCTGCCGCGCCCATACGGACGACGGTGTTCGGGATCGTTACGGACGTCAGCGCGGTGCAGCCGTAGAACGCTTCGTCGCCGATGTAGGTGATGCCGTCGCCGAATACGACCTTTTTGATGTTCTTCTGATCGTTGTACCACGGGGGAACATGAGAGGCGGAGTGACCGGTATCGGGCAGCTGATAATCGTCCATCTCGCCGGTGCCTTCGATGGTCAGCGTAGCGGTCGCACTGTCATACGACCAGGTCAGATTCTCTCCGCAATACCCTTCGGGGAAGAAGTTCTTTTCCTCGCTGTCAACAATCGCCTCGGGCTCGGAAACCGGATCGACCGCTACGATCTGCTCGGGTTCATCGATCTGCTCGGGGCCTTCAATATCCTCGGGTTCTTCGATCTGCTCGACCGCTTCGGGCTCCTCGGTGAAAACCGATTCCTCGGTCTCTGGATCCGCTTCGGTTTCCGCGATCGTATGGATCGGAAGAAGAAGGGTCAGCATCAGGATCGCAAGGATCCATATGATCCATTTCCGTTTCATAGTTACCTCCTTATATTGGTAATTATTAATTAGACGCTTGGAGATCCGAAAAAGTCCATCGAAAACATAATATATTATTTTACCGAGACCGTTCCGGTTTCTGCATCTCTATTATATCGACAATCTGAAATGGAAAAGTGTGACATACTTTTTGAAAAAATTTTTTCGATTCTTCGCTCACGCATCTTTCTGCCGAAATCATACAAAACCCGACCGAAAAAGGCAAGGACACAAAACGTCTAATTGCCGTTTTCATGGTATCATACGTGCAAAACCGCGTCAAGAATCGGCGTCAGGGAACCCTCGTCGCTTCGCATCTTTGGATGGCACACGCTGTTTCGTACCTTCCCGTAGGGGAGGATGGTACGCGGTAGACGACGCGGTGCGTCGTCGCGCGATCTACCTATGTAATGG
>CALGGM010000049.1 GCA_937915925.1 uncultured Clostridia bacterium | reverse complement strand
CACCGTCGCGCAGATGGTGATGGAAGGAGAACGTCATGCCGCTCTTTGCGCCGCACAGCTTCAATGCGTCCGCGAGCGTTTCGACGATCTTGCTCTCCTGCGGCTTTTCATACCGGCGGGTACACGGCGAAGCCTTTTTCAAATACTTGCCGTCCATGTAATTCTTGCCCTGATAGACCTCCTTGCCGTTTACAAGCAGGTAATCGGGAATATCTCTTCCGACGAAATTCTTCATACCAGATCCCCCTCCCAAAGTCCGCAGGCACGGGCAAGCTTTAAGGTGCGCTCTGCGCCGGGAATGAATGCGATGTCGATCATCTTGCCGTCGACGGTGAACACGCCGACGCCCGCTGCGCTTTGCTCACGGTATGCGCGGACGATCTTTTCCGCCTGCAGGATCTCCTTTTCGGTCGGCGCGAAGATCTCGTGGACCAGACGGATCTGCTTCGGGTTGATGAGGCTCTTGCCGTCGAAGCCCATTGCCTTGTTCTGGCGCACCTCGGCTTCGTAGCCTGCCATGTCGTCGAGATTTGTAAAGACCGTGTCGAAGCACTGTACGCCCGCCGCGCGTGCCGCAAGCAGCATCTGACCGCGCGCCACAAGCATATCGACGCCGTCGGAGGTGGGCTTGGTCTGCATGCACTTGCGGAAGTCGCCGCCGGAGATCGCGACGCCGAACATGCGATCGGAAGCCGAGCAGATCTCATACGCGTTCAAGATCCCCTTCGGGCTTTCGAGCGCCGCCATCAGGAGCGTTCTGCCCGCTTCGACGCCGAATTCCTTTTCGGCCGCTTCGACCGCCGCCTCGACGGTCTTCACGTCCTGCGCGCTTTCGCACTTCGCGATGCGGATGCCGTCCGCGCCGCCCGCGACGCACACGCGGATATCCTCCTGCCAGTGCGGGGTGTCGAGCCCGTTGATGCGCACGATGACCTCGGTGTCGCCGTAGTCGATCGTCTTCAGCGCGTGATACAGCGAGAAGCGCGCCGCGTCCTTCTGATTCTCCGCGACCGCGTCCTCAAGGTCGAGCATGATGCTGTCGCAGCCGTAGATGTACGCGTCCTTGATAAGCCCCGGCTTCTGCGCGCTCATGAAGATCATGGTGCGGCGCAGGCGGAACCGCTCGGGTTTCGGTCTCGGGATCACTTCACTGCACCTCCCCACGGGATATCCTTTTCGGATGCGTCGCAGCTTCTGAACACCGCGCATTCCACGCGCGCCTTGATGGTGCAGTCCAAAGCACCCTTGTCGACTACGTTGATCTTCACATTGTCGACGCCGAGACGTTCGAGCGTCTCCATCACGGTCTCCTTGATCTGTCGTCCGTACTGGTTCATGACGCTTGACGTCAGGGTCAGCTCAACGCTTCCGTTGCCCGGTTCCACCGAAACGAGCGCGTCGCTCGATTCCACCGTCCCGGCGACTGCCGGTTTTTGAATAATCATGTGCATCCTCCTTCTTCCTTGCGGTCACCCGCACATTACAGCAATATCATACCACTTGCGTGCGCGATTTGAAAGGGCTTTGCGCACTTTTTCGCCGAAATTGCATAAAAAACGGCTGCAGAAAATCTGCAGCCGAAGAGCGTTCGTTCGGTCATTCCGCGTCCGTTCCCGCGACGGGGATGTTTTTAAGAAGCATCGCGTACGGTCCGTCATAGGAGAGCTCGGAGTAGCGTTCCTTGGAGAACGCAAGGTCCTTCTGTGCCTCGAAAATGTTGCCGTTGATCGAGCCGCCGGTGACGGGCGTCGCCTTGCCGTTTTCAATGAGATACGCAAGTCGGATCTCGCCGCCGAAGTGCCCGGAAAAGCTGTCCATCTCAAAGCCGGAGAACGTGACCGCCCACAGGCACGGACGGTCCTTCATTGCGGCAAAGGTCATGCTGCCCGGATTATCGCAGGAAAACTTCCGATAGCTGCCGGTGGGCTCCACGCCGAGATAGCGGCAGAAACGGTTCGCTCCGTGCACGGCGCGAAGCACGCCGTTTTCCAATAGCTTGAGGTCCTTCATCGGAATGCCCTCATCGGAATACGGCTGCCGTACCTTCAGCGTGAGGTCGATCCGTTCGCCGACCGCTTCGCCCTGCACGGCGTCGCCGACCTTCCACGTCGAGTAGCCGGGATAGAGCATATTCGCTTCGGAGCGTTCCGCGTAGAACCACAGGGTCTGCATGACGTTTTCATCGGAGAGGATCACGTCGTAGTTGCCGCTCTTTAAGATCCGCTGCGCCCTTGCGCGGTCCTTTACGAACGTCAGCGCTTCCTTTACGTGCGCCGTGAGCGCCGCTGTGTTCAGCTCCGTATAGCCGCCGAAGTCGCGGTACATTTCCACGTCCTCGGGCTCCTTCGCCTGCACGACGTATTCGCCCTTGACACTCGCTTCGGTCCACGAAACGTCCGTACCCGCAGAGCTTACCACGTGCACGCGCTTCTGAATGACGAAGATCTCCGCGGAGTTCACAAACGCGCCTTTTTCGTGATCCGCCGAAAAGAGCGCTTCCGCCATCTCGCCCGCACTGATTTCCGGCGCCTGCTCGGCGAGCTTGCCCTTCGCCTCAATCAGCGGCGCGATCACCGGGTCGGGCAGTTCATAATACGGGTTCATGGCAAACTGCGCGGCAAAGTACGCGCCGCGGAATGCGTCGATGATTTCCGCGTCCGTCTGCGCTTCGAGCACCGTCACGTCGGTAAACGCGCGAAGCTTCGCGCCGTCCTTTTCACCCGTGCGGTAAACGGTCACCTTGAATTTCTCCACGTCCTTGATGCGGCGCGTGTCGAGCTGCTTTTTCACAAAGAACAGCTCTGCGGTGCGCTCCGTGTATCCGTTGACGATGTAATCCGAAATGCCTGCTTCCTTGAGCAATCTTTTGATCCGTTCCATAGGAATCCCTCCTTAGCCCAAACGGATGCGCGCCTTCATGTACGCGCCGCCGTCGGAGACCTTGACCCATTCCTTGTAGCCCTTGCCGCAGTAACCGCCGCCGGCAAGCTCAACCTTTCCTCCCATCATCGAGACGGATTTCAGAAGATCCGGCACATACCCTGTCAGCACGATCGGCGAGAAGATGCGTCCGGTAAGCTTGCCGCCCTTGATCTCGCGCGCGGAGTTGACCATGCACTGGATGCCCCAGTTTTTCGGATCTTCCATGCCGCTCGTCGGCTCTTCGAGCAAAAAGCCGTATTTGACGGAAGCGATCATCTCCTCCTTCGTGGCGTCGCCGCCCTCGAAGTACGTGTTCGTCATGCGCGTGTACGCCTTGCGTTCGTAGCTTTCGCGGCGTCCGTTGCCGGTCGGTTTCACGCCGAGCCGCATCGCGGACAGCGCGTCGCACATGCCGGTCTTCAAAATCCCCTTGTCGATGACAACCGTGTCGCCGGTCAGCGTTCCCTCGTCGTCAAACGCCCACGTCGCGCATTCGTCGACCGTCGAGCCGTCGTGCATCGTGACCAAAGGACTTGCGACGTATTCGCCGATGAACTGCTTTGCCTGCGCGCGATCCTTCACGAACATGTCCATCTCCACGCCGTGTCCGAACGCTTCGTGCACGATCATGCCGGTGACCTCCGGGTCGCACACGCATTCGTATTCGCCGGGGATCATCGGCTCGGCACGCAGCAGATCGTTCATCCGCGCCGTGACCTCGTCGATATCATTTTCGACTTCCTTTAAAAGCTCCGCGCCGCCGAGCACCGAATAGCCCTTGAAGCTCTCCTTGAGCTCCTCGCCGCGCGCGCCCATCGCGCCGACGAACGCGTTCGTCCACATATGGCTTTCGTCGAGGTCGCGGTGTTCGGACAGAAAGATCTTGCGCTCCGCGGAATAGTTCACGCCGCAGTTGACGTCCATGACGTTTTCGGCGCGTAAGCCCTTTTCGCGGATCCTGCCGATCAGTTCAAGGATCGCCTCGTCGCCGAGCGTCGCCGGGTCGATCTCAAACTTTGCTTCCTTTTTGAGCACGGCGGGCGAATCGTCGGGGATGGCGGTCGGCATCGGCGTCACGCAGGCGGGCAGCGCTTTGCGCTCCGCTTCGAACCGCGTCTGCATTTCCCGTACGATTTCGGGGATCATGTCCTCCGAAAACGCGTTGATCGAATATTCCGCGCAGCCGGTTTCGTCAAACACGCGGATCACGTAGCCGTCGCCGCCGTCGAGCGCCGAGGCGGAAAGGGAGATCCCGTTTTTCGATACGCGCCACGAGCGGTAATGCACCGCGGTCGCGAGCACCGAAGCGTAGGTGTAGTGTTCGCGCAGCGCCGCGATCAGCTTTTTTAACGCGGGCTTTTGCGCTTCCAGTCGTTCAAACATGGGGTTCCTCCTCAATCGATCTTATAGAGCTGACGGTTGTCGAGCGCCCAAAGCCGCTCGGAAAAGCCGTCCGTCGAAACGCCGTCCAAAGCGGCGTCCATTTCATACATCTTGCTGTCCAATAGGTCGCAGATAGAAAGCACCTCTGCTTCCGGGATCATCGGAAGGCGGGGACTGCCGAACTCGGGCTTGCCGTGGTGCGAGAGGATCATGTGCTCCAAAAGCATCGCGGTTTTCGGCGCGATCATCGTGATCTCCGCGGCGGAGGCGATCATCGCCATGCCGACGTTGATGTGCCCCAAGAGCTGCCCTTCGCTCGTGTACGCACCCGCGATGCCGAGCGAATCCGCGTCGAGCTCCCTAAGTTTTCCGATGTCGTGCAGAATCGCGCCCGCAAACAGCAGGTCTCTGTGAAGGCTCGGGTACAGCTCCGCAATGCGCTTTGCAAGCCTTAATACGGATACCGTATGGTGCAGAAGCCCGCCGCGCGTGGCGTGGTGCAGCTTGACGCCCGCGGGATAGATCAAAAGCTTTTCGCGGTTCTCGCGCAAAAGGTACTGTACGATGCGACGAAGGTCCTCGTCACGGAACGCCCCGGCGGTGTTGTACAGCTCGTCGTACATCTCCTGCGGGTCGTAGGGCGCGGTCGGGATGATGCCGGACATGTCCACATTGTCGGCGTCGTTCGCCTTGCGGATCCGGTCGATCTTGAACTGCTCGGTGTCCTTCCATACCTGTACGGAGCCGCGCACCTTAATAACGTCGTTTGCGTCGTACTCGCCGTGCGAGATGCGCGAGTAGTTCCAAAGCTTCGCGACGCATTCGCCCTCGGAGTCCGCGATCACCATGTCAAGGTACTCCGTGCCCTTCACGTCCGTGCGCACCGACACGCTCTTGATAAGGCAGAACCCTTCGGTCGTGCCGTATGCTTCTTTGATCAAACGCATTTTACCCATATGAGAATCCTCCTGTGCGTTCAGTATAGCAGACTTTTACGGAAATTTCCACTACCCGTTGTACAAAATCGTTCGGATATGCTATACTGAACCGTCAAGTTTTATCGAAAAAGGGAACGCATGGAACAGAAACGGTTTCAAATCATCATCATCGGCGCAGGACACGCGGGGATCGAGGCGGCGCTCGCCTCCTCCCGCATGGGCTTATCGACGCTTCTTCTGACGCTCAACCTGGACAGCATCGGCATGATGCCCTGCAACCCCGCGATCGGCGGCACCGGCAAGGGACATCTCGTGCGCGAGATCGACGCCATGGGCGGCGAGATGGGACTTGCCGCGGACGATACGCTGATCCAGATGCGCATGCTGAACACCAGTAAGGGTCCCGCGGTGCATTCCTTGCGCGCGCAGATGGACAAGCGCCGCTATCACGAGCGCATGAAGCGCACGCTCGAAACGCAGCCGAACCTCACGCTCATGCAGGGCGAGGTCACGGAAATTCAGACCGAGAACGGACGCGTCGCGGGCGTAGTCACCGACGAGGGCTTTCGTTTTGGGTGCGACGCGGTCGTGGTGTGCTCCGGCGTGTATCTGAAAAGCCGCATCCTGATCGGCGAATGGTCAAGGCTTTCCGGACCCGCGGGGCTTTTGCGAAGCGAAGGTTTAAGCGACGCGCTCCGGTCGCTCGGTATTCCGCTGCAGCGGTTCAAGACCGGCACGCCCGCGAGGGTGCGCAAAAGCTCTCTGGACCTCGACGAAATGGAGATCCAGCTCGGCGACGAGCCGACGCCCGCGTTCTCGTTTTTGAACGGGCGGCTGCACCTAAAACAGGACCCGTGCTATCTCACCTATACGAATCAAGCGACGCACGACATTATTTTGAAGAACCTCAACCGCTCGCCGATGTACGCGGGACGCATCCACGCCACCGGCACGCGCTACTGCCCGTCGATCGAGGATAAGATCGTACGGTTTCCGGACCATGACCGGCATCAGATCTTCATCGAGCCGGAGGGCAGAACAACCGAGGAAATGTACGTGCAGGGCATGAGTACGTCGCTTCCCGCCGATGTGCAGATCGACATGCTTCACACCATGCCGGGGCTAAGGCACTGCGAGGTCATGCGGCTCGGCTATGCGATCGAATACGACTGCCTCGTGCCGAGCGCGTTGAACCTGAGCCTCATGGTGAAGGACATACCGGGACTGTTCACCGCAGGACAGGTGAACGGGTCGAGCGGCTACGAGGAAGCCGCCGCGCAGGGCTTTTACGCCGGTGTGAACGCCGCGCTGTATGTGAAGGGCGAGGAGCTGTTTCTGCTCGATCGCAGCGACGCGTACCTCGGCGTGCTCGTCGACGACCTTGCCACCAAGGGCACGCCCGAGCCGTACCGCATGATGACAAGCCGCTGTGAATACCGGCTTTTGCTCCGACAGGACAACGCGGATCTCAGACTGACCGAGCGCGCAAGGCGGCTGGGGTTGATTACCGAGGAACGATATGCCGCGCTGCAGCGGAAAAAGGAGGGCATCGCCCGCGCCATGGAGCGGCTCGGCACGCATGTGCCACCCTCTGACGCGCTGCGGGTCTATCTCGAATCCATCGGCGAATCCATGCCCAATTCCGGCACGAAGCTCTTTGATCTTCTGAAACGTCCGAACGTGCGCTATACTGATCTGCTGTCGCTGTACGACTGCCTCGAGCCGCTCGAACCCGCGGTCGAGGAGCAGGTCGACGTCATGGCGCATTACGACGGATATATCGAAAAACAAACCGAACAGGTGAAACGCTTCCGCGAGATGGAATCGATGCCGCTGCCGGGCGATCTCGACTACGGCACGCTTGAGGGACTGCGGCTCGAAGCGCGGCAGAAGCTGAACGCGCACCGCCCCGAAAGCATCGGGCAGGCGTCGCGCATCTCCGGCGTGTCGCCCGCGGACATCGGCGTTTTGCTCGTGCTGGCAAAGAAAGGAGCCCTCCATGCGTGAACTGCTGCAATCGATCATCCCGAACTTAGGCGACGAAGCGTGCGACAAATTTGTCGCATACTATGAATTGCTGATCGACTGGAATACGCGGATGAATCTGACCGCGATTACGGAACCCACAGATGTCGCAAAGAAGCATTTTTACGATTCGCTTGCGGCGCTGCCCTACCTTTCGGACGGCACGAGGATCGCGGACGTCGGCACGGGCGCGGGGTTCCCTGCGATCCCGCTTCTGATCATGAACCCGCGCTTAAAAATCACACTCGTCGATTCGCTGCAAAAGCGGCTGACGTTCCTCGAGGAAGTGCTGAAAACGCTCGGTTTATCGGCGGAAATCGTCCATGCGCGGGCGGAGGATTTCGGACGCGATCCGAATTACCGCGCCAAGTTCGACGCGACGGTTTCCCGCGCGGTGGCGTCTTTGCCGGTTCTTTTGGAACTCACCGTGCCGCTGTTAAAGGTCGGCGGAAAGGCGTACTGCTATAAGGGCGACGTGAGCGAGGAGCTTCCGACGGCGAAAAACGCCCTGCATCTGTTGCACTGCACCGCGGAAGCCGTCCCCGTGGAATCGGATTACGGTGCGCGCACCTTGGTGATATGCACCAAAAACGCACCAACTCCGTCGACCTACCCGCGCAAGGCGGGACTGCCTTCGAAGAAGCCGCTGTAAGTAAAGATGGCACGAATGGAGGCTCCCTTGTGCAAAGGGAGCTGCCGCCGCAGGCGGCTGAGGGATTGTAAGACACGGATTCAAACAACCAACAATCCCTCCGGGTTCGCTTCGCTCACCCACCTCCCTTTACACAAGGGAGGCAAGGGGGAAGAGCGACCTACCCGCGCAAGGCGGGACTGCCTTCGAAGAAGCCGCTGTAAGGCGGCAACGGTCATTGCACTGTTCCCTGCGGAACAGGAATGGAAAGCGCGGCAGGGACGGGCATTGCCCGTCCGCTTATGCCGGGATGAACGGAGGAATGATATGAAGCAATACATCGTCGACGCATTTACCGATAAGCCTTTTCACGGCAATCCCGCGGCGGTTTGCGTGCTGGACGCGTGGCTCCCGGATGAAACCATGCAGGCGATCGCGGCGGAGAACAACCTTGCCGAGACCGCGTTTCTGGTGAAGGAGGGGGAGCGGTACCGCATTCGCTGGTTCACGCCGAGCATGGAGGAGGAGCTTTGCGGACACGCGACGCTTGCGGCGTCGTTCGTGATCCTGTCCTTTTACGAGCCGGACGCGGACGAGGTGCGCTATGCTTCGGTCAGCGGCGACCTTTCGGTTCGGCGCAAAGGCGAGCTTTTTGAACTGAACTTTCCGACGTATGCGCTAAAGGAAATCCCGGTCACCGACGCCATGGAACGCGCGTTCGGCGCAAGACCGAAAAAGGCGATCATGGGGCTCGACCTCAACTGCGTTTTCGAAAACGAGACCGTCGTGCGAAACCTTAGTCCGGACTACGCGCTTTTAGGACAGCTGCCCGGGCGCATCTGGAACGCCACGGCGCAGGGTGCGGACTATGACTGCGTGTCCCGAAGCTTCACGCCGGAGACCGCCGTTCCGGAGGATCCGGTCTGCGGATCGGCGCACTGTCAGATCGCGGATTACTGGGCGAGGACGCTTCAAAAGAAGGTCATCCGCGCTTATCAGGCTTCGCCCCGCGGCGGCGAGCTTATTTGCGAGCCTTTGGGAAACGGGCGCATCGCGCTTCGCGGAAAAGCGGTGCTGTTCGCCGTTTCCGAACTTTTTCTGTAAGTTCAACAACAGACTGTTGGGAAGGGAGGTAGAATTCGTGTTTTCGCGATGGAGCTATACTAACGTATGCGACCGAAGATGGCGACGCGCGGGAAGCGTGCGACGTCACCTCTGTAACGGAGCGAAGCGGAGTGGTTAAGAAAACACGGATAGTTTGTGGCGAAATAATAGAAAGAAAGGGCGTTCTGCGCCCTTTCATCCTGCAAGTATTCATTTGAATCATCTCGCCGCAAACGGTCTGACCCCTTTTACAACAGTCTGAAAAAAGAATCCCGGATGCGCTCCGGGAGTTTGTTTGTTTGATCGTTTTAGGATTTGAGATCGTCGAAGAGATCGGTCTTGAAAAGCTCGGGCGCGTCGCTCGTGATCCTGACCGCCGTTTCGGTGCGCTGACAGCTGCAGCCGCCGGACGCCGTCGTGACCTTGGTTTCGTACACAGCGTCGCCTGCGAGCCAGCCGATCAGAATCTTTGCGTTGGTCTTATTGCTGTCGGTCGCGTCCGGCGCGATCAGCACGGTAAGGTTGAACATGCCTTCGTTCGCTGCCTTCTGCGCTTCGGTCCAGTCCTGCGATTCGGTCCAGCCCGCCGCCTTCAGCTTCTCCGCGACCGCCTCGTCCTTTATAAGCGCGACGGAAGCCGTCTTGGAAAGCTTCGCGTAATCGGTCTTCTCGTCCAGCTGCACGCCGGTTACGACAACGCCCTGGTTCGCCTGAAAATACGCAAGCAGATCGCCCGCGCCCGCCTTGTCGTACGCGACGGAAAGCTCGCCGCGCGCGGTCTGCGCGGAGGAGGTCGAATTGCATGCGCAGCCGACAATTGCGAGCATGAGAACGAAAGCCATCATTAGGGAAATCAGTTTTTTCATGGAAAGCTCCTTATCGGATAATCAATTCATAATAGCATATTTTTTCGGGAATCACAAGCCCTAATTCTGAAAACGGACGGAAAAGGGATAACTTGCATTCCGTACAAAAATCTGATATACTATTCCAAATATTGCATATTCAAATGCGGAGGATCTTTTTATGCAGATAATGATTGTCGGCTGCGGCAAGATGGGAACGTCGCTTGCGGTACAGCTTGTGGCGGAGGGACATCGGGTCACGGTGATCGACCGAAGCGAGGCGGTCATCGAACAGATCAGCAACACGCAGGACGTCATCGGCTACGTCGGAAACGGCGCGGTGTTCCCTGTGCTTGAGGAAGCGGGCGCAAGAGAGGCGGATCTGCTGCTTGCGCTGACGCAGAGCGACGAAATGAACCTGCTCGCGTGCCTCATCGCGCACAAGATCGGCACGAAGCATACGATCGCGCGCGTGCGCAATCCCGAATACGCCGGCAATATGTACCGCATTTCGGACGATCTCGGACTTTCCATGACGATCAATCCGGACCGGCAGGCGGCGGAGGAGATCGCGCGCGTGCTGCGGTTTCCGGCGGCGACGCACGTGGAGCTGTTCGCGGGCGGACACGTCGAGCTGGTCACATCGAAGCTGCCCGAAAAGAGCATATTAAACGGCGTTCCGCTGTATGAGCTGCCGCAGAAGCTCGGCGTAAAGGTGCTGATCTGCGCAGTCGAGCGCAACGGCGAATACACGATCCCATCCGGAGGCTTTGCGCTTGCGGGCGGCGACGTGCTGTACGTCACCGGCGCCCCGAGAGAGGTCGCAAAGGCGCTCCGCAAGGCGGGCGTGCTCGCAAACCCGGTCCGTTCGGTCATCATCGGCGGCGGCGGACGCATCAGCTACTATCTGGCGCAGGAACTTTTGAAGAGCAATCTTTCCGTCAAGATCGTCGAGCGCAACAAGGAAAACGCGCACAATATCGCGGAGCTTCTGCCCGGCGCGGTCATTTTGAACGGCGATATCACCGACAACGAGCTTCTGCTCGAGGAGGGGCTTGACGGCGTCGACGCGTTCATCGGGCTGACCGGACTCGACGAGGGCAACGTGCTTTCCGCGCTGTACGCAAAGCACCGCAACGTTTCGAAGGTCATCGCAAAGGTCAACAACGAATCGCTTGAAAGTCTCGTGAAGACGACGGCGCTCGATTCGGTCATTTCACCGAAGCGCATCGCGACCAACCAGATTCTGCGTTACGTCCGCGCACGCGAGGCGAGCGCCGATCACGGCGAGATCCGCGGGCTTTACAAGATCGCGGACGGTTCGATCGAGGTGCTGGAGTTTCTGGCAAGCCCGGAGAACAGGAATCTGCTCAATATCCCGCTGAAGGATCTGAAGACGAAAAAGCACATCCTGATCGCGTGCATCGTAAGGAACGGCAAGGCGATCATTCCCGGCGGCGCGGACAGCATCCAGCCGGGCGACGTCGTGCTCGTCGTCACCGAACAGCGGCGGCTCAACGATCTCGGCGACATCATGGAGGACGCAAGATGAACCGGCGCATGGTCATTTTCCTGCTGAGCCGCATTCTCGCGGTCGAGGGACTTTTGATGCTGCCCTCGTTCATCGTGGGATTGATCTATCGCGAGGCGGGGATCGCCGCGCTGTGCTTTCTGCCGGTGATCGGCGTACTGCTTCTTTTCGGTCTGATCGGATGGAAAAAACCGAAGAACACGGCGATCTACGCGCGCGAAGGGTTTCTGACCGTCGCGGCGGCGTGGGTGCTGATGTCTCTGTTCGGCGCGGTCCCGTTCTTCCTGCTCGGCAACGTGTTCCCGAACGCCGCGGGCGGCGAGTTCGTCTCGTTCTGGGACTGCCTCTTTGAGATCGCGTCGGGGCTTACCACGACCGGCGCGTCGATCCTTTCCGCGGTCGAACAGCTTCCGCACTGCATCATCTTCTGGAGAAGCTTTTCCCACTGGATCGGCGGCATGGGCGTGCTGGTGTTCATCCTTGCGGTCATGCCGATGGGCGAGGAGCGCTCGATGCACCTGATGCGCGCCGAGGTCCCGGGTCCCGTCGTGGGCAAGCTCGTCCCGCGCATGCGCGACACCGCAAAGATCCTTTACGGCGTGTATACGGCGATGACGCTGCTGCTTGCGATCCTGCTGATCGCGGGCGGCATGCCGGTGTTCGACGCGCTGTGCAACAGCTTCGGCGTCGCGGGAACTGGCGGGTTCGCGATCAAGAACGCGGGCATCGCGTACTACAACAGCGCGTATGTCGATATCGTGATGGCGGTGTTCATGCTGCTGTTCGGCGTCAACTTCAACCTGTACTACTTCATTCTGATCGGCAAGGCGAAGGACGCGTTCAAGTCCGAGGAGCTGCACGTCTACGCCGTGATCGTGCTCTCCGCGATCGTGCTGATCTCGATCAACACCTACAACGCGGCGATCGGCGCGTTCGACACGTTCCGCAACTCCCTGTTCCAGGTCGCGTCGCTGATCTCGTCGACGGGCTACGGCACGGTCGACTTCGCGCATAACTGGCCCGTGTTCTCGCAGACGATCCTCGTTTCGTGCATGTTCATCGGCGCGTGCGCAGGCTCCACGGGCGGCGGCTTCAAGGTCAGCCGCGTGCTGATCTGCATCAAGTCCGGCGCGGCGGAGATCCGGCATCTGCTGCACCCGCGCGCGGTACAGATCGTGCGGCTCGAGGGAAAGCCCGTCGACCGCTCGCTGCAGCGCAGCACGTTCGGGTACCTTGCGCTGTACCTTACGATCTTCATCGCGTCCACGCTGCTTTTGAGCCTGCAGCCGGGAACGGACTTCGCGACGAACTTTACCGCCGAGCTCGCGTGCATCAACAACATCGGACCGGGTCTCGGACTGGTCGGTCCCATGGGCAACTACGCCTTCTATCATCCGGCGCTTAAGATGCTTTTGACGTTCAACATGCTGACCGGCAGACTTGAGCTCTTCCCGATGATCGTCCTCTTCTCGCCCATGGCGTGGAAGAAGAACTGATTCCGCTTTTACCTTGCGTCTTCCCTTTCGGGGAAGGCGCTTTTTGTTTTGAAAAGGAGGGGACTGACAAAAAGATGCAACAATTTTACATCTTTTGACTTGAACGGGATGGGAAAAAGGGGTATGATAAACTAAATGACTATGTGCTTTCAGCAACGGAGGGAAAACGGAAATGCCCGCGATCGGATGGTATAACGGAACAATCGGACGGCCGGAGGAGATCTCGGTGCCGATCAACGATCGCGCCGTGTATTTCGGCGACGGCGTTTATGAGGCGTGCCTTGCGATCGGGACAAAGCCGTTCGGGCTCGTGCCGCACATCGACCGGTTTTACAGAAGCCTGTCGCTTTTGTCGATCCCGTTTGACATGTCGAAGGAAGCGCTGATCAAAACGCTGACGGACTGCCTTAAGGCGGCGGGCGAGCAAAGCGCCGCGCTGTACTGGCAGGCGTCGCGCGCGACTGCGCCGCGCACGCACGCGTTTCCGACAAACGGCGCGAAGCCGAACCTTCTCATTACGGTCACGCCGAAGCAGGCGCCGAACCTGAAATCCCCGATGCGGCTGATTCTTTCGGACGACGTTCGCTACGCCATGTGCCACGTGAAGACGCTGAACCTGATCCCGAACGTGCTGGCAAGCGAGCGGGCGCATGCGTGCGGCGCGGACGAGGCGGTCTTCGTGCGCGACGGGTTCGTGACCGAGGGCTCGCACACGAACGTGCATATCGTAAAGGACGGCACGCTTTTCACGCATCCGACGGATCAATACATCCTCCCGGGCGTGACGCGCGGCTACCTCCTTTCGATCGCGAAGCAAGCGGGCATTCCGGTAACGGAGCGGGCGTTTACGGTCGAGGAGCTGAAGGCTGCGGATGAGATCCTGATCAGCTCAAGCACGCTCGGCGTGCGCCGCGCGATCACGTTGGACGGCGTTCCTGTCGGCGGACGGGACGAACGGACGCTCGAAACGGTATGGACCGCTTATGAGCGGATCTTTCAAGAGGAAACAGGGGCATGAGGCGAACGGCAACGGAAGCGGAACGGCAGAAGCGTGAGCGTTCGCTTTGGTACGGCGTTCTGACGGCGGTTGCGCCGCTGTTTGCCGCGGCGCTGACGGCGGCGTTTGTTCTGCTGTGCGCGACGTACGGCGCGGTGCGTCCGACCTTGACGATCGAGCTCGGCGAGACCTCGCCGGAGGCAAGGGCGTTCGCCCGCACGGACGCGGACGAAATGACCTATGCGCTCGCGCCGGACGCGACCTACCGCGCGGCGGGCGATTATCGGCTCTCCGTACATACGGGCTCGCGCGCGGTGCCGGTGTTTTTGCGCGTGCGCGACACCGAGGCACCGACGGCGCAGGGCGTGGAAACGACCGTTTCGATCTATGAAGCGCCCACGCCGGACAAGCTTATTAAGAATCTTCGCGATCAGAGCGTGGTCCGGGTCTCGTTCGAGACCGCGCCGGACTACGGGACCGTCGGCGATTACGAGGCGGTCGTCGCGCTTTCGGACGCGAGCGGCAACCGCACGCTGGTTCCGGTCACGGTGCATGTGCGCGTCGCAAAGGACGCGGTCACGCTGGAGGCGGGCGATCCCGCGCCGGACGCGGAAGCGCTTCTGATCGGTACGTATGAAGACGTTCGGATCGATCCGATCACCGTTGAAATGATGGGCACGCCGGGCGTGTACCCGATCCGCGTCGTCGCGGACGGGGTGGAGGCGATCACGGAGCTGCACGTCGAGGACACCGTTGCGCCGACGGGAAGCGGCACGACCCATATCGCGCTGCCGGGCGAAACGGTGAAGCCGGAACAGCTCGTAAAGGACGTGTCCGACAACACCGCGGTGCGGGCCACGTTTTTAAAGGAGCCCGATCCTGACTGCCGCACGGCACAGACGGTGCGCGTCCTGCTCACCGATCTCGGCGGCAACGAAACGGAGGTCGAATCGACGCTGCTCGTTTCGGGCGTGAAGCCCTCCGTCATCGAGGCGCGCAATACGCCGCTTGCGGCGGAGGAGCTGCTGGACGGGACGGACGGACACACGGCGGAGCTGTTGGGACCGTTTCTTCCGAACGTGCCGGGCATGCATGTGATCGCGGTACTGATCGACGGCGAGGAGAACCTTGCGGTGCTCGACGTGCGCGACACCACGCCGCCCGAGATCACGCCATCGTCCGGAACGCATTATCTTGATACGCCGGTCGGCGTCGATGCGCTTGTCGACGTTTCCGACGTGTCGGAGGCGACGGCGGCGTTTGTACGGGAGCCGGACTGGTCGCTTCCTTCGCAGGACGTTACGGTGGAGGCGACCGACGCAAGCGGCAATCAAAGCACGCTGACGTTTACGCTGACGCTCGTGCCGGACGCGGAGCCGCCGAAGCTGTACGGCGCAAAGGACCGCTACTGCTACGTCGGGGAGCCGGTCGCGTACCTTGCGGAGGTTTCCGCCGCGGACAACTGCGACGGCGCGATCGACGTTGCGGTCGACGCGTCGAAGGTCGATCCCACGCGCAAGGGCAATTATCCGGTTACCTATACCGCGACGGACCGCGCGGGAAACGCCGTCACGAAGACGGTCACGTTCCGCTTTGTCGCGGCAAAGGTCAGCGACGAGCGCGCGCAGGCGGTTGCGGACAAGATCATCGCGAAGATCCTGACCGACGACATGACGCTCGCCGAGCAGATCGAAGCGATCTATGATTACGTATTCAGGAACGTGCGCTACTCCGCGCGTTCGAACAAACAGGACTGGCGCAGCGAGGCGGTGCGCGGACTGACGACGGGCAGGGGCGACTGCTTCACCTCGTATGCCGCCGCAAGGCTGCTTTTGGAACGGACGGACGCGCAGATCATAAGCGTGCAGCGCTACCCGAATCCGCACCACTACTGGCTGCTGGTCAACATCGGAACGGGCTGGTATCACTTCGACGCCTGCCGCGCGTACACGGGCAAGCGACGCTGCTTTATGTGGACGGACGCGCAGACGCGGCGGTACAGCAGATCGTACTGGAGCTATGACAAATCGCTGTACCCGCCGGTCGCGACCGAGCCGTTTGACGGAGGAAACTGAAATGAAGACCGTATTGGACTTTTTGGATCGGCAGGCGGAAACGCGTCCCGACGCGGCGCTGTTCTGCGACGAGTTTGAATCGCTGACGGTGAACGCCGTCAAGGAACGCGCCGATCGCGCAGGCTCCGCGCTTTTACGCCGCGGGGCGCAGCGGGAAGCGGTGCTCGTGTTCATGCGCCGCAGCGGCGCGATGATCGCGGCGTTCTTCGGCGTATGGAGAGCGGACTGCTTTTACGTGCCGGTCGACGCCGAGATGGGCGAGACCCGCATCCGCTCGATTATAGAGCGCGTCCGACCGCGCTTCGCGATCGTCGACGAAACGGCGGACCCGCTGCTTTTTACCTGCGGATTCTCGGGCGAGGCGATCGAGGCGGGAGAGGCGTTCTCCGCGCCGGTCGACGCCGACGCGCTCGCGGCGGCAAGACGCAAAACGACCGACGCAGATCCTGCGTATCTCGTGTTTACAAGCGGCTCCACCGGCGCGCCGAAGGGCGTGGTGGGAATCCACCGCGCGGTGCGCGATTACGCAAAGCAGATCACGGACGCGCTGCAGGTCGACGAAACGGATGTGTTCGGAATGCAGGCGCCGCTCTATGTGGACGCCTGCCTCAAGGAGATCCTGTCCGCGTTGAAGTGCGGCTCGCGCGTGGTGATCGTGCCCAAAAGATTGTTCATGACGCCGGTTCCGCTCGTGGAGTTTTTGAACGCGCACGGGATCACCGCGTTGTGCTGGGTCGTGCCGGCGCTGACGCTGATTTCCGCGCTGCGCACGTTCGATGAGGTCGTGCCGAAGTTTTTGAAAACCGTCGCGTTCGGCAGCGAGGTCATGCCGCCAAAGCAGCTGAAGCTCTGGCGCGAGCATGTGCCTGCGCGCTACCTGAACCTGTACGGACCTACGGAATGCACCGGCATGACGTGCTGTTATGAGGTCGACCGCGACTTTTCGGACGGCGAGCGCATCCCGATCGGACGCGCGTTTGACAACGCCGAGGTGTTTTTGATCGACGAGAACGGGAACCGCGCCGATGAGGGCGAGATCTACATTCGCGGTACGTCGGTCACCGGCGGGTATTACCGCGATCCGGAGCGCACGAAGCTCGCGTTCGTGCAGAATCCGCTGAACCCGGATTATCCCGAAACGGTCTACCGCACCGGAGACCTTGCGAGATACAATGCGTACGGCGAGCTCGAGTTTCTGGGACGCCGGGACGATCAGATCAAGCACATGGGACACCGCATCGAGCTCGGCGAGCTCGAGTCCGCGGCAAAGGCAATCGAGGGCGTGACCGCCGCCTGCGCGGTGTTCGACCGCGAACGAAGCGTGCTGGGGCTGATCTACACCGGCGCACTCGAAAAGGCGGAGGTGCTGTCGGCGCTTCGCAATAGGCTTCCAGAATACCTGCTGCCCAAGCGCACCGTGCGCGTGGAGCGCATCCCGCTGACCGAGAACGGCAAGACCGACCGAAAGGCGGCTTGCGGGCTTTTGTACCGATAGGAGGAACGATGGAACAGTTACTGGACATTTTAAGGGAGCTGCATCCCGAAACCGATTTCGAAAAGGAAACGAGCCTGATCGACGACGGCATCCTTGCGTCATTTGACATCGTGATGCTCATCACGCGCATCGAGGAGGAGTTCGACGTCGTGATCCCGGCAAAGGAGATCGTGCCGAACAACTTCAATTCCGCAAAGGCGCTCTATGCGCTGATCAAAAAGATCGGGGAGCAGGACGACTGATGCTGTTCGCTTCGTGGGCGTTTCTTCTGTTTCTGGCGGTACTCGTGCCCGTGTACTTCCTCGTGCCGAAACGGATCCAATGGACCGTGCTGCTCGCGTTCAACGCCGTGTTCGTCGTATACGCGGGCTGGATCGGCGCGATCTTTATGGCGGTGACGGTCGCGACGGTGTACGGCGCGACGCGCCTTTTCGACGCGTCGTTCACGCGGCAGAAGGAAACGCTCGCCGCGATGAAGGCGACGCACACGAAGGAGGAGCGCAAGCGCGCGCGGCTCGGCTTTGAAAAGCGCAGACGGCTGGTGCTGATTCTGACGCTTCTTGTAAACTTCGGGATCCTCTTTGCGTTAAAGTACGGCGCGCTGATCGGAAGACTCTCGGCAGGGCTTTTCGGCGTCGAGCCGTTCGGACAGAACCTTGCGCTCACGATGGGCATTTCCTTTTACACATTCTCCACAGTGGGCTACCTTTTGGACGTGTACCGCGAGTCGATCCCGGCGGAACGGAATCCCTTGAAGCTTGCTCTGTTCACGTCGTTTTTCCCGCTGCTGGTGCAGGGACCGATCACGCGGTTTGAGACGGTGGGAAAGGCGCTCACGGAAGCGCACGCGTTTGACGGAAAGCGGTTTCTGTCCGCAAGCCTTCGCATCGCGTGGGGCTACTGGAAAAAGCTGATCGTCGCGGACCGCCTGCTTGTGGCGGTGAAGGCGCTGTGCGCAAGACCGAACGTGTATCGCGGCGATTTCGTGCTCGTCGAGATGCTTCTGTATGCCGCGTGCCTCTATGCGGACTTTACGGGCGGCATCGACATCACGATCGGCGTGGGCGAGATGCTCGGCGTCACGGTCGAGGAGAACTTCTTCCGTCCGTATTTTTCGAAGAGCATTGCGGAATACTGGCGGCGCTGGCACATCACGCTCGGCGAATGGTTCAAGCGCTACGTCTATTACCCGCTTTCGGTTTCAAAGCCGATGCGTTCGCTGTCGAAATCCACGCGGCGCTTCGGCGCGGGCGTATCGCGGCGCGTGCCGGTATACCTTGCGACGGTCCTTGTGTGGGCGCTCACCGGTATCTGGCACGGCAGCAATCTGACGTTCCTCGTGTGGGGACTTCTGAACGGCGTTGTGATCCTGCTTTCCGAGGAGCTGAAGCCGCTGTACGCGCGCTTTCACGCAAGGTTTCCGAGGCTCACCGAAAGCGCGTTCTATCGCGGCTTTACGGTGATCCGCACGGTGCTGCTCTTATCGTCGCTTCGCATACTCGACTGCTATCCGACCGTCGGGGAAGCGTTCTCGTCGTTCTTCTCGATGTTCACGACGTGGAACTGGGGCGCGGTGTTCCGCGGCGGCATCCAGTCGCTCGGGCTTTCGTATGCGGATTACGCGATCGCGTTTGTCGGCGTGATCGCGATGTTCACGCTGTCGATGGTACAGCGAAAGGGCGCGATCCGAACGCGGATCTTAAAGCGCGGCACGGTATTTTCCGTCTGCGCGCTGCTCGTGCTGATCGGCACGATCCTGATCTTCGGGCGGTACGGCTTCGGCTTCGACGCCTCGCAGTTTATTTATAACCGGTTCTGAGTATGAAACGAACGAGTAAAACCGTCATCGGCGTCATCCTTGCCTGCATCGTGTTCGTCGGCGCGCTGATCCTTGTATCGAGGCTCTTGCGTCCGAAGTATCACGACACGCTGATCGAGGGTCATCTTGCGGGCGAATACTATCGCGAAACGATTTCGCACGACGTGCTGTTCGTCGGAGACTGCGAGGTGTTCTCGAACTTCTCGCCGGTCACGCTTTTCGACGAGTACGGGATCACCTCGTACATCCGCGGCAGCGCGCAGCAGCTGGTGTGGCAGTCCTACTACCTTTTGGAGGACGCGCTGAAGACCGAGACGCCGAAGGTCGTGGTGTACAACGTGCTTGCGTTAAAATACGGCGTGCCGCAGTCCGAGGCGTACAACCGCATCACGCTCGACGGCATGCGCTGGGGAAGCGCGAAGGTCGGCGCGATCAGGGCGAGCATGACCGAGGACGAGGACTTCATGAGCTACGCGTTCCCGCTTCTTCGGTATCACGACCGGATCCTGTCGCTGACGGAGGAGGACTGGCGCTACTGGCTGAACGACGGCGCCCCCGTTTCGTTCAAGGGCTATCTGATGCGCACCGAGGTGCGCCCCGCGACCGAAACGCCCGTGCCGCCGGTGCTTAAGGATAAGCACCTTCCGAAGGAGAGCATGGAATGGCTATCGAGGATGGCGGCGCTGTGCGAGGAGAAGGGGATCGCGCTGGTGCTGATCAAGTCGCCGTCGATCGAGCCGTACTGGTATCCGGAGTGGGACGCGGACGTAGAAGCGTTTGCAAAATCGCACGGATTGCGGTATGATAATATGATCGCGGAGAACGGTGAGATCGGCATCGACATGCAGACCGACACCTGCGACATGGGACAGCATCTCAACGTGTACGGCGCGGAAAAGCTGTCGCGCTGGTTCGGGGCAGTGCTGAAGGAAGAATACGGTTTAACGGATCACCGCGGCGAAGCGCCGTATGAAGCGGATTACGCGGCGCTTTCCGAACGGTATGAACAGGAAAAACTACGGTTACGATCGGAGGATAACTGAAATGAAACGAATGGCTTTGATCCTGCTTGCGCTTCTGCTGCTGACGGCGCTCGGCTGCGGGAGCAAAACGCCCGCGACGGACGACCCGAACGTGGTGTTTATCGATCCGAACGCGGTGCGCGGCGGCGAGTACGGCGAGCTGTACTTTGAGGCGAACGGCGTGCGGTTCGGGATCTTCGACGAGAGCGCGGACGTGCTTTCGAAGCTTCCCGCCTATCGCGACACGTTCACGGGCGAGAGCTGCGCGTTCGACAGCGCGGATGTGTATTATTACTATTCCGGCTTCCAGATCATGACAAACGAGATCGACGGGACGAGCCGCGTCACCGCGATCACGGTCGCGGACGACACCGTAAAGACCCCGCAGGGACTCTACATCGGCATGTCGGAGGCGGAGGCGGGGGAGGCGTTCCCCGAGCTTTCGGAAGCGGATTGGAATCTCGTGGACGGCACGGCGCAGCTTTCCGTTGCGATCGTGGACGGCGCGGTTGCGAGCATTGTGTATACACCTGTCGGAACGGAAGATTAAGCTATGAAGAAACGGATTGTGACGGTTCTCGCGCTTTGTGTCATGCTCTGCGCGTGCAATACCCCCGGGGCAACGGAAACGAACGCGGTACAGCCGCAGACGGCGGCGGAAACGCCTGCGCCGACGGCGGAGCCGATCGAGGAAGAGGAGGTCGTTTCACTGCTCGAGGTGCAGACGCCCGCATCGGATGCGACCGACGCGCCGACCATGCCGCCGACGCCGATCCCCACGCCCTCGCCGGAACCGACGCCCGAGCCGACGCCCACGCCGAGCGGACTTTTAGGCGGCAGATTCCCGGACAAGTTCTCGGACGAGCCGATTCTGGAGGAGCGCAGCTATAAGAGCCAGTCGATCAGCATCTCAATCACGTCGCACACCGACACGAACAAGAAGAAGGAGACGACCACGTACCATGTCGCGGACATCTACGTGCAGGACGTCACGCTGATCCAGACGGCTTCCGCGGAGAATGACTTTACGAAGAAGTACGCGCATCCGGTCGAGCAGATCGCATCGCGCGTCGGCGCGCTTCTGGCGATCGACGGCGACACGTACTCGCACATGTCCAACAGCATCGTGCTTCGAAACGGCGAGCTGTACCGCAACAAGCTCGAAAACGGAGCGGACCTGTGCGTGCTGTACCGCGACGGACGCATGGAGACGAAAAAGTGGGGGACGTTCACGCTCGAAGAGATCGTCGAATCCGACCCGTGGCAGGTGTGGAGCTTCGGTCCCGCGCTGCTGGACGAGAACGGCAAGGCGATGACGGATATCACCTATAAGCGCCTCGCACGCGAAAACCCGCGCGCCGCGATCGGTTATTACGAGCCGGGTCATTACTGCTTCGTGATCGTCGAGGGACGGTTAAAGGGCATGACCGACGGTCTGACGTTCGATCAGCTGAGCGCCCTGATGGAGAAGCTCGGATGCAAGGTCGCCTATAACCTCGACGGCGGCGGCTCCGCGCAGATGTACTGGGTCAACGGGATCATGTCAAAGAGCAGCAACAGCAACCGCTGGGTCAGCGATATCATCTATATCCTGCCCGAAGGCCCCCTCCCGCCGATGACGACCGCGCAGCCGCAGGCTTCGCCTGAGGATTGAGAGAATGAAGGATCGCCGAACATGGCGATCCTTTTTTGTATGCTTTGACTTTCATGCTGCAGGGGGATTCTTCGTCGCTTTGCGAAATTGGTACAGCTTTTTGGACAAAAATTTTTAGTTCTTAGTGACAGTTTGTGC
>CALGGM010000048.1 GCA_937915925.1 uncultured Clostridia bacterium | reverse complement strand
GATCTGCATGTCCTGCGTAGCGATGAAAAAACACCTCCTAAGAAAAATAGTGGGCGCAGATTGCACCCACTTCAAGAATCTTTGTGATCTTACATACCATGACGCGGCGCATTTGCCGGCAGGTGAGAGCGGGCGCTCTGCTTGAAAACCAAAGATATTATAATGACGTCTTCCGCTTTTGTCAAGCGGTATTTTCAAAAATCGCCGATTTTCCTGCACTTTTTATGCGCGAAGCGCAATTCATGTCCGCAAGGACAATTCATGCATCAAAGATGCAATTCATGACCGCAAGGTCAATTCATGCGCGAAGCGCAATTCATTCTCGTGTGAGTGAACAGCTGTTACCTTCCCTTCTTGCTTTTCTTCTTCCCATGTGCCGCGCGGGCGATTGCGATGATCAGCAGCAGCACAGAAAGGAGCTCAAGCGCCAGCAGCGCAAGGAACCATCCGTAGAGAACAGTGTTCAAAAAGCCCGTCAGAATCGTGCGGAACGCCGAGATCGAGATGTTCAGCCGCTCGACATAGCCGAACAGGATGAACTGCATGACCGGCACGAACACGAGCGTAACGCCCATGAACGTTCCGCCCCAGATGACGACCGAGCCGGCGCGCTTCGAGCTTCCCATGTACATCAGCTTCAGGAAGATGAACATCAGAACGGTCAGCAGCAGCCCCGCAACAAACAGGATCAGCGAGGAGCGGCAGATCGGATTCTCGCGGAATTGCAGAAACGGCTCGATGAGAAGCTTTGCGTTGATCGACGCAAGGTCCTCGGTGACCGCCTGCGCGCAGTCCTCCGAAAAGTCCTCGATGCCCTGCTCGCTGTACGCCGTGTGCGCGCGAAGATACGCCTTGAATCCCTCCTTCGGGAAATCGGGCAGCGCGAGCGGCGCCTGCGCGTTTTCCGCGTACAGCGCGTCGATCATGCCGTTCGTATATTCGCGGATCGCCTCGTCGGTCACGACCTCGGAGAGCGTCCCCTCTTCCAGCCCGTACAGCAGCGCGATGTGATCAAGGTCCTCCGAAAGCCGTTCGCGCATTTCGGAGCAGTAGGTCTTCGTCGGCATGAACGCCTTCAGATACGCGGGGTTCAGCACAATAAAGCGCAGTGCGCCCGCGGTGAGCGTCAGCACGATCGCGGCGCAGAGAACGGCAAGGATCAGCACCGTTCCGATAGCCTTAAAGAATTTCATTGCGCCACCTCCACGCCGTCGATCAGCGTGCAGAGCAGGACGCACCGATCGGTTCTGCGCTTGCCGTCGTTGTCGCGCGGGTAGCAGGTGTACAGGACGAGATCCGCGTCCTGCCCCGCGTCCATAAACCAGCGGTCGGTCCCGTTCGCGGTCTTGCGTTCCTCGACGCGGTAGGCATACGGTCCGTAGCTCGTTTCGAGAATGACCGTCGCGCCGATCGGTGTGCTTTCGATCTCGGCAAAGTCGCGCGTAACGTGCGCCGACAGGATCGTGCAGCCGCCTTCGCCCGGGAAGAACGAGCCGAACGACATGCCCGCGCCCTTTTTCAGAAGCTTCTTATCCGATCCGAGATAGACCGGAATGTTGCGGATGTCCCAGCCGCCGCCGTCCCACGTGACGTTGAGCCGCGCGAACTGCTTGCCGTAGGAGATCGACGGGATGCTCGAAAGCGCGTTCGGACGCTCGCCGGGCACAAAGCCCGTGTCCTCGTCCGTGATCTCGACAGGCGCGCTGTCGCCGACGAGCAGGGAGAAATAGGCGGTTTCCTCGACCACGGACTGAAACAGATACATGCCGAGGAAGAACACACCGATAAAAAACAGCAAAAACGGAACGGCGAGCGCGAAGCCCCTTCCGACCGATGATCCGGTCCTTTCGCGTGCTTCCATACTTATGCCGCCCTCTTCTTTCTGCGCTCCACGCAAACGACCAGCACGACCGCAAAGACCGCCGCAAGCCCGATCACGATCCCGCCGCCGATGATCCATCCCTTGGACGGCGCTTCGCCGAGATCGGTTTTCGCGTCGCTGTTGATGCGCCCCAAAAGCTTTCCGTTCTTTTTGATCGTGATGACGCGCGCGTACTCGTTCTGCGAATCGTTGCTCGGATCAATGGAGTATTCCAGATCGAGCTCGTTCGCGATCTTCTCGATCAGCTCCGCCGCGATCTCAAAATCCGCGTCGGTATAGTGATCGAGCGCCGCGTCCTCGGAAAGCTGCTGCTTGCTGATCGTCTCATTGACGTAGCGAATGATGTTCTTGTAGTTGTCCGCCGTGACGGTAATCTCGTCGCTGCGAAGGACGTTCAGGATCTGCCGTCTCAGGTTCTCGTTCTTGCCGAGCAGCGTCTTGTCGAACGACTCCATGAGCCATTCCTTATACGTGTCGCTGTCGCCCGCAGGGGTGATCTGCACGGCGTCCGAGGGCTCCTCCGTCGCTGCGGGTTCTTCCGTCGCCGCGGGTTCGTCGTCGCCGAGCTCCGGCGTCGTGATGTCCGCATCCGGCGCGGTCGTCTCCGTTTCTCCCTCGCCCTCCGCAAGCGCGGTCAGCGGCAGTAAACATAACATGACGGCAAGACAAAAGCCGATGATTTTTTTCATAACTGTTCCTCCTTTGCCCGAATCAACCGATTTCGAGCATCCTCATTATACGGTATAAATGCGTCGGAAATGTAACATATTCAAGAATTATCCGAAAATCTTGCCCGGAAAATCCATGCGTTCAGAACAATCCGATCGCGTGCGCGATCAAAGCGCCGATCGCAAGCGTCCAAAGGATCACGGCAAGCGGAACGAGCACAAGGAACTTCGCGTGCTTCGTCTTGTGTCGGCAAAGCACCATGCCCAAAAGCGCGCCGACCGCGCCGCCCAAAAACGCAAGCAGGATCAGCGTGCGCTCCGGCACGCGGCGCTTGCCCTTGCCCTGACGCGCAATGCGCTTATCGTGGGCATAGACCGCGAACGTGATGAGATTCATAAGCGAAAGCGCCGCCCACAGCGGCCAAAGGGCTTTGAGTAGTTCCATGCTGCTTCCTCCTTGGAATTCGGACATGATACCATATCCCGTCAAAAAAAGCAACTTTTCCGTTGACAACGCCCGCCGGACGGAATACAATAATATGTATGGGAAACTGAAAAGAAGATTTTCCGTCCGGAAAATCGTCATTATCTTTTCACGCTTCTCTCTTCACTCTTCACTCAGGAAGGAGGTGGCTGTCATGGATGCAGGCAGTAGTAGCAACGGCTCCGCAAGCCCGCTTTTATGTGGGAATGCTTCGGACGTGCCCCTATGGCGGCCGTGCCTTCGCTGATCCCGTAACGCGGGTCTTGCTCCTATTTTCATACAAAGGAGGAAGACTGCTATGGCAAACTTAGCAACCGCGATCACCGCATTGATCGAATCCAAAAAATACGGAACACTGCGCGACATCCTTGTTACGATGAACGCAGCGGATATTGCCGCGCTGTTCGACGATCTCGAGCCCGAGATCCTGCCGCGGCTGTTCCGCCTGCTCCCGAAGGAGCTCGCGGCGGAAACCTTCGTCGAGATGGAATCCGACTCGCAGGAAACGCTGATCAAGGGCTTTTCCGATTCCGAGCTCAAGGAGGTCATCGACGAGCTGTACATCGACGACGCCGTCGACATCGTTGAGGAAATGCCCGCTAACGTGGTCAAGCGCATCCTTGCGCAGGCGGACCCCGACACGCGCAAGCTCATCAACGAGCTTTTGAAGTACCCGGACGATTCCGCGGGCAGCATGATGACCACGGAATACGTCGAGCTGCGCCCGAACTGGACGGTCGAGGACGCGATCAAGACGATCCGCCGCACCGGCATCGACAAGGAGACGATCAACATCTGCTACGTCACCCGCGCGGACCGCACGCTCTACGGCTACGTCACGATCCGCCGCCTGATCCTTTCACAGCCGGACGTTTTGATCGGCGATCTTGCGGAGACGACGAACGTGATCTCCTGTAAGACCCTGGACGACCAGGAGACCGTCGCGCAGATGCTCAGTAAATACGACCTTTTGGCGCTGCCGGTCGTGGACGGCGAGAACCGACTCGTCGGTATCGTCACGGTCGACGACGCAATCGACGTCCTGCAGGAAGAGGCAACCGAGGACATCGAGAAGATGGCGGCTATCACGCCGAGCGACAAGCCGTATCTAAAGACCGGCGTGTTTTCGCTGTATGTGCACCGCATCCCGTGGCTTTCGATCCTGATGATCGCCGCGATCTTTACCGAGCTTGTCATCAACCATTTCAGCAATCTCATGTCCGTGGAGTTCGCGCCGTTTATCAGCGCGATGCTGCTTGCATGCATCCCGATGCTGATGGACACCGGCGGCAACGCGGGCAATCAGGCGTCCGTCACGATCATCCGCGGTCTCTCCCTCGGCGAGATCGAGTTTAAGGATCTCCCCCGCGTCATCTTCAAGGAATGCCGCATCTCGCTGCTCGCGGGCGCAACGCTTGCCATCGTCAATTTCGGCAAGATGATGCTGATGTACGTGATCACCTATCACAACAACTTCAACGACCAGTTTACGCCGTATCTGCTGATTGCAGTCACCGTTTCGATCGCGCTGATGTGCACCGTGTTCCTTGCGAAGTTCATCGGCTGCTCGCTGCCGATCCTCGCAAAGAAGATCGGCTTCGACCCGGCGGTCATGGCAGGTCCGTTCATCACCACGATCGTGGACGTCACCTCGCTTCTTCTCCTCTTCGGTCTCGCGCTGATGCTGGTGCCGCGGATCGGATGAAACAAAATGCGAAAGGAGCCGTTAAGAAACTCGAAAGAGGGACTTGACGGCTCCTGTTCATTTG
>CALGGM010000047.1 GCA_937915925.1 uncultured Clostridia bacterium | reverse complement strand
TCTCCATGATGGACGCGCTGCACTGCAACCGCTTCACCGGCAAGGCGATCCTCTGTCACACGATCGGCGGTCTTGCTGCCGGCGTCGCCGCGCACTGGCTCTTTATGCTGGTCGCGCTGATCTTCCATCTGCAGTAAGCAAAACCAAAATAGAAACAGCGGTCCGAAATATCGGACCGCTGTTATCATAAAGAGCTTTATCTGCGCATCCAAAGCAACAAATAAACCAATAAGGGAATGCAGGCTATTGTAATCATGACACATGTGATAATGATTCCTACGATCAGGTTTTTTCTGTAGCGCATTCCTTTCGATTTCATAATACATCCGATTACGATGGACGCAATGGGAACCGGCAGGAAAAATGCGACCTTCCAGATTCCGCTGAAATCTTGTATCGAGACATTGGCGCACAGAGCAGAGACAGGATAGGAAACAATAGCAAAGACAAAGGACAAGATAGAGATCACTCTCCAGACGCCGTCTGCTTTGGTATAGCGCTTTTGGGATGATAATTCGCATGTCAGCCGGGTGATCGCAGAACTTGACAGATCTCTTTCTCGGAATAGATACTCGTTTTCCTGCGTATCTGTCAGAATGAGAAATGCGTTGATCTGCTGAGCACGCATAATCTTTACATACGGAATAACGAAATCTGATGCGGACCCATCACTGCTCTTTGCTTGCAGTGCAAAGCGATTCTCATACAGGTAATAGGTATATTCATATAATGCAATGTCATGAAACTTGCGTTTTACATGGCTTCGAATTGAACAGAACCGAATGATTAACACAATCACGACAATCAGAAAGATTGCTATAGCGGCCAATCGCAATTCTTTATGAAATATACTGACAGTAAACAGCGACCATCGTTCATAGCCAAGAATAAAACTAAGCACAATATAGACCCCAATGAGCGACAGAAGAATCAGCGGCCGTTTTAACCATGACCATATTATGCCGTTACTGAGCTTTTGCAATTCTGCTTCTGTATAAGCAAACTTATATGATTCAAGAGCAGGTTCTGCTGCTTCCGATTGTTCGGCTGATTCTTCACCGCTCAACAGTGTATCGATCGAGACATCGTAGAGCTCTTTCAAACGCATCAGATTGTCGAGTGTTGGCATTGTCTGATCCGTTTCCCATTGACTGACGGTTTGTCGACTGACCAAAAGCCGCTGACCGAGCTCCTCCTGCGAAAGACCGAGATTCTTTCTGTATTGCTGTAACCGTTCTCCTACTGTCATAAGACGCCCTCCTTACTGTGCATTTATCATAGCACGCGGCAAAAGAACAAGCAAGCACGGCTTGCTTGCATACTGTCAAGCACCGCTTGCACTCCAAAAGCCTTCCCTCTTTGGGTGGGGAAGGTGGCGCCGCAGGCGACGGATGAGGGGGAAACGCGAAAAGCTCTGCTTTTGCGGATGAATTGTCCTGCGGACATGAATCACGGGGCGTCGAGGTCTTTCCACTTCACTTCGTTCCGTTACATTGGTGCCGTCGCGCGTTGAATCGCGCGTCGCCATCGCCCCCTACACGGCATGAATTGCGCTCCGCGCATTAAAAGTTGATCACGCCGAGAAGCTCAAGGATCGTTTTGAGAAACAAGAGACCGAGCACAAAGAACATCACAAGGCGGATTCGTTTGCTGCCGCCGTGAATTGCGTATCGCGCGCCGAGCCAGTTTCCGAGCATCGAGCAGCAAATCGCGGGAATGCCGACGGAAAACAGGACGTCGCCGTTGATGAGAAAGACTACGAGCGAGGCGACATTGCTGGCGAGGTTCGCCGTCCTTGCGCATCCGGAGGATTTCAGAAGCCCTATCCCGAGGATAACCGAAAACGCGATCGTCAGAAACGTGCCCGTGCCGGGACCGATCAGCCCGTCGTAGACGCCGAGCACCAGTCCGATCAAAAAGGAATACAGGATCGTCTTCGCGCGGGGAAGCTGTTTTTCGTCCCCGTCGGTCTTGTGCCGCACGAGCACCAAAATGATCGCGGCGATCGGCAGCGCGGCAAGGATGATGATTTTCAGCACATGATCCGATAGATGGATCGCAAGCGACGATCCGCCCGTGGCGCCGAGTAAACAGCCCAACGCGGCGGGCAGCGCGCAGTCCCACGCGATCTTGCCGCTTCTTGCGTACTTCAAGACCGAGGTCGCCGTGCCGCAGCCGTTTGCAAGCTTGTTCGTGCCCATGGCAAGCTTCGGCGGCAGACCCGCGAGTAGGTACGCCGGCAGCGAAATAACCCCGCCGCCGCCCGCGACCGCGTCCACAAAGCCCGCTAAAAACACGAGCGGACAGACGATGAGAAATGTCCATACCGTCGGGGTCACGGCGCGATCTCCTTTCGTATACTATCAGCATTATAGCACAGAACCCGCAAAAGCCAACAGGTTTTTTACGGAACCGAAAAATACCTCTCGATTCCGCTGTACGGATATGGTATAATAAACAAAACGAGGAAAGGACGGAGGAAGCCATGCAGAAACAGTATGCCGCGATCGATCTGAAATCGTTCTATGCCTCCGTCGAATGCACGGAGCGTGGGCTCGACCCCTTGGACGCGAACCTCGTTGTCGCGGACGAAAGCCGCACGGACAAAACGATCTGTCTTGCGGTTTCGCCTGCATTGAAGGCGATCGGCGTGCCGGGACGCGCACGGCTTTTCGAGGCGAAGCAACGCATTCGGGAAGCGAACCGCGAGCGGCTTTTGAAGGCGCCGGGACACCGGTTTACGGGAAAATCGATCTATGCGTCCGAGCTCAAGCGCGACCCGTCTCTGGAGATCGATTTTGTCGTCGCTGCGCCGCGCATGCACTATTACATGAACTACTCGCGCAGCATCGTCGAGATCTATCTTCGCTATGTTTCGCCGGAGGATCTTTTGGTCTATTCGGTCGACGAGGTGTTCATCGACGTGACGCCGTATCTTCTGCGGTACAAATGCAATGCGCACGATTTCGCGATGAAGCTGATCCGCGAGGTGCTCGAGGAAACGCGCATCACCGCGACGGCGGGCATCGGCACGAACATGTACCTTGCGAAAATCGCCATGGACATCGTGGCAAAGCATATGCCTGCGGACAAGGACGGCGTGCGCATCGCATCGCTCGACGAGATCGGCTATCGCGAAACTCTGTGGAGCCACAGACCCCTGACCGATTTCTGGCGCATCGGACACGGCATTGCAAGGAAGCTCGAAACGTACGGCATGTACACGATGGGCGACGTTGCGCGCTGTTCGATCGGCAAGCCGACGGATTATAAAAACGAGGACCTTCTGTACCGCCTGTTCGGGATCAACGCCGAGCTTCTGATCGACCACGCGTGGGGCTGGGAGCCGACCGAGATCAAGGACTGCAAGGCGTATACGCCCGAGGCAAAAAGCCTGAGTCAGGGGCAGGTTCTGTCCCGTCCGTACACCGTCGCGGAGGGACGCGTCGTGGTGCAGGAGATGGCGGATCAGCTGTCGATGGACTTGGTGCGAAAAGGGCTGTATACCGATCAGGTGGTGCTCGATATCGGCTACGACATCGACAACCTGACCGATCCAAAGCGGAGGGATGCTTACCGCGGCGAGGTCGTGACCGACTGGTACGGAAGAAAGGTGCCGAAGCCCGTGCATGGATCCTGTAACCTTGGGCGGCACATGGCGTCCACCGAGCGCATCGTGGAGGCGACGCGGACGATCTTCGACCGCATCGCGGACGAAACGCTTCTGATGCGGCGGTTCACAGTGGCGGTCGGAAATCTGAAGACTGCGGAAGAGGTTCGGGAATACGAAACGAAGCCCGAGCAGCTCGACCTGTTCACCGACTACGAAGCACAGGACAAGGCGCGAAAAGCCGAGGACGCCGCGCTCGAAAAGGAGAGACGGCGGCAGAAAGCGCTTCTGGACATCCGCGACAAGTACGGCAAAAACGCCGTGGTGAAGGGGCTGAACCTGCAGGAGGGCGCGACCGCGATCGAGCGCAATTCGCAGATCGGCGGGCACAAAGCGTAGATGAGTGAAGAGTGAAAAGAGAAGAGGGAAGAACTGTTGAAGGTTATCCTAAGGATAACCGATCGAATTGGGGGCAATGATGGATACGTTGGAGCTTTATATTCCAAAGCCGGAGGACGGTTGGTTTTACTGTAAGATGATGTCCGATCCCGCGACGATGGCGTACAACGCACCGTGGTTTCCGCCGGACGGGTGTATACCGAAGGCGGCGGAGGAGTGGAAGCGGCTCTGCTCGGAGTGGATCGATGCGGAACCGGAACGGTTTTATGCGTATCTTAAAAGAACCTCCGATGGCACGTTCGTGGGAGACGTTTGCTTCCACTATACGCCGGAGCACGATTGGTGGGACATGGGCATTGTGATTTTTGCGCCGGAACGCGGCAAGGGTTACGGAACGCAGGGACTTCGGCTCTTGGCGGAGCACGCGTTTTCACACGGCGTCATACGGCTTCACAACGAATTCGAGACGACGCGGGACGCGGCGTACCGGATGCATCGCACAATCGGATTCCGCGAGATCGAACGCAGGGACGGATGCGTCCACCTGCTGCTGACAAAAGAGGATTATCGGAAAGGAAATGCGCATATGGAACCGAGGGAATTTTTAGACATTCTGCACGTGGCGGAGAGGCTCAAGGACACGACGCGGCACTGCACGACCTCGAAGGGACGGCGGGAGAGCGTCGCCGAGCATTGCTGGCGCATCTCGCTGATGGCGATGCTTCTAAGGAGCGAGTTTCCGGAACTGGATATCGACAAGGTCACGCGGATGTGCCTCATCCACGACCTCGGCGAATGCTTCACCGGCGACATTCCGACGTTTTTGAAGACGGAGGAGAACGAGCGGACCGAGGAAGCGCTGCTGGACGCGTGGGTACAGAGCTTGCCCGCGCCCATCTCCGACGAGATGACAGCCCTGTACGCCGAGATGAACGCATTGGAAACGCCGGAAGCGAAGCTCTATAAATCGCTTGACAAGCTCGAAGCGGTCATTCAGCACAACGAGTCGCCGATTGAGACATGGGAGCCGCACGAGTACGAGCTGAACAAGACCTATGCGTTCGATATCGTGGCGTTCTCGGATTGGCTCACGGCGCTGCGCAGGGAAATTTACAACGATACGATCGAAAAGATCGAAGCGAACAAATAACACAAAAAGGAGAATCGATATGAAAATCATTGCAACGAACGAAGCGCCTGCGGCGATCGGACCGTACTCGCAGGGCATGATCGTGGGAAACCTCGTCTATACGTCCGGACAGATCCCGGTGGATCCGAAGACCGGCGCGATCGCGGGAGACACGATCGAGACGCAGGCGGAGCAGTCCTTAAAGAACGTGAAGGCGGTTTTGGAAGCGGGCAGCGCAAGCCTCGACAGCATCGTAAAGACGACCTGCTTTATCGCGGACATGGCGGACTTTGCGGCGTTCAATCAGGTCTACGCAAGCTACATCAAAAACGCGCCGGCGCGCTCGTGCGTGGCGGTGAAGACGCTGCCGAAAAACGTGCTGGTCGAGATCGAAGCGATCGCCGAGATTGTACGCTAATCCATGAGCGACGCAAGAGAGCAGTACGGCGACATCATCGACCGCACACATCCGGATTCTATAAAGCATCCGCGCATGCCGAAGCTGAACCGCGCCGCGCAGTTTGCGCCGTTTGCCGCGCTGACGGGATACGATGATCTGATCCGCGAATCGGCGCGGTATACGGAACAGCAAATCGTGCCCGATGAGAACAAGAAGGAGGAGCTGAACCGCAAACTGCACGCGCTTTTGAACGAGAAGCCCGTGCCGGAGGCGGTGTTCACCGTCTTTGTGCCGGACGCGCAGAAGAGCGGCGGGACGTACGAGGACGCCGTGGGAACGCTTGTAAACGCCGATTTTCTGTACGGGTATCTGACGCTCGATACGGGCAGAGTGCTCGACATCGGCGACGTGATCGAGATCGAAAGCGAGCTGTTTTCCCGCATGCAGATTTGATCGAAAACACCCTTGTGCGCATGTGTGAAGAGGGTTTTAAATTTCCGTAAACACGGTCCCGATCCCGTTGACCGTATGCCCCTTTCGGAGTACAATACAGATGAAAACGAGAACGGGGGGAACGATGCGGTGGAAGAGAAAACGACGCGGCCGATCCTGACGGACGATACGGTGATCGAGGATAAGGAAGTACCGTTTGAAGATCTGATCTCCGAACTTCGCTATTGATACGGAGGGGCTGTTCAAAACGTCCCGTCATTCCGAACCGGAGAAAAGGATCCTGTAGTTGGGTGATTTTACCGACCGGCATTTTCGGAACGGCGCATTTGGCGACTTTTTGAACAGCCCCTTTTTCATACACTTTCCGCACGAAAAAATAATCATCCCGTAAAGGGAAATACAAAGAAACGAGAATACAACGATGAAAAAAAGAAATTGGATGACTTCTGCGGCGATCGCGCTGATGCTGATCGCCATGCTGCTTATGACCGCCTGCAACACCCCGGAGCAGGCGCAGGCAACCGTGCCTGAGACGGAACCCGCGCCGGTCGAGGTCCCGATCAACGCGGAGCCCGAGACCGACGAGATCGCGTTCAACAGCGGTTCCGAAGCGCAGCAGACGGAGCAGCTTCCCGCGGAGACAGAGCAGCCCGCCGAGACCGAGCAGCCCGCCGCGGAGGCGGAGACGCCCGCGCCCACCGAAGCGCCTCTGGCGCCCGATCTCGTGATGCCTTCCGAGGTTCCGGCGGACGGCACGTACTCCGTGCGCGTCTATCGCGATCAGCAGGTCGACAGCAACGGCGCCGTTTGGGTGAAGATCGGCGTGCTGGCTTATATCGAGCTGCCGGACGCGACGGTCTCCGCATTGAAGGAAGGCGACACCGTGCAGCTTCCGACCTACAGCTTCGTCATCACGTCCATGACGCGCGGCGCGGACGAGATCGTCTTTAACGAGGGTACCGAGCGCTGCTTCCGTGTAACGGAAACGAACACCTGGCGGTTCGTGTGGCCGAGCGACGTTCCGTACACCTACGAGGCGCAGCAGTACACGCTGCCGCTGGCGGTCGACGCCGTACTGGTCGACGAGAACACGCCGCAAAACGAGGGACAGAACGTATACGGCGTGCCGTATGACGAAAAGGATCGGACGATCGGCGCGCTCGATCTTCTGGAGGATTACTTCAACCACTATTACGGTCTTGAGAGCGAGTTCGCAATCGTCGTCATCACCGGCGGCGAGATCGCCTCTGTTACGATCGATTACCGTCCGTAAGGAACGGGGAGAGCGCATATGCCGTTTGAGATCATTCGGGACGACATCACAAGGGTAGCGGCGGACGCCATCGTCAATACCGCCAATCCGCTGCCGATCATCGGCGCGGGAACGGACACGGCGATTCATCGCGCCGCGGGTCCGAAGCTGCTGCTTGCCCGACAGAAGATCGGCGCGATCCCGGTCGGCACGGTGCGCGAGACGCCCGCGTTTGACCTGCCCGCAAAGTACGTCCTGCATGCGGTAACGCCCGCATGGGAGGGCGGCGAGAACGGCGAGGAAGCGCTTCTGCACAGCGCGTACGACGAAGCGCTGCAGCTCGCAATGCGCCTGCAATGCCGATCCGTCGCGTTCCCGCTGCTGTCTGCGGGCAGCTACGGGTTCCCGCAGGAACGCGCGCTGTCCGTTGCGATCGGCGCGTTTACCGATTTCCTTCTCAAGAACGATCTGGACGTCAAGCTCGTCGTGTTCGGGCAGGACGCGTTTGCGGCTTCGAAGGGGCTCTATAAGGACCTGAGATCGTACATCGACGACCGGTATGTCGAGACAGCTGAGAAGACGGAGTACGGAAGACCGTTTTCGGATCGGATCAGACGGCGGAGCGAGCCGGAACCCGGGTTCGCCGCGCCGATGCAGAATGCGCCGATGGAGAACGCGCGCTTTCCGAAGGCTGCTGCGTTCGACAGACGCGCAAAGGCTGCCGCGTTCGACAGACCCGCAAAGGCGGCGTATTCCGAAGAAGCGGACGCGCCGACGTTTGGCGCCGCGCCCGACCTCGAAACGCTTCTGAAAAGTGCTGAGAGCACGTTTTCCGAGCATGTGCTCGATCTTTTGAAGGAGCGCGACGAAAAGGATCCGGACGTATACCGCCGCGCGGAGATCAGCCGTCAGCTCTTTCATAAGATCATCAGCAACAAGGACTATCAGCCGACCAAGAGCACGGCGATCCAGCTTGCGATCGGGCTCAGACTTGACCTTACGGAGACGCAGAAGCTGCTCAAAAAGGCGGGCTATGCGCTTACGCGGAGCAGCAAAATGGATCTGGTCGTGCAGTATTTTATCGAGCACGGCGAGTACAGCATCGTCGCCGTCAATCTCGCGCTGTACGACTGCGGACTGCCGCTTCTGAAAACCGGAAGCATTTGCTGAAAATGTCAACCGTGAATTGACAAAACCCTCCCGATTTGTTGGTATCATAAAGCCAACAAATTCAAGGAGGGTATTTATTATGAACAAGAATCTTACCGAACTCGTCTTTATTCTGGATCGCAGCGGCTCCATGGCGGGGCTCGAATCGGACACTATCGGCGGCTTCAACGCGATGCTCGAAAAGCAGAAGAAGGAAGCGGGGGAAGCGTATCTCTCGGCGGTGCTGTTTTCCAACGACAGCACGGTGCTCTATGACCGCGCGGATATCCGCAAGGTCGAGCCGATGACGGAGCGGCAGTACACGGTCGGCGGATGCACGGCGCTGCTCGACGCGATCGGCGGCGCGGTGCGGCACATCGGGAACGTCCATAAATACGCGCGTGAAGAGGACCGCCCCGCAAAAACGATCTTCGTGATCACCACGGACGGCATGGAGAATGCGAGCCGCCGCTTTACCTACGACGAGGTCAGACGCATGATCGAACGGCAGCGCAAGGAGCACGATTGGGAATTCCTGTTCCTCGGCGCGAACATGGACGCGGTTTCGGCGGCGCGCAGATTCGGCATCCGCGAGGATCGCGCGGTACGCTACGAGTGCGACGAAAAGGGTACGGCGCTGAACTTCGAGGTCGTGAGCAAGACGATCGGCATGGCGCGTGCAGGCTGCCCGATCCAATCGGACTGGAAAAAGGACATCGAGGAGGACTACGAATCGCGCGGACACTGACCGACGCAAAAAAGTCTTGCCATCGGCGCTCCGGTTGTTTATAATGATTTTATGGGAATGAAGCCCGAATACAATCGGGTTCAGGTATAAAAGCAAACAAGGAGGATTCACCATGGCAAAGTATCAGTGCGGCCCGTGCGGCTACATCTATGATCCCGCGGAGGGCGATCCGGACAGCGGCATCGCGCCGGGAACTGCGTTCGAGGATCTGCCCGAAGATTGGTGCTGCCCGATCTGCGGCGTCGGCAAGGACATGTTCGAGAAAGTCGAAGACTGAACCATACGGAAACGGGACCGTGCAGCTGCGGTCCTGTTTCTTTGCGCTTAAAAAGGAGAGAAGCTATGCAGCGGTTAACGGAAGGCAACCTGCGCTCGCTTACGCGCGGCGGCGAGGCGAAACGGATCCGGACGGCGAGGGAAGGACAGCATCCCTATGCGGTCGTGGTCTGCTGTTCGGATTCGCGCGTGATCCCGGAAAAGATCTTTGACGCGGACATCGGCGAGCTGTTCGTGATCCGCGTGGCGGGAAACGTTTTGGGCGCGCATCAGCTCGGAAGCATCGCGTATGCGGTGGAGCATCTCGGCACGCGCACGGTCGTCATGCTCGGGCACACCGGCTGCGGCGCGGTCGCGGCGGCGCTCAACGGGCATGCGGACGGTTTCGTTGCGTCCATCGTACAGGATATTCGGGCTGCGATCGGCACGGAGGGCGATCCGAACCGCGCGTGCGAATTAAACGTGCGTCACGGCGTAAATAGGATCCGCGAGGCGTTCGCGGACGAGCCGATCGAGGTGCTCGGCGCGGTGTACGACATCGAGACCGGCAAGGTCGATTGGCTGAACGGATCGTTTGCAATGTGAAAAGATCCCTCACTTGTCGGGATGAGATAGACTTGCGCGGTTGTTTTTTTGCCGCGCTTGTATTATACTAAGAGCATTCGTTGGGAAAGGGTTCATTTCATGAGAAGGAACGCGAAAAAAACAGGCGCGCCGATCGAGCCGACGGTTTTAAAGCCCGGCACGGTCATGACGCCGAAGGAGGGTCTGACGTCGGAGGAAGCGGCGCGGCGCGCTGCGCGCGGGCAGAGCAACCGGCAGTCGAAGGACCCCGGCAAAAGCGTTCCGAGGATCATTGCCGATAACCTTTTCACCCTGTTTAACCTCTTGAATTTTGCGCTCGCGGCATGTCTCGCGCTGGTCGGGTCCTGGCGGAACATGCTGTTTCTGGGCGTCGTTTTTTCCAATACGCTGATCGGAACGGTGCAGGAGCTTCGCGCCCGAGCCATGTTGAAAAAGCTGCGCCTGCTCGAAGCGAAAACCGTGCGCGTCGTCCGCGACGGCGCGGAACGGGACTGCCCGCCCGAGGAGCTTGTGCTCGGCGATCTTATCGTGCTGCGGCTCGGCGATCAGGTCCCCGCGGACGCGGTGATCACGGACGGGCTTTGCGCGGCAGACGAGTCGCTTTTGACCGGCGAGAGCGTTTCGGTCACGCATAAGGCGGGCGAGCTGTTGCTTTCCGGCAGCTTTCTGACCGAGGGCAAGGTCACTGCGCAGCTGATCGCGGTCGGCGACGACAGCTATGCCGCGAAGCTGACGCACGAGGCGAAGCGGATCCGCTCGCCGAAATCGGAGCTGATGACCGAGCTGAACAAGCTCGTTTCGCTCGTCAGCAAGCTGCTGATCCCGATCGGCGCGGTGCTGTTTATCGAGGAATATTTTCTGCTGAAATCGCCCCTGAACGAAGCGATCCCTGCGGCGGTTGCGGCGATGATCGGCATGATCCCGGAGGGATTGATCCTTTTGACCTCCGTTGCGCTGATGGCGGGCGTCATCAAGCTCGGTCGCAGAAGGACGCTCGTGCAGGAGCTGTTCGGCATCGAGACGCTTGCGCGGGTGGACATGCTGTGCGTGGACAAAACCGGCACGCTGACGACCGGAAGGATGGCGTTCGAACGCCTCGTTCCGCTTGACGCGGACGAAGCGGAGCTGACCGAACAGATGCGCAGGTTCCTGTCGGGCTTCGAGGCGAGCTCCGGCACGCTTCGCGCGATCGAGGCGGCGCTGGGTTCGGGAACGGCGAAGGCGACGGCGGTGCTGCCGTTCTCCTCGGCGCGGAAAAAATCCGCCGCGTCGTTCGAAGACGGGACCACGCTGATCTTCGGCGCGCCGTCGTTTGTAACGGACGTATCTGTTCCGGAGGCGATCGAGGCTTCGGAGCAAGGGTATCGTGTGCTGATGCTCGCCGAAGCGCACGGCGCGATCGACGGGGAGACGGTCCCGCCCGTTGCGAGGCTTTTGGGGCTGATCCTGCTAAGCGAGACCCTGCGTCCGTCCGCGAAGGAGACGCTGGAATGGTTCAAAAACGAGGGCGTTTCGGTGCGGGTCATGAGCGGCGACGATCCAAGAACGGTGTCCGCCGCGGCGCGCGCGCTGGGACTTTCGAACGCCGATCGGTTTTTGGATTGCAGTACGGTAAGCGACGACGAGCTGAAAGCCGCCGCGGACCGATACGTGATCTTCGGGCGGCTGACGCCGGACCGCAAGCGGATCCTTGTGGAAACGCTGAAGGCGGAGGGGCATCACGTCGCCATGACGGGCGACGGCGTCAACGACATTCCGTCTTTGAAGGCTGCGGACTGCTCGATCGCGATGGCGGGCGGCGCGGACGCGACGGAGCACGCGGCGCAGCTCGTCCTGCTCGACAACGATTTCAACGCGCTCCCTGCTGTGGTGGCGGAGGGACGGCGCGTCATCGGCAACATCACGAGAACCGCTTCGCTGTTTTTGCAGAAGACGCTGTATTCGTTTGCACTGAGCCTTCTGAATATTTTGATCGCGCTGTTTTTGCCGCTGCATTATCCGTTCGAGCCGATCCATCTGACGCTGGTCAGCGCGCTCAGCGTGGGCATCCCGTCGTTCTTCCTCGCATTGGAGCCGAGCAACGAACGCGCATCGGGACACTTCTTAAAGCGCATTCTTTTGAAGGCGGCGCCGGGCGCGTCGGGCGTCGTTTGCTGCGCGTTCGCCGCGATGATCGCAAACTACTTCGGCACGCCGGACGACGTTGCGTCCACGATGGCGGTGCTTTCGGCGGGCGTGATCGGGCTCGGCAATCTGATCCTGACCTGTCAGCCGTTCTCCAAGCTGCGCGTCGCGGTCTGCTCGCTGATGTGCGCGGGCTTCCTTGCCGCCGTCATCTGGCTGCCCGAACTGTTCCGCCTGCACATTTCCGACATGACGGGCAGGCATTGGATCATGCTTGCCGCGATCACGGCGGCGGGCGTCGCGGTGCTGATCATCGGCACGCTGATCGTGCGTCCGATACTGAAAAAGCTCGAAACACAGTCTTGACTTATGCAATTAAAAGCCGCCTCCGAACGCTTCGGAGGCGGCTTGTTTCGTTTCGGTCAGTTTGTCGGCGCGGCGTCTTTCATGATCGCGTCCCACTGCGAGCGCGTCAGGCGAAACTCGGTGCAGATCTGATTCTGGATCTCGTCGTGGCGCTTATGGATCTCGGTATGCATGGACGCCACGTACTTTTCCCAATCGGAGAGCGACGACGGCGCATGATACAGCGCGATATGCCGCTCCATCTCCGGACGCAGCGCGGCGGCGACGCGATCGAGCAGCGCGTCGAGACGGTCCACGGTGAACGCCGTCTGCAGCAGGTACGCGTAGCGGTACAAAAACCGGTCGCACCACGCCGGATTGCGGCGAAGCGCGGCGTACAGGTCCATGTTGACGACGCGTCCCGCGGCGGCGTCGTAGAGCACGCCGTTGCGGTCGAAGTACGCGCTGAACAGGTTTCGCTTCGAGGACCCGTCGGTGAGACAGCGGTCGATGTCGTAGAAGACGGGACGCCAGCGGATCGTATAATCGCCCGTCGCCCAGTAGCTTTGGTTCTTTACGTCATAGTTCGCGAAGAACGTCTGCGCGATCACGTAGTCGATGATGTAGTCGACGTCTACCCATTGCGCGAATTCATCGACGGTCGCGTCGGAGGCAAAGGATTTGTTCTGCGCGAACTTCCGCACCCGCAGAAAATCCTGCGCGCTGCCGTAGCGCACGGTTTCGTTCGTCGACACATGGCTGATCAGGGCGGGATCGACGCCGTAGTGCGTGACGAGATAATCCTGATTCATGCACTCGTTGAGGTCCATGATCCCGTAGTACGCGCCGTTGACGTACACGACAACGGGACGCGTGCGCGCGCTGTCAAGCCCGAGTTCCTCCACGGCGTACAGCGCGAACGAGTCGCGCAGACGCGCCTTCGCATAGTCCTGACTGCCGTTGCGAAGGATCAGGGAACCGTAGTCGAGCGCGGTGCCGTCGCCCCAGAACGGATAGTTTACCGTGCTCTGTCCGAGGCGTCCGCGCAGATGCAGGGACAGCGACTTTTGCGGGTTCTTGATGGACTGGTTGCCGCGCGGATTGATGTTCGCGGGGAACGACGTGCCGAGCGTGCCGTCCGCCTCGTAAAAGGCGATCTGCGCGTCGGTGTGCGGGTAGTTCCGCATCTGTGAGCTGATCCGCATAAACGCGCGAAAATCCTTCGGATCGCAGGCAATGCTGACGACGGGAAGCGTGTGCGGCGTTTCAAAGAGGTACGTCACGGTCTCGGTCTTGCAGGGAAGATACCCGTCCGCTTCCGCATAATAGCGCAGCGTGACCGAATGCGTGATCTCCAACGGCTCGGTGTACGCCGCCGCGCTTTTGTCCGGCTCGCTGCCGTCGAGCGTATAGCGGATCACGGCGGTCGGATCGGCGCAGGTCAGCGTTACGGAAAACGGCTCGCTGTGGTACAGCGCCGTATCGGACGGGATCGGCACGGACGTTCTGCCGCGGTAAGTGGCTGTGCCGTTGGCGGTGCCGGGCGTGGCTTTGCGGAAAAAGACGCGGGAGACGGCGGGATCGTCCGTTCTGCCGCTTGAAAAGCCGCCGGTCTGATCGCCGGTGTCGAACGCGTCGCGGAGCCTGTCATTTGCGTCAAATAAAAAAACGGTCTCCCCGGTCACGGAAATGCCGAAGCAATCCGGCTTGAAGACCTCGAAGGAACCGGCGTCGAGCGAGCCGGAAAGCGGAAAGCGCGGCTCGCGGTCCAAATTGTCGCAAAGATACCATCCGGAAAGATCGCAGCTTGCGTCCGATCCGTTTTTCAGCTCGATCCAATCCGAACCCGTGTTGATCGCCGAGACCTCCGAGATGTGTACGTCGTCCGACGGGAACGCGCCGAGCAGGGCGCTGTCGTCGACGTACGCCGCGTTCTCCGTACCGGGCGTCGGGTACTTGTAATACAAAAGCCTTCCGTCGTTCGAAAGCCCAACAGAGGTGTTTTTCGGGATCCCATCCGACTGCGAGATCTTCTGCGCCGTGCGCGTCGGCGCATGATACAGCATCAGCCCGTCGTCCGACAAGGAGAGGGAGAACGGGGCGTGCAGCTCGCCCGAAACGGATTCCTTGCCCGTGAGAAAGATCAGAAGATATTCGCCGGGCGCGAGCGTTCCTTGCGGGAGCCGCCACTTCTGCGGGTCGGAAAAATCGTCGCTGAGGGTATATTCGGACAGCTCGACCGGCTCGGCTCCGACGTTCAGAAGCTCGGCAAAGTCCGCGTGATCGCCGTAGCTGTCGACGATCGAGTATTCGTTGCGGAACAGGACCTCGTTGAGCCGCAGCGGTTCGTCCTCGCCGCTGTCCCGGATCTGCTCGGCGCCGATCGCATCGCTGTCGTTCGGTTCGCCGGGCGTCGGCGCGCCGCAGTAGCCGAACGCGCCGCTGCCGTTTTTCGCCCACGACTGTCCGGTCGGGAGCGCAGGCACGGTCACGCGATCGATGAGCGCGAGGGTCGGATCATAGAGGGACAGCGTTTCGCCGTCAGAGGAGATGCGAAGATCGACGCCGTCCGGCGTGCCGCAGGGGATCGCTGCATAGCCGTTTGCCGCAACGGTCAGCGGCGGAAGCGCAGCCTTGTCGGGCTTGTCCGCGCGATCGGAAAGATAAAAGCCGTCCAGCGAGACCGCCTCGCCGTTCGGGTTAAAAAGCTCGATCCAATCCGCGCCGCCGAACCGTCCGGTCTCGGCGTCGTTTGAAACGATCTCGGTTATGTACAGCGTGAGGTCCGACGCACGTTCTTCATCGGGCGCTTCGGTCTGGACCGGCAAGGGCTGATCCGTGATCTCGGAGGTGTTGTCGCGTCCGGGCGTCGGCACGATGCAGTAGCCGAAGCTGCCGTCGTCCCTTCGCGCGTAGGACACATTTCCGGGCAGGGCGGGGATCGCCAGCCGCTCGATCAGGTTGCCGGAGGGGTCGAGCAAAAACAGCGTGTCGCCGCTCTTGGACAGCCCAAAGGGAAGGCAGAACGCGTCCGCGTCCGCGCCGGCATGCGCGAACAGCACGATATAACCGCCCGCGGGAACGATCTGCTCCGGCAGCATGTTCTGAAGATCGTAGCGATCCTCCTTGTCCGTCAGAATATAGCCCGCAAGGTTGAGGTCCGAGCCGGACGTATTGTGCAGCTCGATCCAGTCCGGCGTGCCGAGCACGTCGTCGGAAAATGTACTGTTGGAGGTGACGACCTCGCTGATGACGACGGAGTCGGCGGACGGCGTGCAGGCAAAAAGCAGGCACGCGCCGAGCAGAAGCACAAGAAGCGCACCGTACCGCGCGAGGCGCGAAACCGCCTTGCGGAACGGATGGATGCGAAGCTTTTCGGTGCGTTTCATGCCATGCCTCCCGGTCACAGAAGAAAACGGTTACGGATTGTAGTAGGAGGGATCCTGCGGCGCGACGTAGAGCTGATCGTCCGAGCCGACGCGGATGCCGGTGAACTCGGGCGCGGGATCGTTCTCGTCGGGCAGCAACAGCGTATGCCCGAACAGGAGCGCGTCGGGAATGTTGCGCTGCTGGCTGTAGTCCTTGATGTTCAGGTGCGTGTTGAGATGTTCGCCCATGAAGACCATCGCCGCGGAAACGCCGCCGTCAAGGTTGTATGCCGAGACGCAGCCCTCTTCCCGGAACAGCTTTGCAAAGTCGGTCAGATGCAGACCGATGGAGTAATCCTTCTGCCGACCGTCGGCCACGATCACCACGATGTGACCGGGCTCGACCGTGCCGACGCCGGTGCGCGGGTTCTCGCCGTTCAGGCGGTTAGACGCAAGCTTTTCGGGAATCTCGCCGTCCTTCAGAAGGATCGGACCGAAGCAATAAATGTTGCGGTAACCGCGCTCCAGAAGCTCGGCGGTCGTCATTTCGTTGTCGTCGAACACGTCGAAGGTCAGCGTGCGGTCGTTCCATGCCATGACGGACTCGCCGGTCTTCTGCTGATAGGCGTACCCGTCGCGGACGAGCGAGCTACGAAGCGTCGCCGCCTCCTTGAAATTGATGAGATTGTCGCCGTTGATCAGGAGGACCGCGCCGTAGCGCCGCGCGATGCGGTACGCCTTTTCGGAGGTCATGCCGTTGCGCGTCTCATGACCGAAGCCGGGGCGGTGCTGATCGTTGCGCATGCGCACATGCGCGATGAAATAGACCTGCGGCTGATTGGAGCTGTCAGTCGTTTCCACGCGGCGGATCTGAATATTTGTGTTCTGATCGCAGAAGTACCAGCGCCCGTTCTCGCGGTCCATCAAAAGCTCCTCCGGCTCGCCCGGCGCGGTGAAGTATTCCGATTCGCGCACCGGCGCCTCGGTCGGCGCTTCGGTCGGGATTTCGGTCGGTACTTCGGTCGGCGCCTCGGTGGGCTCCGGCGTTGCGAGCTCGACGGCTTCCGGCGTCGGTTCCGGCGTGGGGACCTCGGTGGGCTCCGGTGTGGGCGTCGGAGCTTCGGTCGGCGCCTCGGTGGGCGCTTCCGTCGTCGGGACGGAGGTCGGCGCTGCCGATTGCGGCGCAGGGGAAATCACGGCGACCGGCGCGTCCGGCTCCGCCGTGCATCCGAGCAGCATCAATGCGATCAGCAGCAGACACCAAAACTTCTTCATGATACCATTATATCATAGCGAGCCGGGTTTTACCAGTGCGACTTGCCGCAAAAGAAAAATGTTTACAGAGGGTGAGGCGGATGAGGGAGAGGCGAAAAGCACAATCCCTCCGTCTTCGCCTGTCGGCAAAGCCACCTCCCTTTACACAAGGGAGGCTTTGGAAGCGAACCCCGCAACTTTTTTGCCGCGGTGCGGGATTTGCCTTGACAGAGCGGTCCGTATCCAGTACGATGGAGCTGAGAAATCATACGGTTTTCGGGGGTAGGGTATGGCTCGCATACAGGGCGTCAATCAATGGAAATGCTTCGTCACGCTGCTCTTTTCCGCGCTGCTCGTGATCTGCGTCTGCATCGGCGTGGTCATGAATCTCACGACGCTGGAGGACGAGAACTTCGATCACATGGGGATCGAAACGTTCTGCATGTTCACGGTCAATTCCAACATCTTTATGGGCATCGCGATGTTCCTTGCGATCCCGTACTGCATCGACGGGCTGCGGAACAAATACTTCCGCCTGCCGGACTGGCTCGTGCGGCTGCTGTTCGTCGCGGCGACCGCGCTGTCGCTGACATTCTTGGTGTCGCTCCTGATCCTCGCGCCGGTCAAGGGGTTTGTGCTGATCTTCACGGGCTCGCGCTTTTTCCTGCACGGGGTCTGCCCGATCCTTGCGATCATCGTGTTCTGCTTCGTGCTGAAGGACCTGCACCTTGGGTTCGGGTCGACGTTCCTCTCACTGATCCCGGTGTTCATCTATGCCTGCATCTACTATATGCTTGTGGCGGTCGTCGGCGAGGAGAACGGCGGGTGGAACGATTTTTACGGGTTTCTGACGCGCATCCCGCCGTGGATCTCGATCTCCGCGTTTCTGCCGGTGACGTTCGGCATCGCGACGGTGCTGCGGCTTCTGCACAACCGCTCGTGCCGCCGCTACCGCGAAAGGGCGAGCAAGGACTATCTTGCCGCGTTCGAGGCGCGCGACACGCGCGAAATGATCATCCACATGGCGGCGCAAAACAGCAAGAAGGACACGACCGGCAACATCGTGATCCCGTATCAGGTGCTGAGGATCCTGCTTTCCGGCAGCGAGCAAGAGGAATCCTTTGAGGAGTACTGCATCCTGTATATGAAGGAGTGCTTAAAGCACGAGCTTTATCAGGAATGAAGCGCCCCAAAATGATATAAAATCCTTGCAATCGGGCGAGGAAAAGCGTATACTAAAGGTAATATGGGGAGGAATGGGACGCGCGTCCCGACCGGACCCAAATGATGAAAAAAGGAGCGAACGATATGAATCTCGAATATCTCGGCATTATCAACCCGAAAGCGGTCTACCGCAATCTGACGGTTCCGGAGCTGTATGAGCATGCACTGGAGCGCAAGGAAGGCGTGATCATGGACAACGGCGCGCTGCTCGTGAAAACCGGCAAATACACCGGAAGAAGCGCACAGGACAAGTTTATCGTGGACAGCGAAGGCGTACACGATCTGATCGCATGGGGCAAGGTGAACGTACCCGTCACGCGCGAAAAGTTCAACGCCATCCGTTCCAAGATGGTCGCGTACCTGCAGGGACGCGAGGTATTCGTGTTCGACGGCTTCGCGGGCGCGGACAAGAAGTACGCGAAGAAATTCCGTGTGGTCTGCGAGTTTGCAAGCGAGGCGCTGTTCATCCGCGACCTGCTCGTCCGTCCGACCGAAGAGGAATTGGCTTCCTTCGGCGAGCCGGATTACACGATCATCGCCTGCCCGGGCTTCAAGTGCAGCCCCGAGGTCGACGGTACGCGTTCCGAAGCGGCGATCATGATCGACTATGAAGCGCATTCGATCATCGTAGCGGGCAGCCAGTACGCTGGCGAGATCAAGAAGTCCGTGTTCTCCACGATGAACTTCGTGCTTCCGCTCGAGGGCACGCTGCCGATGCACTGCTCCGCGAACATGGATCCCGAAACGAAAGAGACCGCGGTCTTCTTCGGACTTTCCGGCACGGGCAAGACGACGCTGTCCGCCGACCCGAACCGCATGCTGATCGGCGACGACGAGCACGGCTGGGACGACGAGGGCATCTTCAACATCGAGGGCGGCTGCTACGCAAAGTGCATCGATCTCGTCGAGGAGGAGCAGCCGGAAATCTACCGCGCGATCCGCTTCGGCGCGCTGGTCGAGAACGTCGTCGTGAACGACAAGCGTCAGCCGGATTACAGCGATCCGAGCCTTGCGGTCAACAGCCGCGTGGGCTACCCGGTCGAATACATTCCGAACGCCGCGATCCCCGGCGTCGGCGGCATCCCGAAGGTGGTCATCTTTTTGACCTGCGACTCGTTCGGCGTGCTTCCGCCGATCTCCCTGCTTTCGAAGGAAGCGGCGATGTATCAGTTCGTCACCGGCTTCACCTCGAAGGTCGCGGGTACCGAGATCGGCATCACCGAGCCGGTCCCGACGTTCTCCACCCTGTTCGGCGAGCCGTTTATGCCGCTGAAGGCGTCGGTCTACGCGAACATGCTCGGCGAGCGCATCGAAAAGTACAACACGAAGGTGTACCTTGTAAATACCGGTTGGGTTTCCGGTCCCGCGGTCAATCCGGACGGCAGCAAGAACCCGCGCATGAAGCTGCGCTACACCCGCGCAATGATCACCGCGGCGCTGAACGACGCGTATGCGAAGGAGAACGTCCCGTTCACGCATAACGATCTCTTTAACCTCGACGTACCGGCATGCGTGCCCGGCGCGGACGTCCCCGCGGAGATCATGGATCCGAAGAACCTCTGGGCGGACAAGGAAGCCTATGAGGCGCAGGCGAAGAAGCTTGCCGGCATGTTCCAGAAGAACTTCGAATCGAAGTACCCCGACATGCCCGAAGCGATCAAGAACGCCGGTCCGAAGGCATAAACAGGAAATTTGAACATGCAACAAACCGGCGTTTCCTTTCTCAGAAACGCCGGTTTGTTATTTTTGTTGCCTTATTCTTGGGAAACGCTTTCTTCTGTGTTATTTTCAGGCTGCTCCGAAACGCTCGGTTCATCTTCTGCTTTCGGAGGGATCACAACTGCGGGAGAAGGCTTCGTAAAAGCAGCGCCGAAGCTGTGAAGCCCGAGCGCGGCAATCATTATGCCGATCGCAAGAATAATTATCTTTCCGGTCTTTGCAACGATTTCGGCAAGCGAATCAACTGCTTCGATATTTGCCGCGGCGGCTTCATAAATGCCGTTTTCTGCTTTCACAACTGTTTCTGTCGATTTGTTCATTTCATTGAGAACGTCCACAATGGTATCGGACCCCTTATAAATGTAGGTGTAGAAATCTCCTCCAAAGGAAGCGTAATCCAAATTGTAGGTATTCGAGCTAACGCGAAAGCTCTTCTCATCGACATCATGCTTTGAAACGTTCGCATCGAACGTAACGCCGAGTATAATCACCGCAATCCCAAGCAGGACACAAAGAATGGATGTGATTTTCTTTAACATATGAGTTCTCCCTTATCTTATTTTTTAGTTATTGAATAACATCGCTTGCAAGCTTTACTGCAGATTCGCCATTCCAATACATCAGGTCACAGATGATTCCCTTGTCGGAATCGTAGATAATAAATTAATAGTACCAAATGCCGGTTGCTTTCGGATAGCCGTTCAAATATTCGCTTCCGAACGTTGTCGTAATATCGCTTCCGATTTTTTCAGATTGCTGCGATTGAATATCGAATACCTGCAAAGATGCGGAATACCGGCCAGAATCCTTGATTTCATCCGGATCCGTAAAATAGAACACCCTCTTACTGTCATTTGAAAATCTGGCGCCGACGCCGTACATCCAGTATTTGGAATAGCTCATGTAATAGGCATAGCAATAGCCTTCACTCGTTAACCGTATCGGCTTTTCTGTTTGATCCGAGAAGTAATAAATGGATCCAACGCGATCGGAAGATACGCTCTTTGCGTATGCGATTGCGGAACCGTCCGGAGAAACCGTGAAATCGCATACGTCATCCGTTATCTTCTTCTCATCTGAAATGGCACCGTTTTCTACATGCGCACAGTAAAGGGTTCCCTCTTCGGTAATGTAATACATGTGATGGTTGCGAATTAAAAAGTCGGTTACGTTTCCGACCAGCTTTTCGCGGGAGCCGTTCAACGATACAGAATAGACGTTGACAAGATTTTTGTCCTCGGCTGTTTGTACATATACTGCGCTTGCATCTACATCGGGATAGCTGCTCATAATTCCAACATCTGTATACGGTGTGGTAATGGCAAGCGCATTCGGCAAGGTAGCTTTGGAAATACCGTTTTCGCTTGTCCATATTGCCATTTTTGAAGAATCGTAGGAAGAGATAACTGCAAAATTCTGTTCTTTATTAAAATCAATATTATAATAATATGCGGAACTCGTTTCATCTTCTGTAACAACCTTCATCTTTTCGCCGTCGGCAAACAGATAAACTGTAAAGGTTTCGTTAGCAACCTCAGCCCATGCATATATACTCCCATCATTGGAAATGCCGATTGGATACAAACTGTCGGACGAAGAGATTAAAAGCTCCGCTTCCGAGGAAGAGGGCATTAACCGATACAGTGCATATTTTTCGGTGTCCGAATGATAGGTATTATACAAAACAGCGCCGGATTCATCTGCGGTTTTGTATCCGCCCATATTGGTCATCTCTGTTGTTTCACCGGTCAGGAAGGAATACATGAAATAGCTGTATTCATTGTCGGAATAGCTTTCATAGCTGTAATCGCCCGGCGGATAATACTTTCCTTTGTTCTGCATCTTGTTTTAAAGAACGCAATGATCGCAAAGAAGGTTTAGGTTGCGAACGTCATTGTCCACCGTCTTTTTATCCTCGCCTGTCAATACCCGCAAGGTTCCGTCCTTTTCCAGAGAAACCGTATGCGCTCTGTCCTCCGTGATTTCGAGCGTATAGATATCTCCGGACAATTTCTGCACCTGCCCATCCTGATCCGGCAAGTACCCATTTCCTTCCGTATCGGTTACGCCGGTCAAAACAGTCTTCCTCGTTTCAACATAGTGTTTGCTCTGTACCGTTCCGCAGCCGATAGTAACAGAACTCAACAGAAGAAGCGTTAAAGCCACACATAATTTCTTTTTCAATTCAATTCCCCCTTTCCAATTTAATCCTACTTTGTAGTATTTTGCAATATTTCGTCGTTGCTTTGAGTATACTTTTTACGAGGTGAAAAGCACGTGAGACCATTGAAAGAGAAAATCAGCATCACAATCGACAGCGATTTACTGGAACACGCGAAAAAAGCAGCAGAAGCGGATGACCGCTCGATTTCCCAATTTATCAATCTGATTCTGAAAAAACATTTTGCTGAAAGCAAGGAGCATCAAGAAACATAACAGCAGGCCCGAAGGCGTAAACAAAACGCATATAACGTAAAGCGCAGCCAACCCGGCTGCGCTTTTTTGCAATCTGTATCATGAATTGCGGCGTTGCCGCATGAATTGCCTGACGGCATAAATTGGCTGCGCCATGAATTGATAGCTGCGCTGCCATGAAGGAAGATTTTCCGTGCGGAAAATCCATGACGGCTTTGCCGTCTGCTTATCCAAGCCTTACATACTTTGCCGGGTCCTTTGCGGCGCCGTCCACGAAGATCGCGAAATGCAGGTGCGGCGGCAGCGCGCATTCCGAGATCGCGCTTGTGCCGACCGTGCCGAGCACGTCGCCCGCGTTGACCTTGTCGCCGACCTTGACGCGGACGTCCTCGCCGAGGTTCGCATACAGCGTCGTGCGTCCGTTCGCGTGCGAGACCGTGACGGCGTAGCCCAGCGCGTCGTCCTTTGCGACACGTTCGACCGTGCCGGAGAAGACGCACTTGACCGGCGTTCCGGCGTCCGCCTTGATGTCGACGGCATCGTGCGTGGTCCATTGGTCGAGCGTGACCGAGTACAGGAGCTTATCGACCGCGAAGCCGAAGATGATCTCGCCCTGCACGGGCGGCGCGGCTTTACTCGGCGCGCTTGCGGGCTTTGCGGTCGGAGCCTGCGTAACGACCGGCTCCTGCGTCGGCAGCGGGATCATCGTGGGGATCGGCGACGCCTGGGGCGCGGCAGGCTTTGCGGTCGGCGCGAGCAGGACGCCGTTCAGGCGCTCGTCGTCCGATTGCCCGACGATCACGATCGGATCGCTCACGGTCGGCGTTTCGGCGGTTTCCTCCGGCTCCTTATCGAGCGCAAGCAGGAGGATCGCGCCGCCGATCACGACGAGGCATGCGACCAGTGCAATGTAAAATCCGTTGTTCCGTAAAAACAGACGGAAGCGTTCCATACGTTCGTTGTTTGAATCTTCCATATTTCATCACCTCGGCGGTAGTATGGACGCGTTTCCATTTTTTCATACGGAACGATTGTAATTTTTTTCAAACTGCGATAAGATGGCTGCATGGTCAAACGAACTGCGAAATTATCCTTTTTATTCAGCTGTTACTGGATCGCGGCATGCATGGTGTATTCGTATGCCGAGCTCTTTTTGAAGCACTTCGGATTCCGTACCGATCAGGTGGGCATGGTCGTGGCGATCGGCTACCTTGCCGGTATGGTGATTCAGCCCGCGCTTGCGCAGGCGGCGGACCGCGAACGGCGCGTGACGCTGAAAAGCGGCATTGCGGGCTGCGCCGCCGTCGGCGTTCTGCTTGCGATCGCGGTACCGCTGTGCAAAAACGTGCTTCCGGTCGTGGCGGTGCTGTTCGGCGCGATGACGTGTGTGACGCTCGCGTCGCAGCCGCTGGTCAATGCGGTCGGGTTCCATTACATCAACCGCGGCGAGCCGCTCGATTATTCCTTTGCGCGCGGCGCGGCAAGCGTCGCGTACGCGCTTGCGTCGCTGCTGTTCGGCAGGATCGTGAAAACCGGCGTCGAGCCGATGCTGTGGGTGTATCTCGGCGTCAATGTGGGGATGTTCCTGCTTGCGCTGTGGTTTGCGCCGCACCGCACCGGTATCGAACAGGTCAAGGACGGAGGCAGCCTTCTGTCCGTGATCAAAAAATACCCGCGGCTCATCCTGTTCTGCATCGGAAACCTCGTGCTGTGCGTGCCGCATATGTTTATCAATTCGTACCTTGCGAGCATCACGTCGGTCACGGGCGGCAACATGAGCGTGATGATCGCGCTCGCGGCGGTCCTCGAGTTCCCCGGCATGATGGCGTATTCGCACATCCGCAAGCGCATTTCGGACCGCGTGCTGCTGCTTGCGTCCGCGTCGGTCTATCTGCTGAAAACGGGCTTGCTGCTGCTTGCCGCGACGACGAAGATCGGCGTGTGGTCGGTTTACGCGTCGTCCGCGCTGCAGCTTCTGTGCTACGCGATCTTCATGCCCGCCTCGTCGTACTATGCAAACGACGTCGTCGACGCGTCCGATCAGGTCAAGGGGCAGATGCTTCTGACCGAGACGGGACTGCTCGCGGGCATGGCAAGCATGCTGTTCGGCGGCATCTCGATCGAGCACCTCGGCGTGCCGACGACGCTGCTGCTGTGCGAAGCGCTCGTCGCCGTCGGCGTCGTTCTGGTCGCCCTCGGCGTGCGCAGGGAGAAGCGGTAAACGGAACAAAGAGGATGTCAGGAAACTTCGTTTCTCAGCATCCTCTTTTTCATGAATTGCGGCACAGGCGCATGAATTGGCTGCGCCGTGAATCCACTTCGTTACAGCGGTAGATCGCGCGACG
>CALGGM010000046.1 GCA_937915925.1 uncultured Clostridia bacterium | reverse complement strand
GTGGGGAAGCTCGTGCTTTAGGAGCGAACCCTCCAGCCGGCGAGTGTGGGGGCAAAGACCAGGTCAGCCGAAAACGGGTGTCAATATCCAATATCGCGAAGGGAAACAAAAAACACATGTACGAAGACAGAACACTGGTTTGCCGGGATTGCGGCAAGGAATTCATTTTCAGCGCAGGCGAACAGGAATTTTACGCACGGAACGATTTCAAAAACGACCCGGTCCGTTGCCCGGAATGCCGGAAGGCACGCAAAAACGCAGCGCGCGGTCAGCAGAGCCGTGAAATGTTCGACGCAGTTTGCGCAGCCTGCGGCAAGCCGACCAAAGTGCCGTTCCAGCCGAGAAACGACAAACCGATCTATTGCTCCGAGTGCTTTGCACAGCGCCGCGGCAGATAACGCTTCGCTTCAGCCTGTTGAACCAAGGTTCAACAGGCTGATTTTTGATCCGGTGAAATCGAACGGCCGACTGCCGTTCGATTTTTGTTTTCTTCCAAAGCGCGCCCTTTTGACCGCAGCGAACGTCTATATAGGTGAACGGCCGTGATAAAGGAGAATCACATGAACGATGTAACCGAACGATTCAACACCGTATACGACGCAACGTTTCGCGAGCTGATGCGCTATTGTCTCTGCAAAGTGCCGATTGCGGATGCAGACGATCTCATGCAAAACACATATGCGAAGTTCTATCGCGCGCTTTGCCGCAAGGGCGCAGACGCGATCCGCGAACCGAAGGCGTATCTGATTTCGGTTCTGAAGCACGAAATTGCAAGCTGCTACCGGTTTCGCGCTAAGCGACGGGAGATCCCGTTTGACGAGATTCCGCCCAATCTTCCGGCGGACGACAGCGTGGAGGAGCTGACCCTCGACTTTGTCGCTGCCGACGAGATCACATCGTTTTTGCAGGCGGAGCCGGAGCGCACGCAGCGCATGTTTATCCTCTATTACGGATACGGCATGAAGCTCGGCGACATCGCAACCGAGATGGGCACGACGGCGGCCGGCGTCAAATCGAAGCTGCTGCGCGTGCGCAAGAAACTCAGAGCGACCTTTGAAAAGGAGAAACTGTTATGAATCAACAAGAATCGCTTCTTCGCTATGCCGAACACGAGCTTGTCCATAAAGAATCCATCCGCGCGGCGGTACTGAACGCAAAGCCGAAGCAGCGCACCGGCATCGTATGGACGCGCGTGCTGCTGCCGATCGCGGCGTGCCTGATTGTGGCGTTCAGCGTCGTCATCGCCATTCCCGAGGCGCGTGCCGAGGTGCAGAGGTGGTTTCACATCCAGTCCCCCGAGCAGTACCTCACCGAGGACCCCGAAAACCGCGTTCCGAACGAGCAGATCGATTCGCTGATCGTGCCGCCCGTCACCGACGCGCCGGTCGTAACCGCGAGCACCGATACGCCGTACGGCAGTCAGGTCACCTACGTCTGCGACGAGCCGATCTGGCAGCAGATCGCAAGGGATTTTTGCATCGATCTCGGCGACACGATGTACGACGGAGAAGATCTGTACATCACCGTGACGCTGCACGGGCTCACTTCACTGCCTGAAATCGACGCATGTACCGACGGCAACGTGACGCAGGTAAAGGTCCCCTTGGAGCAGGTCGCGCAGTACTTCGAGCGCGGACACGTTCCTGAGGTCTACACCAGCGGACAGATGTCGTTCTACAACGACGCGATGGGCTTTTACTACCTGCAATTCCCCGACGGCGGGCGTTTGAGCTGCGGCACGGGCACCACATTTTGGGCGAACCCCGACTATCGGGAGATGCTGAGTCGGCACAACGCCGTCTACGGCGATGACCCGATCTCCGACGCGCAGCGCGCCGAGATCAGCAAGGAGTCGATCGAATGGCTGAACGGCCGCGAGCTGATCGGCGTCGTGCAGGGGTCTTTGCGCTATCAAACCGTCGTGACCTACGCCGACGACTGGCATGCCAATCCCGACAGCTTTATGTACGTAAACGTCGATCCCATTGCCTACATGATGCAGTTTGCGGGCGAAGACGGCTTGGTCAGCGCCACGCTGCTGTACCGATCCGCCGTTGACATCGGCGAGGGCGAAATGAAAACGCTGCTCGAAGCCGAGCTCGGCACGGTACGCTTCGATCTCGGCGCGGTCGATCAGCTTGACCGCAAGCTCCTGAAAGCGGAAACGCCGTCGGTCACGCTCGGACATCAGACCGTCAAGCTGTCCTACTCCGCATGGGTCGAGGTCGATTACGACGACGGCATTGCACATGCCATCACCAATCTGCCCGCAGACCTTTACGGACTGACGCTGTCGGTCGACAATCCCGGCTACATCGATGCGCTCGGCATTCACGATATCTGCATCCGCATTGCGCTGCCCGAGGATTGGACGGATCAGCAATGCGAAGCGTTCTTTGCCCATCGGCATTTCCACTGCGAGATCGACGGCAAGCGGTACGAATCGAGCACGGAAAGCGGCAGCAGCACCGACAGCAAGCATGTCCGCACGGTCACGCTGAGCTTCACCTCGATCCCTTATTACCGCATTGACAGGATCTCGTCGATCCGCGTTCTGTTCGATCTGTTCTATACCGATGAAATGAAAGTCGGCGACATCGTCACCCCGATGGAGGACAATGTGCAGTACGTCCACCCGAACACGGACGAGAATGTTTCGTACAACGGCGGAATGATCGCCCTTACTGACGGTGCGCTGATCCTCTCGGTGGATTAACGAATCTACAGCGGGTCGTCGGGGACGACGACCCCTACAATCCGTTTAGGCAATCATGTCTGCCGATACATCCTGTAGGGGAGGCCAACCTCGGTCCCCCGCACAAAATACATCGACAAACTTCATTGCCGAAGCATTTGAACATGTGTCCGATGCGGAACAGTCCATTCTCCAATGAATCGTAGGGGGCGTCCTCCCGGACGCCCCGTATAACAACCCCACAACGAAAGGAATATTCAATGAAACGACTGCTGATTTTTCTGTTGTCCTTGGTTTTGCTTGCCTGCGTACCGACGCCAAAGGAGGACGCGATCATCAACAAAGCCGAGGGGCAATTGGCGGAAACCATCACGGCGACCACTCCGGTGCCGGCATATACGACGGAATCGACGAATGACGCGCCGACCGGATCGGACGCGCCTGCCGTGACCTTGCGGAGCATTCTCGACGCGCCGGAACACTGCACCGACAGCGCGGAGGACAAGGTGGTCGGCGGGACCCTGACCGTGACCGTCGACGCGGACGTCGAAATTCCGAACGTCTCCAAGGTGCCGGTCTATACGGCAGAGATTCGCACGTTCACGCCGGAGCAGTGCGAAAAGATCACAAAGCTGCTTCTGGGTGACGGGCCGTATTACAATTACAACCGCGAGCTGGGCGACAAAGCGCATTGGAAACACGTGATCGAGGAACAGACGAAGCTTTTAGACGATTTTAACAATCGCGTGTTCGGCGAAGATTTCCCCTATGATCAGTATCAGTTCGGCACGGAGTTCAACCTGAACCAATATCTTGCGAGCTACGCCGAGATGCCGGAGCCGGGGCCGATGCAGCCGTGGACAGGCAGCTTTTCCGGCGACAAGACGGTCGTCGCAAATGAGAACAACTGTTATCTGGCAATCACGACGAGCTCGATTTTCTTCTATGACGAAACGCACAGCGCGCCGCATCCGTACGGCGGGCACATGCCCCAAACCGCGGACGAGAAGGAAGCCGCCGCCGTTGCCGAATCGGTTATGCGCGAGATTTCCGGCGGCGCGTTCAAGGCCGTCGGGGTCAGCACGTATTTGGACAGCTTTGACAGGGAGCCCTTCTTAAGAGAATGGCATTTTTCGCCGGAGCAGTTTCCCGCCGATGAATACCATATCGCGCTGATTCGCAATACCGCAGGGATCCCGTGCTATTCGTATTCGGCGTTTCACGGCTCGGACACGGCGATGCAGGCGGCGGGGGCTTCCGTAAATTTCGATGAACCGGTGATCCCGGAAAGCGCTGCCGTGCTCGTACGGAACGGCAAAGCCGTTGCGCTGACGTGGTACAACGCGATCAACGTGATGGAGACGGAAAACGAGAACGTCGGGCTGATTTCCTTCGACAAGGCGATGGAGATCTTTAAAAAGCAGATCTTCCGCTCGATCTACCTCGATGCGGCCGAAAAGGGCAAAGCCGAAACGCACGAGCATATCACAGTCACGCGGATTGTTCTGTCCTATATGAAGGTCAAGAAGAAGGACGCGCCCGACGAGAGGTATCTGCTGCCGGTGTGGGACTTCATGGGTTATACCAATGAAGGATCGCGGGAATGGTTCAAAAACCAGTCGCTTCTGACGGTCAACGCAATCGACGGCAGCATCATCGACCGCAACTCGGGGTATTGAGGAGGAACTATGGCAAACGCAATCGAAATTCACGATCTTGTGAAGGTGTTCGGACAGGACACGGTGTTAAAGGGCATCAACCGCAACTTTGAAGCGGGGAAGATCCACGGCGTCGTGGGCAACAACGGCTCGGGCAAGACGGTCATGTTCAAATGCATCTGCGGATTCTTGCAGCCGACGAGCGGCAAGGTGCTCGTGAACGGCAAGCAGATCGGCAAGGACGTCGACTTTCCGGAGGACATCGGGCTGATCATCGAAACGCCGGGCTTTCTGCCGCAGCTTTCGGGATTGAAGAATCTGGAAATTCTGGCGTCGCTGAAACGGAAGATCAACCTTCGCGAGATCGCGGACACGATCCGACGCGTGGGGCTGGACCCTATGAGCAGTAAACCTGTCGGCAAGTACAGTCTCGGCATGCGGCAGCGCTTAGGCATTGCGCAGGCGATCATGGAGGAGCCGTCCTTGATGATCCTTGACGAGCCAATGAACGGTCTTGACAAGAACGGCGTTGCGGAGATGCGCGAGCTCTTTAAGTCGCTTGCCACCGACGGGCGGACGATCCTTTTAGCGAGCCACAATATCGCGGACATCGAGGTGCTTTGCGACACGGTCTGCGAGATGGACGCGGGAATCATGACGATGCTGTAAGCATCGCTTTCGCCGAAATCAGGATTTCGACGAGCCTACACCGTCTGCCTATCGCCAAAGGCGACCGGGCGGCAGACGGTGCACGGTGTCAAATCCGCCGCGCATGTCGCCGGATTTGACGGATGAAATTACCCGTAGGGGCGGATATCATACGCCCGCCGAAACAACGGAACGGGAAGATGGTATCTTCCCCTACAATTTGGTTTATTGGTGGGGGCGGATCGTATCCGCCCGTAGGAAAGGAGAATTCCATGAAACGAATGATAATGCTTTTGCTGGCGTGTTTGCTGCTTTGCGCCTGCCTTCCGACGCCGGAGCAGGAATTTGTCGTGAACAAGGGCGACAGCACGGTGGAGGACAAGATCAACGCCGTGCCGAAGCCGGAGGCGGGTTCGGAGGGCGAGGCACAGCCGGAGCCTGCCGCGGCGCAGTTTTTTCCCGATCGCTGGGACGAGGACGCGGTGCAGCTCAGCGAGCATGTGCGCCTGTCTGTGCATGCCGACGTCGTGCAGAAGTCGGACGGGCTGTACCCGGTCTATCGGTTAAAGGACGCGCCGCTGACGGACGACGATGCGCGCACGTTCGCGGAAAAGCTACTCGACACGCCCGCGGAGGCGTACACCTCCGAGCGGACGAAGGCGGATTATCAGAAGGACCTGCAGGCGTATCTGGACGACGTCGCCGAGTGGCAGCGCTGGGTCGACGCGGGCAAGCCGGATTGGGGCGATCGCGACGAATCGGGCTATACGCAGGAGGAGATCGACGAGCAGACCGCATGGTACATGGAGCGGATCAAAGCAGCGCCGGACGTGCTTGAAACGAAGCCCGTTTCGGATTACAGCGGTCTGCATCTGAACTCCGCAACCGTCTACACCATGCAGTCGGGCGAAAAGGCGTACGTGTATTTCTATCAGTGGGGCTTCGGCATCGCGAAGGACTGTGCGTATTACGGGCACACCTACACGGAATCGGATTATCAGATGGATCGGGAATTCGGGGAATCCAATGTGAAGCTCTGGCACGAGGTTACGATGGACCGCGCGGACGCCGAAGCGATTCTAAATACTGAGCTTGACCGTCTCGGGCTCACCGAGTACAGCATATCCACCGCGGAAAAGGCGTGCTTTCTGGAACGCTCGACCGACGAAAGCATGCGCTATAAAACGAACGGATGGTCGTTTAAGCTGATCCGAAACCCGGCGGGCTACCCTGTGAGCGGGGTCCCGTGGTCGCCGTCGCAGGATCTGAACTACGGCACGGACGAGGGATTTGTCGCAAACGCGCCGGTATGGGAGGAGCACGTGAACGTCTTCATCGACGAAAACGGCGTGCAGTCGTTTACCTTTTCGGACCGCAAGGCGGTGTCCGGCATGCCGAACGCGAACGTTGAGCTGCTTCCGTTTTCCGACATACAGCGGATCGCAAAGAACACGTTCACGATGTGCCTGCGCTACGACCTCATCGGCGAGAACGACGTGGAGCTCGAGGTGTACCGCGCACTGCTCACGACGTTTACGCTGCGGGCGAAGGACTCGGACGAGTATTACGAAATGCCCTGCTGGGTGCTGTTCTTCGACGGGCTGTACGGCATGGGCAGCGAGGAAGCGCGGCTGAACTACCGCGAGCAAAAATGGTCGTCGCACGACGCTTTGGTGCTGAACGCGATCGACGGATCGGTCGTGCACACGGATTATGGATATTGAGAAAACGAAAGAGAAGGGTGAATGGGAATGAAACGGAAATTGCTTGCATGGTTGACGGCGCTGATGCTCATGCTTACGCCGGTGCTTGCGCTTGCGGACGGAGACGAAACGGAACCGCCGAAAACGTCGGAGCCGGTCGTTACGGAGGAACCGACGGCGACGCCGGATCCCACGGCGACGCCTTCGCCGGAGCCGACCGCCGCGCCGACTGC
>CALGGM010000045.1 GCA_937915925.1 uncultured Clostridia bacterium | reverse complement strand
CTTTCCGCAGCCGGACTCTCCCACGATGCCGAAGGAGCATTTCTTCGGAATATTCAGATCCACCCGGTCCAGGAGGTATACGGATTGCCGGCCCCGGAGCGTGGTGATTTTCAGATTTCGGATTTCCAGCAGATTCTCCATCTTCCGCCCCCCTTTACAGCTTCAGCTTGGGATCCAGCACGTCCCGCAGCGCGTCCCGTTCGTCCCGCGCCCGTAGAGGAGGAAGACGAGGACGATTACGAGGATGAGGAGCCGAAGAAGCCGCGCAAGAAGGGATTCTTCGCCCGCATGCTCGGCATCGAGGAAGTCGAAGAGGACGAGGACGATTACGAAGAGGAAGACGAGCGTCCGGCGCCCAAGAAAAAGCGCGGTCTGCTTTCGCTCATCACCGGCGGCGGTGACGACGAAGAGGACGAGGACGATTACGAGGAATAATACCGTTCATATGCATTTCATCCGGGGGAGCAATCTCCCGGATTTTTCGTGCTCGATTGCAGCGGATCGTGCCCTTGGTCCGTGTTATGGGCAAAGGAGGTTGAGATATGGAACTGAAAAACAGGCAAACCACCAGGGAACGTGAGATCGTGCGCGTGGTCGAGACCTATTCCGACATGCTGATGCGCATCGCCTTAAACCGCATGAACAGCATTGCGGAGGCGGAGGACGTGGTGCAGAGCACGTTCGAGCGCTTGGTGAAGCGCGCGCCGCGTTTTGAGAGCCGCGAGCACGAAAAGGCATGGCTGATCAAGACCGCGATCCGCATCTGCATCGACGAGGCGCGAAGGAAATCGCGCACGGACGTGCCGCTGAACGAGGAGATCGCCGCGGCGTATTCGGAGGAAAGCTTCGAGCTTCTGGATACGGTACGGCAGCTTCCCGAAAAGGACCGCGACGCCGTGTATCTCTATTACTATGAGGAGTACACGACGGTCGAGATCGCAAAGCTGCTCGGCGAGCGCGAGGGAACGGTCCGTTCCCGATTGAGCCGGGCAAGGAAAAAACTCAAGGCACTCATGGAAGGAGACGCATATGAACAGATTTTATAAAGGCTATGACAGCATCGCCGCGTCCGAACAGTTCAAAAGCCGCACGGTAGAGCTGCTGCAGGCAGAGGTCCGGGAGACGCCGACGCGGCGCCGTTCGGAAGGATTCGTGATCAAGAAGAGAACGCTTGCGATCCTGATTGCGGCGGCGGTGCTGGTGCTCGCGGTCGGTACGGCGGCAGCGGTCGGTATATCAACCGCCGGTAAGATGAAGGAAGACAATGAAGCGCGGATCGAAATGACGGAGGATGCCCGCTATCAGGAGGCGCGCAAGGAAGCCATTCGCCGCATGAACAGCGTCGTTTGGGAGTATCCGGTCCCGATCGACGAAACGGCTGTGCTGGATGATGTGACGCTGTCGCTTAAGGCGGTGACGGTCGACGATACCAATGAGCTGGAACTGTCGTTTGCGGCAGTGAGCGACAAAACGGGCATGATCGTTTCGTTCGATCCGACGTTCTTGGACGGCGATCTCCATACGCAGCGCATTCTGGATGCATACGACACGTTTTGCGCGGTCGGTGCGGACGCGGTCGATTTCCGTCTGGAGATCGGCGGCACGGCGTATGCGCCGTATGTGTGGGACGGCGATCCGATCGCGGCAGGGTATGACGAAAACGACGCGTTCAGCATGCACTTTATGAACCTGCCGAAGATCGAAAACGGCACGAAAATGATACTTTCCGGCGCCCTGTACCGCTATGATAAACAAGGCAGCCGCATCGGCGAGATCGGTACGTTCTCGATTCCGTTTGTGTACGATTTCACCGATGAAATGCGCGAGGCGGAGATCGACCGGCTGGCGAAAAAGATCATGGAGGAGACGGAGAAATCCGACGCCATGCAGCAGGCGGTTTTAAGCCCGCTTCCGAACGAATCGACGCCGCTTGAAAAGACGGTCGCGTTCACGACGTTCCATGACGTCAGCGCCGACGAAGACGGAATTCTTTTGGGCTTCACCAACAACTGGACGGGCGAGTACAGCGGAGAGGGATCAAGCGCGTTCCAGTACTTCTGCCTCGACGGCTATCTTGTGAATGAGGAGCGTATCGCCTACGAGTGGACAGAGGGCTTTCATACCGAAACGACTTTGCTGCGTCTGCCGTTCTATGCGACCCGCAAGCATATGAATGATACCGTTACCGTCGCCTGTGTAGAGCTGTCCGGCAGATACACCAAAGCACCGGAGGGTGAGGGATGGATCGAGCCGGAGGAATACAATGAGGAGGTCTTTGTCTTCCGTTATGATCTCAACACCGGCGAAGTAACGTTCCCGAAGGATGACGCCGAGCGCGACGCGTGGTATACGCCGATCGCATCGAACAAATCGGAAGCAATTCGCGGGGTCATCAGCCACAGTCAATATGACGTCATCGACGTAGAAGGCGTCAGCGATGAACAGAACGGCGTGCCGGTTTCGATCCGCCGCATTGCATTCGGACAGGACGGCAGCCTTTCGATCTGTTATTCCGCAAAGAATCTGGCGTGCGAGGTCGCGATCTGGGAAACGTATCCGAAGGAGATCCTGATCAACGGCGAAAAAGCGGAGCGTACCGTCAATCGGGACTGGAACTGGGTCGAGGAGCCGTTCCGCCTCAGCGACGAACAGATCGCGGACATCATCGATTCCTACAGCATGGAGAAGACGCGGCATGTCACGTACGAGCTGTCTCTGAAAGCCCCCGCACGGCTCGACATGTACGACGGACCGATCACGATCGAAATCAAGGATTGGGACGTCTACGATCTCAACAAGCAGGGTGAACGCGAGCTTGTAGGAACCTACAGCTTCACATTCACCGCCGATCCCGCAGACGCATATGCCTTTGTCGGCGTCCCATATGAGGGAATTCTGATCAACTGAACCCAAACATCAACGCCGGAGGGAGCGATCCTTCCGGCGTTTTTCGTGTTTCATTCTGTAGGGGCATTGCCCGTCCTTCGAGCAACGGTACGGGAAGGTAAGACCTTCCCCTCAGGCTGTCGCAAAAGGGGTCAGACCGTTTGCGGCGAGCTGATTCAAATGAATACTTGTCGGATGAAAGGGCGCAAGGGCACCCTTTCTTTCTATTATTTCGCCGAAAACTGTTCGCGTTTTCGCTCGGTCCACTTCGTTACATAGGTAGATCGCGCGACGGCGCAAAGCGCCGTCTACCGCGTACCATGCATACTCCAGTATAGCTCCGTCGCGAAAACGCGAATTCTTTTGCCACTTCGCTTCGCTTCGTTACAGCGGTGCCGTCGCGCGCTTCCCGCGCGTCGCCATCTCTCCCTTATCAACAGCCTGCTCAGCGTGTCAAAAGGTTTTTTGACACGCTTAGGGGAAGGTAAGACCTTCCCCTAAGATTGCGATTTTCCCGTAGGGGCGGATCGCATCCGCCCGCTTTATTCGTCCCCGCTTTCACGGTGCATGGAGCGGCTTGCGTCGAAGCCCTCGGGATAGCGGGCTTTGAGCTTGTCAATGTTCGCTTGCAGGATCGTTTCGAGATCATAGCCGATCGCGGTTGCGGTCTCGGCAAGGTACCACGCAACGTCGCCAAGCTCCTTTGCAAGATGCGCCTTATCGAGCTCGTGACCCTGCATCATCCACTTTTTCACAAGATCGATCGCCTCGCCCGATTCGCCGCAAAGCCCCATGACGCCGTTCAAAAGAACTTCGGTTTCGGACAGCGCGGGGTTTAAGGTCGTCATGGCAAGCTTCTGATATTCGTTGATCGTCATAAGCCCATGTCCTCGTCGATCAAAACGATGCGGAACGCCTGATGGCGGCGGGAGGGGTATTCGGTGATCGCGGTCACGTTGCACATGCGAGCCAGCGGGCGGCAGTCGCGGCAGACGTTGTCGATCGAGCACGGCGTCTGAAAGCCCTGCCTGCGCGCGTTCGGACCGCAGGCGTCGCGCTTGATCCTTTTAATCGCTTCGTCGCAGTCCTTGACAAGCTTGTTTCTGCCCACCGCAAGGATGACCGTCTTCGGCCCGTAGATCATGCCCGCAAGCCGGTTGCCCGTGCCGTCGATGTTGATGAGTTTTCCATCCTCAGTGATCGCGTTCGATGAGCAAAGGTACACGTCCGCCGCGATCGCATTCAGACGCGTTTGTTCGACCTGCGGCTTTTCGACCTTCCAGTGCCAGTAGACGGTGTTGCCGCGTTCCGTGAGCGCTTCGTAAAGTCCCAGATCGCGCACGGTCGACGAGCCCGCGATGCCGACGGAACGGTCGCCGATGTAGTTCAGGATCAGTTCTTTCGCCTCTTCGGGCGTTTTTACGACGTCCGCGAGAAAGCCGCGGTCATTGAGCCGCTTCGCGACGGCATTGAGATCAAATTCCATTTGCCCACCTCCGGTTTTGGTCGCCTTGATTGTATCACACTTCTTGCAATTTTGGCAATGTTCATGTACAATAAATACTGCTTTGGAGGCAGTTATGAATTTTGACCCGAATTTGATCCGAAATTTTTCTATCATAGCCCATATCGATCACGGCAAGTCGACGCTTGCCGACCGCATGATGGAGCTGACCGACACCGTCGCAAAGCGCGATATGGAGGAGCAGCTTCTGGATTCCATGGACATCGAGCGCGAGCGCGGCATTACGATTAAGGCAAGCGCCGTTCGCATGTTCTACCATCACACCGACGGGCAGACGTATATGTTCAACCTGATCGACACGCCGGGCCACGTGGACTTTAACTACGAGGTTTCGCGCGCGCTCGCCGCGTGCGAGGGCGCGGTGCTGGTCGTCGACGCGACGCAGGGCATCGAGGCGCAGACGCTTGCGAACGTATACCTTGCGGTCGACAACGGGCTCGAGGTGCTCCCGGTCATCAATAAGGTCGATCTGCCGAGCGCGGAGCCCGAGCGCGTGATCCATGAGATCGAGGACGTCATCGGCATTCCCGCCGAGGACGCGCCGTGCATTTCCGCAAAGACGGGTCTGAACGTGAACGAAGTCCTTGCAAGGATCGTGGACACCGTTCCCGCGCCGACGGGCGATCCGGACGCGCCTTTGAAAGCGCTGATCTTCGACTGCTTCTATGACAACTACAAGGGCGCCCTGTCGTACGTGCGCGTGTTCGACGGCACGGTGAAGGCGGGCACCCGCATCCGCTCGATGGCGACCGGCAACGAGTTCGACGTCACCGAGGTCGGCGTGTTCGCGCCTTCGTGGAAGCCGGTGGATTCTCTTACCGCGGGCGAGGTCGGCTATATCGCGGCGTCGATCAAGAGCGTCGCGGAAACGAAGGTCGGCGATACGATCACCGAAGCGAACCGCCCCACGAAGGAAGCGCTTCCCGGCTATAAGCAGGCGAACTCCATGGTCTTCTGCGGCGTGTACCCCGCGGACGGCGCGCACTATGACGACCTTAAAGAAGCGCTCGACAAGCTGAAGCTGAACGACGCGTCGCTTTCCTATGAGCATGAAACGAGCGCGGCTTTGGGCTACGGCTTCCGCTGCGGGTTCCTGGGGCTTTTGCATATGGAGATCATCACCGAGCGCTTGGAGCGCGAGTTCGATCTCGACCTTGTCACCACCGCGCCTTCGGTCGTGTATCACGTATATACGCTCGACGGGACGGAGCTTGTCATCGACAACCCGACGAACCTCCCGAACGCCGCCGAGATCGACTACATGGAGGAGCCGATCGTGAAGGCGACGATCATGACTCCGTCCGAGTACGTCGGCACGATCATGGAGCTTTGCCAGAACAACCGCGGCACGTTTGTCGATATGCAGTACATCGAAGCCGACCGCGTGAATCTGCACTATGTGCTGCCGTTGAACGAGATCATCTATGACTTCTTTGACAGCCTGAAATCGCGTTCCCGCGGCTACGCGTCGTTCGATTACGAGCTGTCCGGCTACGCGAAAAGCGAGCTTGTACGGCTCGACTTCCTCCTGAACGGCGAGATGTGCGACGCGCTTTCGACGATCGTGCATAAGGATCGCGCGTACAGTAAGGGCCGCGCCGTCGCCGAAAAGCTCAAGGACGTTATCCCGCGTCAGCAGTTCGAGATCCCGGTGCAGGCGGCGATCGGCAGCAAGATCATCGCGCGTGAGACCGTCAAGGCGGTTCGTAAGGACGTTTTGGCGAAGTGCTACGGCGGCGACATTACGCGCAAAAAGAAGCTTTTGGAGAAGCAGAAGGAAGGCAAGAAGCGCATGCGTCAGGTCGGCTCCGTCGCCGTGCCGAGCGACGCGTTTATGAGCGTGCTGCGCATCAACGGATGATCGGCGTTTACGTACATATCCCATATTGCTTGAAGAAATGCCGCTACTGCGATTTCGTCTCGGTTCCGATCGACGAAACCGCGGGGCGGTATCGCTCTGCCGTTCTTCGAGAGATCGACCTTTCCGCGCAAAAATATCCGGGCGAGCGCGTGAAAAGCGTGTTCTTCGGCGGCGGCACGCCGACCGCGCTGCAGCCGGACGATCTTTGCGCGATTCTCAACGCGATCCGAAAGGCGTTCCCTGTCGAGCCCGACGCGGAGATCTCGACGGAGTGCAATCCCAAAACGGTCGGCTACGAGGGCTTGAAGCGGCTTTTTGACGCGGGGTTCAACCGCCTTTCGATCGGCTTGCAGGCGACGCAGAACCAACTTCTCAAACGCATCGGGCGCGTCCATACGTTCGAGGAATTTCTTTCGACCTATCGGGCGGCAAGGGACGCGGGCTTTACGAATATCAACGTCGATCTCATGCACGGGCTGCCGGGACAGACGCAGGACGATTACCTCGACGCGATCCGCACGGTCGCGGCGCTCGAGCCCACGCATATTTCCGCCTATTCGCTAATCCTCGAAGAGGGTACGCCGCTGTACGACGATGTACTTGCGGGGCACGAAACGCTTCCCGATCCGGACGCCGTCGCGGACATGGAGGACGCCGGGATGGATCTTCTCAATGCGCTCGGCTATCACCGCTATGAGGTCAGTAACTTCGCAAAACCGGGGTTCGAATGCCGCCACAATCTCATCTACTGGCACAATGAGCCGTATCTTGGCTTGGGCGCCGCCGCGCATTCCTCAATGGTCGAGGACGGTCTTTGGGTGCGGTTTTCAAACGAAAACAGCATTCCCGCGTACCTCAAAAAGCTTGAAAAGGGCAGGCTCCCGCGGGCGGAGCGCATCATCATCAACACGTTTGAGCAGATGTTTGAATCCGTCATGCTGGGGCTTCGCTTAACCTCCGGCATTGACCGCGCGGCGTTTTCGGCGCGTTTCGGCTGCGACGTGATCGAAACCTATCAGGAAGCCTTCGACAAAAACGATCGCTTCGGCTTTTGGGATCATTCCGACCCCGCCTATCTTCGCCTGACCCGCCTCGGCATGGATCATCTCGATTCTGTCCTGCGCGATTTTCGTGAGCGGCGGCTGATCGACTTTTTCCGTCCCGAATAACCGTTCCCGTATTTGACCGTTCCTTTCGGGACGGTTTTTTATTTTCCGTAAATCCGGGAATCCTGTCGAGATTTTACAACTCTGATACAACTCTGTGACAACTCTGTGACATCACGGTTTTATAATGGTATCTGTCAGGCGGGAACGGCAATGATTACAAATTCATTACAGAATGAAAACAACTTTTTTCCCAAAACCGTTTAGGATGAAACAGGAGGTACCCATGAAACGAATCATCGTACTGTGTCTGGTCCTTGCGCTTTTGTGCGCGTGTCAGCCTACGCCTACGGAGGACGCCGTGAAGCAGAAGGATACGAACGTGCTGATCGACACGGTCAAGGCGGGACAGGAGAGCGGAGAGACGGGGGAGGCTGCGGCCTCCGCGAAGGACATGACGCCGGAGCGCTTTCAATACGACGGCGTGACCGATGTGCAGAACGTGCAGATCCATGCGGACGTGCCGATCGAGATCCTTTCGGAAACGGGCGTGTTCCCGATGCTCCGCGTCAGCCGCCGCACGCTGACCGACGAGGAACGGCTGACGGTTTCAAAGCGGCTCTTTCACAGTGATCAGCTGTATGTGTACGAATACCATCCCACTCGCGAGGCGCTGGAGCGGATGATTCAGGAGCTGATGGAGGAGCCGACGCGCGAAGAGAAGGCGGAGTGGATGTCGGATCTGGACGCGACCGAGGAGGAATGGCAGGAAATGCTGGAAAACCGCAGGGCGACGGCGGCGGAGTATCAGAAGCAGTACAACGCGCTGCCCGAGGACGACGCGCCCGTGCCGCTTGCGGTCTGGGACGGCTCCGCGCCGGTATACAGCGACGACTGGGAGCACAACTCCAATCAGATCACGGTCGTGGGCAGCGAAACGGTTTCCGGCTTTTTCGATCACGCGCTGGTCTTTGCGGACAAGATGAACGATCATGCGCTCGAGTTTGAGACCGCGGCGACCGACGTGACCGACATCACCACGGCTTGGTTCTTCAACAACCCGAACAAGTTCGGCACGGCGCGCATCGATCCGAAGGATTACGACAAGCCGCACGAGGGCGCGAGCATTTCGCCGAACGACGCGATCAAGCTTGCGCAGTCGTACTTCGATGGGATCGGAACCTTCGCCGCGTCAGACGTCTACTGGGCGAACAACGCCGCGACCGACGGCGACATCAAGGGCATTCAGGACAACACGCGATGGGTGTATCTCATTCATCTTTCGGAGGTTCGCGGCGGCGCGTATCAGGTCTACTGCCAAGGCTCCGCATGGGACGAGCCGACGGAATCGCAGTACGTGCGCACATGGGACTACGAAACGCTGATGGCGGCGGTCGACGGAAGCGGCAAGCTCGTTTCGATCGTGTGGCTTGCGCCGCTGAAAACGGAGGACGTGATTTCGGAATCCACGCCGCTGCTGCCGTTTGAGAAGATCGAGACGATCTTTGAAACGCAGATGAACCGGCAGTTCTCGGAGGACGAATACAAGGACGGCGTGTTGACGGTCGACAACGTGCAGCTCGGGCAGTTCCGCATCCGCGAGAAGAACAATTTAGACAGCGGGTTCCTTGTCCCGGTGTGGTTCTTTACCGGCTCGTTCGTCTATAACGAGCAGGAACAGCAGCGGAGAAAGGCGATAGACGCCTATGAATGGTATGAAGCGCACTTTAACAGCCTGAACCCGCTTCTGATCGTCAACGCGATCGACGGCACGGTCATCGATCCGTATAAGGGATATTGAGCGCTGACGCGCGGTGAAATATGCGGCAGCGCCGCATGTGAAATACCCTTCGGGTGTGAAATACGCCTTCGGCGCGTGAAATGTGCCCTTTGGGCACGTTCAGGAGGATTCTCCTTGCGGAGAATCGACGTTATTTCTTGCCTTCCCCTTGATGGGGAAGGTGCCGAGGAACGAGGCGGATGAGGTGGACACGCAGAAAAGCATTCTGCTTTTCGCGGATGAATGAATTGCGGCGATGCCGCATGAAAGGATATTGAATGAGACAGATTTGGGGAGACATCAGACGCGCGGTATTCGGACGGCAGTTTCTGATCGCGTTTTGCGGCATGGTGCTGTGTCTTTTGATCGGCGCATTTTCGGAAGCGCTCGGTGTGTTCCGTATGGAAGAACGGCACGTGCTGTACGGGTATCACCGCGAGCTCCTTTTAAACGCGCTCGGCAGCGACGTCATCCTGTTCGCCGTGCCGATCCTTGCCGCGATCCCCTACACGACGGCGTTTACCGATGACATCCGGTCGGGGTATTTGAAGCCGTATCTCACCCGCACAAGCGTCACCCGCTATATCCTTGGCAAGGGGATCGGTGCGGCAGTGTCGGGCGGGCTTGCGCTCGTACTCGGGATACTCACGGCGCTTGGGATCTTCCTTCTGGTGTTTTCGCCGTTCGAGGTCTACGGCGAATACGCGGTCGAATCGCGTATCCCGGACATCGTCCTTCGATGCTTTCTGTTCTTCCTGTCCGGCGCGATGTGGGCAAGCGTGGGCTTACTTTGCTCGTCGCTGACACAAAACGTGTACCTTGCGTATGCCGCGCCGTTCATCTTCTATTACGTACTGATCATTTTACAGGAGCGCTATTTCCGCTCCACGTTCATGCTGAACCCGAAAAACTATCTGACCATGCAGGGCGCGTGGCCGCTCGAAGGCAAGAGCGCGGCGCTGACGCTTTTCATGCTCGTACTGGTACTGCAGCTGACGTTTTACATGACGGCGCAAAAGGAGCTCAGAGACGACAAGCGGCAGAAGCGGCACTATAAGGCGCAGAGCTTTTCGCAAAAGCTTCTGTTACGGCGGATCGAACGCGCGAAGCCGAAGCGGATGCAAAAGCGGATCCCGGCGCTTTCCGAGCTTTCCAAGGTCGGCGCGGTCGTGCGGTACAACTTCCGCATGTGGCGCGGAAACGTCCGCATCGTCTTAACCTTCGCGCTCGCGTTCATCCTGTGCTTTCTGCTGTCCGACAAGGCGGCGTCGTTCGCCTACGACATGAATACGGCGATGCAGGCGTTCGAGCCGTTCGTGTGGACGTTCGGCGACGCGAACTCCGTGCTGCTCGTCTCGTTGCTTCTGGTACTGCTGTTTGCGGACATCCCGTTTTTAGGCGCGGGCGTACCGTATTATCTCGTTCGCATGAAGCGCAGCACATGGGCGTGGGGACAGCTCTTGTATCTGATCCTTGCGACGCTTCTTTACATGCTGTTTATCTTTCTTGCGACGACGCTGATCTGCATGCAAAATAGCTTCCTCGGCAACATGTGGTCGGAAACTGCCGCGATCTTGGGCTACTCCGGCGCGGGCAAGGCGGTTGCGCTCCCTGCGCTTGTGAAAACGCTCGAAATGTCGCGCCCGTACCAATGCGCCGAAACGATTTTCCTCCTGATGCTGCTGTACACGCTCGTGCTCGCGCTGCTCATGCTTCTTATGAAGCTGCTTCGCGGCAAGAGCGCGGGCGTGGTCGCGGCATTCGCCTTCTCACTCTACGGGCTTTTGCTGAACCCGGAGCTTATCAAGCAGATGTTCAATCTCCCGGACGAACTGATGTATAAGGCAAACGTCGCCGTCGGCTGGCTCAGTCCCTTGAACCAAGCGACGTATCACATGCATAATTTCGGCTATGACCTTCTGCCGAGGCTCTGGCAGACCTACGCGATTTTCGGCGGCATGATCGCGCTTTTGATGGTCGGCGTCCTGTTCGCAATCCGCCGGTATAACTTTATGTTTCTCGGAACGGAACAGTCATAGTTTTCATTCTTCATGTGCCGAAGGCACAATTCATGCCGCAAGGCAATTCATGACCGTAAGGTCAATTCATGCGCATCGCGCAATTCATTTGACGGATGAAATGTACCCGTAGGGGCGGATCGTATCCGCCCGTATGAAAGGAGAAACCGATGAAACGCATCATCATTTTTTGCCTGATATTTTCGCTGCTCCTCGCCTGCGTGCCGACGCCGGAGGAGGAGGTCGTGCTGAACAAGGCCGAAGGGCGGCTGGAAGCCGCGATCACGGAAACCACGCCCGTGCCTGCGTATGAAACCGAGCAGATTCCGGTGCAGCCGGGCGGGACGGAGCCGACCGCGCCGCAGGGGAGCGATCCCGTTCCG